>JALUXH010000100.1 GCA_027019065.1 Anaerolineales bacterium
TTTGGGACACCGGCTCGGCCTCCCAAACCCCGAGGAAAGTCGCCGGGTAGGGCGAAAGGCACTCGCCTTTCGCCCAGAAAGCGGCACAAAGTGCTCAAAAAGGGCGCTCAGGCCGCTTCCTGAAGCCCGAAATCGGCTCGTTTATTGATTTGGTAAGGTGCTCAGCCTACCCCGCAAGGGTTGGAGTTCGCCTCACATTGTCTAAAGTCCAATCAATAGATACCGGCAAAAAAGCGCAGGGCGGGAGGTCATCCCGCCCTGCAGCCTGAACGAAACGATATGTGCGGATGGGCTTACTTCTTCGCCACCACCTTGATTTCCTTCGGCCGCACGGCTTCGGCCTTCGGCAGGTGCAGCGTGAGCACGCCATCGGCAATTTCGGCCTTTGCCTTGCCGGGTTCCAGCGGCGTCGGCAGGGTAATCACCCGTTTGAAGGGGCCCACCGGGATTTCCTGCAGCAGCAGGCCTTCGCCTTCCGGCGCCTTGAACTCGCCCGAAAGCACCACGGTGTCTTCCAGCACCTCAATGTGCAGGTCATCGCTGCTCAGGCCGGGCACCCAGGCGGTGATGGTGAATGCATCGTCATCGGCCTTGACGTTCAACGGAATGCGCACGCCCCGCTGGCGGGTATCGCTCACCGGCACCACGCTGCTTTCCATCAGGCGGTCCATCGCATCCATCAGCCGCTCCATCCGGCGGAAAGGATCCATGCGGTACAGGGTCATGACACACCTCCTTTGCTGGTTTTCTCACAACCACCCATAGCATAGCAAAGGCGTGTTAGAAAAATGCAAGCGCGAGATAGGAAATTTGTTAGAGGCGCTGCGCCACGACCACCCAATAGGGCGCGTCCGGGGCGAGAGGGGCGTGGTCAAAGTCGCCGTACTCGGCCACGACGTGCAATCCGGCGGCTTTCAGAAGGCCCCGCTCGGCCTCAACCGGCGCCAGCCAGTGGGTTTGGGAAACCGTCACCCGCTCGACCGTGCCATCAGGGTGCAGGGTATCGTAGTGCCAGCGCACCGTCCAGCGCGTGCCCTCGCGCCGCCAGCCGCTGCTCACCTGCACCGGCAGGCCGCTCTCGGGGTGGCGGAAAGCGGCTTCCGGCTCGGCCTCGGCCTGCGGCGGCAGCGCAGCCACCAGGGCAGGGTTGGGCGCGCTGAAGGCGAAAAAGCCGCCCGGCCGCAGCACCCGCGCCACACCCCGGAGGAAGGCGGCGCGCTCGCGCGGGGGCATGGTCGTGTAGGTATTGCACGGCAGTACAACCAGGGGGAAGGCGGCTGCCCCGAAGGGCAGCGCCCGGAAATCGGCCTGCACCAGCCCCAAAGGCAGGCTGCCGCCGCCCGCGGCGGCCCGGCGCTGCAGGAAGGCCAGCATCGCCGCGTCCCAGTCCACCCCCACGGTGGGGAAACCGGCAGCCGCAAGGGGCAGCGCCACCCGCCCCGTGCCGCACCCCAGCGCCAGCACCGGCCCGCCGGCGCGGGCGGCCAGGGCTTCCCAGAAGGGCAGGTCGGCGGCAAACGCGCCGTGGTGGGCGTGGTAGAGGGCCGGCGGCAGCGTCACGGCTTTACGCCTTTCCCCCGCGCTTGCGGGCAGCAAAGCGGCGCACGGCTTCCACATGCTCGGGCGCAGCCCACAGCGGCGGGAAAAGGTCATGTTCCAGCCGGGCCGCGGTGGCAGGCGGCAGGGTCAGGCCGGCGCGCAGCACTTCCTTGATGGCCCGGCTCACCGCCGGGGGCAGCGCGGCGATTTCCCGCGCCAGGCTCAGCGCCGCGGGCAGGGCTTCCCCCGCAGGCACCACCCGGTTGGCCAGGCCGTGTTCCAGGGCTTCCTGCGGCGAGAGCACCCTGCCCGTCAGCAGCCATTCCAGGGCGCGCGCATAGCCCACCAGCCGCAGCAGCCGCTGCCCGGCCCCCCAGCCGGGGGTCACATACCAGGCCGCCTGCACGAAGCCCAGGTCGGCATTCTCGGCCAGCACGCGCAGGTCGCAGGCCAGGGCAACTTCAGAGCCGCCGCCGCGCGCCGGACCGTTCACCGCGGCAATCGTCGGGAAGGGCAGGCTTTCCAGCGCGGCGAGGGCGCGGGTCATCAGGCGGCTCATGCGGCGGCCGTCGGCTTCGGTGGGGTAAGAAGCCAGTTCTTTCAGGTCGCCGCCGGCGATGAACGCCCGCCCCCCGCCGGTAACGACCAGGGCGCGCAGGTCGGCCGCGCGGGCGGCTTCCACCGCCTCGCCAAAAGCTTCCATCGCCGCCCACGAAAGGGCATTGAGCACCTGCGGGCGGGAAACCTGCAGCAGGCCAACGTGCGGTTCGGGGAAAGTGAGGGTGATTTCCGGCATGGGCACATCCGGGGAAAGAGGATGAGCGGGCAGCGACGCGGGCCTGCTTGACGCTGCCGCATGGGGGCATTATACTTGCCCTTGCAAGCGACGGCAACCGGGGCGTGGCGCAGTTGGGAGCGCACCGCGTTTGGGACGCGGGGGTCGGCGGTTCGAGTCCGCCCGCCCCGACTTGCTTTCGGCACTTTGTTGTTCCATGCCGCCGCGCGAGACGTTCTTGAACGGGGGAAACATCCGGTGCTGCCCTGTGAGCCGCGCGCCGCGACGTGCCCCCCTTCTCCAAAGGGTGCGCCCATGCAGGCCAAAATTCTGGTGGTGGAAGACGACCCTACCCTGCTTGATACGCTGCTCTACAACCTGGAAAAACAACACTATGCCGTCATCACGGCCGCCGATGGCTGGCAGGCCGTGGAACTCGCCAGGCGGGAACGCCCCGACCTGGTCATCCTTGACTGGATGCTGCCGGGGCTGGATGGGCTGGAAGTGTGCCGCTTCATCCGGCAGGAAAGCACGGTGCCCATTCTGATGCTCACTGCCCGCAGCGCCGAGATTGATAAAGTGCTGGGGCTGGAAATCGGCGCAGACGACTACATCACCAAGCCCTTCAGTATGCGCGAACTGCTGGCGCGGGTCAAAGCGCATCTGCGGCGCACCCACATGGCGCCGGAAAACCGCCCCGCCGCTCCGGCCCCGGCCGATGATGGCCTGCCGCCCGCGCCCGCGCCGCTGGTGTTCGGCGAATTGCTCATCGACCCGGCACGCCGGGAGGTGATGCTTCGCGGCCACGTGGTGCGTCTCAAGCCCAAAGAGTTTGAACTGCTGCTCTTTCTGGCGCACCATCGCGGCGTGGTGCTTTCTCGGGAACTCATCTTGCAGCGCGTTTGGGGGTGGGAATTCAGCGGCGGCAGCCGCACGGTGGATGTTCATATCCGCTGGCTGCGTGAAAAAATTGAAGACGACCCGGCGCACCCCGGCCGCATCATCACCGTGCGCGGCGCGGGCTACCGTTTTGAAGGGTAGCGCCATGCGACGCTCTGCCCTGCGTGCAGCAGCCCTGGTTTTTGCCCTTGTGGGCGCGGCGGGCGGCGGCGCAGCCTTGTGGCTGACTTCCCCGGCGGGGCGCTCTGCGGCTTTGGAAGTGGCAGGCATCGCTGCCTGCCTTAGCGGCTTCGCGGTGGGCGTTTACGTGCGCCGCCAAAACGCCCTTTTGGCGCGGCTGGAGCAGGCCCTGCAGCGGCTGGCAGAGGGCGATGGGCAGGTGCGGCTGCTGGCCGCCCGTCCGGCTTCCGAAAGCGGCGTGTTTGCTGCGTTCAACCGGGCTGCTGAAAGTGTGCAGAGCCGCGCCGCGGCGCTGGAAGAGGCTCGCCGGCGGCTGGCGGTGGTGCTCGCTCACGCCGCCGAGGGGGTGGTGCTGACCGATGCTGCCGGAAGGGTGTTGCTCGTCAACCCGGCCGCCGCCCGCCTGCTGGGCGCCGACGCGGCAGCAGCCCCCCAGCGCGTGCTTTCCGAAATTGCGCCCTTCCCGGCGCTGCTCGCCCTGTGGGAAACCTGCATCCGCTCCGGTGAAACGCAAACCGGCGTGGCCGAAGCGCCTTCCCGCGGGCTGGTTTTGCAGGTGCAGGCGGCGGCTTTTGCCGGCGGCCGCCGGTGCCTGCTGCTCCTGCGCGACGTGAGCGGCTTCCGGAGGCTGGAAACCATGCGGCGCGATTTCGTCAGCAACCTTTCCCACGAACTGCGCACCCCGCTGGCGGGCATGAAGGCCGTGGTGGAAACGCTGGAGGAAGGCGCGTGGGAAGACCCGCCCGCCGCTCGCCGTTTTCTGCACCACATGGAAACCGAACTGGACAACCTGATTCAAATGGTGGAAGAAATGCTGACGCTTTCCCGCCTGGAATCGGGGCAGGAGCAATTGCAGCGGGAATGGCTCTGCCCGGCGGAACTCGTTGCCGAACCGGTGCAGCGCCTGGGCTCTTACGCCGGGCGGGCCGGCGTTGCCCTGAAAGTGCAACTGCCCGAGGCCCTGCCGCCCGTGCTGGCCGACCGGCACAGCATCCAGCGCGTGGTGCTCAATTTGTTGCACAATGCCATCAAGTTTACGCCTCCCGGCGGCGAAGTGGTGGTCACGGCTGCCGAGGCAGACGACGAGGTGATTTTTACCGTGCGCGACAACGGCAGGGGCATTCCCGCCGACGACCTTCCCCGCATTTTTGAGCGCTTTTACAAGGCCCGCGACAGCCGGGGCAGCGGTCTTGGCCTGGCGATTGCCCGACACACCGTGCAGATGCACGGCGGGCGCATCTGGGCCGAAAGCGTGGAAGGACAGGGCAGCACCTTCTCTTTCACCCTTCCCAAAGGCCATGAGCCGCCGCCCGATGTTTGTTAACCGCACGTTAGCATAGCGTTATCGCGCCGTTAACCTCGTTGTGCTAACATTGCGGTGACGAATGAACACAACTTTTGGAGGAGAACATGCGCAAAATTTTCCTGTTGGTTCTGTTGCTTGGCGCGGCGCTGGCCGTTGCGGCCTGCGGCGGTAACGCGGCCCCTTCGGGCGGGCAAAGCGGTGGGCAGGCCGCCGGTCCCATCGTGCTCAACGGCGCAGGCGCCACCTTCCCCCTGCCGGTCTACAACGAGTGGATTCAGATGTACAAATCCGTCAAGCCCGATGTCACCATCAACTACCAGGGCATCGGCTCGGGCGGCGGCCAGAAGGCCATCATGGACGGCACGGTGGACTTCGCGGGGTCGGATTCCCTGCTGAGCGAGGCGCAATACAAGAAAATGCCCGACCTGCAAATGCTGCCGATGGTAGCCGGTGCGGTGGTGCCGGTTTATAACCTGCCCAACGTCAAGGGGCTGGTGCTGGATGGCCCGGCCATGGTGGGCATTTTCATGGGCAAAATCACGAAGTGGAACGACCCGGCCATCACCAAACTCAACCCGGGCGTGACCCTGCCCGACCAGACCATCACGGTGGTGCACCGCTCCGATGGCTCCGGCACCACGGAAATTTTCACCTCCTACCTTGCGGCGGTGGACCCTGCCTGGAAAACGCAGGTGGGTGTGGGCAAGGCCGTGGAGTGGCCTGCCGACGCCGCCGGGCACGGCGTGGGCGGCAAGGGCAACCCCGGCGTGGCCCAGGCTGTGCAGTCCACCCCTTACAGCATCGGTTATGTGGAACTGGCCTACGCCAAGAGCAACGCCATCCCGATGGCAAAACTGGTGAACGCCGCGGGCAACACGGTGGAAGCCAGCGCCGAAACCATGCAGGACGCGATGGCTGCCTTCGCCAATGCTTTTGATGAGCGCCTGACCGCCAAAATCGTGAATGCGCCGGGCAAAAAATCCTGGCCGATTATGGGCTACACCTACCTCATCGTGCACATGAAGAACTACGAAGATTGCGCCAAAGCCAAAGCGCTGGTAGATTACATCCGCTGGTCGCTGACCGACGAAGCCGCGGCCAGGAAAGCCGCCGACCTCGGCTATGCCACCCTTCCCCCCGCCGTGCGCGACAAGGTCTTTGCCAAACTGCACCAGATGGAATGCCACGGGCAGAAAGTCTGGCCGTAAAAGTGAAGCAGGCTTGACTCAACAACCGTATCATTTCAGCACGGAGCGGCGGCCTGTCTTCCGCTCCGTGTGTTTTTCAGGAGAGAAACGTATGACAGAACAACCCAAACGCCGTGTCCTTTTCCTCTGCACCGGCAATTCAGCCCGCAGCCAGATGGCGCAGGGGCTGGTGAATGCTTTCCTCGGCAGCGCATGGGAAGCCTTTTCCGCGGGCACCCGGCCGGCCGGTTTTGTGCACCCGCTGGCCGTTGAGGCGATGGCCGAAATCGGCGTGGACATCGCCGGGCAGGCTTCCAAGCACCTCAACGTCTATCGCCATGAAGATTTTGACCTTGTCATCACGGTGTGCGACGATGCCGCCAAAAACTGCCCGGTGTGGCTGGGCAAAGGGCGGCGGCTGCACGTCGGTTTCCCCGACCCCGCCGCAGCCACCGGCACCGCCGCAGAGCGGCTGGAGGTCTTCCGGCAGGTGCGCGACGGCATCCGCGAGCGCATTTTCCCCGTGCTGGAAAACTTTTCGCCCGAAGACCACGCAGAAGAAGGCGGCCATTCATGGCATCTGAACAGCCTCTAACCGACCAAACCATTCCTCGCGGGCTGCCGCCGCGCGAAGAACGCCTGCAAATCAACGTCCCCGCCAAACACAACCCGAAACTGCAAAAACTGCTTGCGTTCGTGCGGGAAGACGACGAACTCTATGCGCTTTGGCACGCCCAGAATGTCAACGCCATCACCCGCCTGAAGATGACCGACCACGGGCCGGTGCATGTGCAAATTGTGGCCAACATTGCGCTGCGGCTGCTGCGCCTGCTGGTGGCGCGCGGGCGGCAGCCGGGCATCGTTGCCGACCATGCCATGACCGTGGAAGACGCCGAAGTGGTGGTTGTGCTGGCTTCCCTGCTGCATGATGTGGGCATGAGCATTCACCGCAGCAACCACGAGGAATACAGCCTGATCATTGCCGATACCAAACTGCGCGAACTGCTGCCGGCCATCTACCCGAAAGCCGACGTGCGCACCATTGTGAAGTCGGAAATTCTGCACGCTATCATTGCCCACCGCAGCGACGGCCACCCCCTCACGCTGGAAGCGGGCGTGGTGCGGCTGGGCGACGCGCTGGATATGACCCACGGGCGTTCGCGCATTCCTTTTGAGCACGGCTCGACCAGCATTCACTCGGTTTCGGCTCTGGCGATTCGCGAAGTCAATATCGGGGCGGGCGAGGAAACGCCCATTGAAGTGCACATCAAAATGTGCAATGCGGCAGGCGTGTTCCAGATTGATGCCCTCTTGCGGAAAAAACTCCAGGGGTCTGGTTTGGAAGAAGACGTTAAAATCGTGGCCGCTGTGGCTGATGGAGCCGATTGCGCTGCCCGGCAGTTGGGGGACATTGTGCTCTGAAAACTGATGTCCGGCGATGGTCGTACAAGCGGCGTGCGGCCCGAAAGGGCAAGGCCTGACAGGGGTGGATGCCTGTCAGGCCTGTGGGTGTTGGGGAGGGGGAAGGCTATTTTTGCGCTTTTTCGGCTTCCATATGCTGGCGCACCAGTTCGCGCCGCAGGATTTTTCCCACCGTGGTTTTTGGCAGTTCGGTGCGGAATTCTATGTGGGTGGGGACTTTGAATTTGGCCAGCCGCTCGCGACACCAGGCTTTGATTTCCTCTGCGGTCAGGCTTTTGCCGGGCTTGGGAACAATCCATGCTTTGACGGTTTCGCCGCGGTAGGGGTCGGGAATGCCCGCGACGGCGACTTCCAGCACGTCGGGGTGTGCGGCAATGACTTCTTCCACTTCCCGCGGCCATACCTGATAGCCGCCGGGTTTGATGACTTCTTTTTTGCGGTCCACGATGTAGAAGTAGCCGTCTTCGTCCATATAGGCGATGTCGCCGGTGAAAAGCCACGTTTTGCCGTCTGCGCGTTGGCGGAGCACATTGGCGGTTTCGGTGGGCATGTTGTGGTAGCCTTTCATCACCTGGGGGCTGTGGATGATGAGCTCGCCCACTTCTCCGGGCGGCAGTTCGGTTTGGCCGTCATCAAGGCTGATGATTTTGGCGTCCACATCGGGCAACGGCAGGCCGATGGAGCCGGTGCGGTTTTCGCCCAGGACGGGGTTGCAATGCGTGGCGGTGGGGGCTTCCGAAAGGCCGTAGCCCTCAAACACTTTGCCGCCGGTGAGGGCTTCAAATTTTTCTTTGGTTTCCCGCATCAGGGGCGCCGAGCCGGAGATGCATACCTTGATGCTGCTGAGGTTGTATTTGCCGGCGACGACTTCGGGGTAATTGTTGATGGCGTTGTAGAGCGTCGGCACGCCGGGGAAAATGGAGGCGTGGTATTTCTGGATGTTGTGCAGCAGGTCTTTCAAGTCGCGCGGGTCGGGCACCATGACCAGGCTGGCGCCTGAGGCGATGCCGAACAGCATTCCCGAAACCATACCGTAGACGTGAAAAAGGGGAATGGCCATCAGCACCACTTCGTTGCCTTCTTCCAGGTTGGGCACCCAGTTTTTGATCTGGAGGGTGTTGGCTACGAGGTTGCGGTGGAGCGCCACCGCGCCTTTGGAAAGGCCGGTGGTGCCGCCGGTGTATTGGAAAAGGGCGACATCTTCCGGCCCTACGGTGATTTTGGGGCGGTCGGAAGGTTTGTGGGCGGCGATGAGGTCTTGCATCCAGACATCGCGGTCGCGCAGTGTGACGCGAAAGCCCCCCGATTTTTCTTTGGTCAGCGTGAACAGGAAGCGAAGCACCGGCGGCAGGGTTTCCTTGATGTTGGTGACGATGAGCCGCTTGAGGCCGGTTTGGGGCTGCACTTCTTTGATGCGCTCGTAGTAGTTGCTCATCACCACCATGTATTCCACGCCGGCATCGTTGAGCTGGTGTTCAATTTCGCGCGGGCTGTAGAGGGGGTTGGTCGCCACAACCACGCCGCCGATTTTGAGAATGGCAAAATAGGCCATCACGAACTGCGGCGTGTTGGGCATAAACAGCCCCACGCGGTCGCCTTTGCGGATGCCGAGGTCGTAAAGGCCGGCAGCGAGGCGGTCGGTCAGAGCGTTGAGTTCCCGGTAGGTGATTTGGGCGCCTTTGAAAATTGTGGCCGGGCGGTCGGGGTATTTGCGGGCGTCTTCTTCCAGGAAGTGGAACAGGGGCACAGGCGGGTAGTCAATGTGCAGCGGCACCCCCTTATCGTAGTGCCGGAGCCAGGGGCGATCGTCCATCGGTTACCTCCTCCATCCAGAAAAAGGAAATCAGCCGCGGCCAGGCGCGGCGGGGTCATCCATCCGCAAGTAAGTATAGGATGGGGGAAAGAAAAAGTCAAACCCGCGGTGCTTCTCATCCCGCCTGCAATGAGTGCACCGCGTGTAATGGTCATTGCCTGCGGTGCGGCGCTTTCCATGCGTCTTGGTGTGCTGCGCCTTTGTCGTATCCTTCCTCGGCGTTTGCAAAACCTTCCGCAAGAGGCTATAATAACCTTGCTTGCTGTTTTGCCGGGGTGGGAAGCGCACCGGAGCAGGAGGTTCAAACTGGAAACCCGCCGTATTACGCAGAAACTGGAAACCGAAACCGCGCCCGAAACGGGGCAGCGCCTGCACCCGGGGATGGCCCTGGCCGAGCGCTATTTAATTCAGGAAGTGGTGGGGGTGGGCGGCATGAGCGCGGTTTACCGCGCCCGCGACTTGCATTTCCCCAACATCGTCAAACTGGTAGCCGTCAAGGAAATGCACACCCAGACCGACGACCCCGCCACGCGCGAAACCATGTTTCGCAACTTTGAGCGGGAAGCCCATATCATTGCCAGCCTGAGCCACCCCGCCATCCCCCACATTTACGACTATTTCACGCAAAACGAGCGCGCTTACCTGGTGCTGGAATTCATCAACGGCCGCAACCTGGAAGACGTGCTCAACAGCACCGAAGGCTTTTTGCCCGAAGAACAGGTGCTGGCCTGGGCGGTTGAACTCTGCGACGTGCTCCATTACCTGCACACCCGCCAGCCCACGCCGGTCATCTTCCGCGACATGAAGCCTTCCAATGTCATGCTCACCGTTTCGGGCAAATTGATGGTGGTGGACTTCGGCATTGCGAAGCTGTTCCAGGCCGGTCAAAAGGGCACTATGATCGGCACGGAAGGCTACGCCCCCCCGGAACAATACCGCGGTGAAGCCACGCCGTTGGTGGATATTTACGCCCTGGGGGCAACCCTGCACCACTTGCTCACCCGCCGCGACCCGCGCGCTGAACCGCCGTTTTCTTTCCACGAGCGGCCGGTGCGCAGCATCAACCCCAGCGTGTCCCCCGAATTTGAAGCCGTCATTCAGCGGGCGGTGGAATACAGCCCCGAAAAGCGCTTCCAGAGCGCCATGGAAATGAAAGCCGCCTTGCTGGCGGTGGCCCGCAAAACCGGTACGCTTTCCATGCTCGGCGTCAACCTCAAAAGTGAAACCCACAGCATGACGGCCGGCCTGGTGGGCCAGGGCGACATCAAGCCGGTATGGGTCTTTGAAGCGGAAGACGAAATCCGCGGCACGCCGCTTTTCCATGATGGCGTGGTGTATATTGGCTCGTATGATACGAACGTGTATGCCCTGCATGCCGGCGAAGGGCAGTTGCTGTGGAAATTCCCGACGCGTGGCGGGGTGGTCACACGTCCGCTGGCCGACAAGAACTACCTCTACTTTGGCTCGCGCGACGGCCGCTTTTATGCTGTAACGCGTGCCCGCGGGCGGCAGGCGTGGGTGTACGATGTCCAAAGCCCCATTTATTCCTCGGCGCGCATGTCGGAAGGCTACCTCTTCTTCGGGGCCGACGACGGCCGCCTGCACGTGGTGCATGCCGGAAGCGGGCGGCGGGTGTGGGCGTTTGAGTCGGGCGCGCCCATTCGCTCGACCCCCGCACTGGGCGAGCAGCGCGTGTACTTCGGCAACGAAGCCGGAGAATTTTACGCCCTTGATTTCCGCGGCAAACTGCTGTGGCGCTACCGCGCCAAACGGAACATCACTTCCTCGCCGACCGTGGTGGCCAAAGCCGCCTATTTTGCCGACCTCAGCGGCGCCCTTCATGCGCTGGATGCCGAAAGCGGCTGGGTGCTCTGGCGTTACCGTATGGGCAAAGGCACCGTTTCTTCCCCCGCGGTGGAAGACCGCTATGTGGTGGTAGGGTCGGCCGACGGCTACATCTACTGCATTGATGGCGAACGCGGGCGTGAACTGTGGCGCTTCAAAACCGAGCATCAGGTGCCGGGCTCGCCTGTGATTTATCAGGATGCCGTTTACATCGGCTCTGCCGATGGCAACATGTATTCGCTGGAACTTCGCAACGGCCGCCTGCGCTGGAAATTCCCCACGGCAGGCCCTATTATTGGCGGCGCAGTGATTTATAATAACGTGCTTTACTTTGGCTCTACCGACCATCGCCTGTATGCTCTGATGATCACCTGACCCGGCCTGCCGGATTCCCCTTGTGAGGCGCTTCCATGAAAAAAACGCTGCGTCTGGTTTTGTTGCTCTTGCCGATCGTGGGGGGAGAACTGCTTGCCGCTTGCAGCGGGGCCTCGCCGACGCCCAACATGCAGGCCACCATTCAGGCGGCGGTGAGCACGCAACTGGCTTCCCTCACCCAGGCCGCCCCCACCCCCAATTACCCGGCGACCATTGCCGCACAAAGCACGCAAATCGGCGCTTTGCAAGCCACAGCCGCGGCGCCCACCGCCCCGCCCCCTGCCCCCACACCTGACGACGCCCTCGCACTGCGCCATGCCCTGGCTGCCTACCTGGCCTGGCCGCCTTCCCACGTGGATATGAGCATTGGTGAAATCCGCCCCGACGGCTTTGCGCGGGGCAGCGTGAAAAAAGTCGGCGAAATGGAAGGCGCAGCCTGGTTTGCGGCCAAAGTGGAGGGCGTGTGGATGATTGCCTATGTGGGGCAAGGCGTTCCGCCGTGCCAGCGGGTCAATGCCTTGCATATTCCGGTGGCGTGGGCTGATTTTTGTATGCAAGGGAACAATACGGTGCACCGATAAGCCGACGCGGGCGTTGGGCATGGCCCTGCCCAGAAGGAGCATGTTATGAAACTGCCGTTTGTGGAGCGATTGCGTGCATGGATGGCGCGCAGAGAAGCCCATAGCGAAACGACGGAAACGGGATCGCCCCCTCCAAACCCGCCCGAGGCCGCTGCGGCTCAGAGGGAAAACCCGCCGGGCGCGCGGGAGCAGGCCACCCGCCCCATCCCGCGCAAAGAACTGGAAAACGCGGCCGGCGTTGCCAGCACCCGCCCGCTGGAAGAGGGCGAAGTGGAAAGCCTGCTGAAAACCGTGGGCATGCCCCTGCGCCCCGACCAGGTGACGGTAGGGCTGGGATACTCCACCGGCCTGCAGCGGGAACACAACGAAGACGCCCTTTACGCCACCGTATCTAACCTGAGCGCCAACGGGCGCGATCACCTTTTCGGGCTGTTCGTGATTGCCGATGGCATGGGCGGGCATCAGCATGGCGAAGTGGCTTCCGAAGTGGCCGCGCGGGCGCTTTCCCAGTACCTCATGGACGCGGTGCACGGCGTGATGTTCAAAGTTAACCCCGAAGTCCCGCAGGAATCGCTGATGGATTTGATGCGGGAAGGCATTCGGCGCGCCCACCGCGCCGTGGTGGAATACGCGCCGGGGGGCGGCACCACGGTCACCGCGGCGCTCCTCCTCAACGAGCAAATTACCATCGCCCACGTCGGCGATAGCCGGGCTTACACGATCTTTCCCGATGGGCGGATGGAAGTGCTGACGCGCGATCATTCCCTGGTCAAGCGGCTGGAGGAATTGGGCCAACTGACCGCCGAAGAAGCGGCCATCCATCCCCAGCGAAATGTGCTTTACCGGGCCCTCGGCCAGGCCGAACCTTTTGACCCCGACGTGTTCATCACCCCCGCCCCGCGGCAGGGCTACCTGATGCTGTGTTCCGACGGCTTGTGGGGCGTGGTTTCAGAAGAAGACCTGTTCCGGATTGTGGTTTCTGCGCCTTCACCGGCGCTGGCCTGTCAGGAATTGGTGAAAGCGGCCAATGCCGGCGGCGGCCCGGATAATATTTCAGTCATTCTGGTTCAGTTCCCGCACAAATAGGGAGGCTCCATGCGAGACTATTACCAGATTTTGGGGGTACCCCGGGACGCCACCGCGGAGCAAATCAAAAAAGCCTATCTGGCGTTGGTCCGGCGTTATCACCCCGATGTGGCGTCTGAGCCGGAAGCGCATGAGATTTTCCTGCAAGTGCAGGAAGCCTATGAGGTGCTTTCCGACAGCCTCAAGCGGGCGGAATACGACGCGGCCCTGCCGCCCGAACCGCTTTTGTTGCGGGTCAGCACCAGCCGCGCCAGCCTGTTGCGGGTGAACGAACCCCAATTGGTGTATGTGCTGGCCACGTTGCGGCCGGCTGCCGAAGCGCTGCAACCGAAAGAGCGCCCGCCGCTCAACATGTGCCTGGTGCTGGACCGCTCCACTTCCATGAGCGGGGCGCGGCTGGCCGCCGTAAAGCGGGCTGCGGGGCTGCTGATTGACGAACTGCGGCCGGATGATATTTTCTCTGTTGTAACCTTCAACGACCGCGCGGAAGTTGCAGTGCCTGCAACCCGAGGCCAGCACAAGGATTTCCTCAGAAAACACATCGCGGGCATTGAAGCCTTCGGCGGCACGGAGATCTTTCATGGCCTGCAGGCTGCCTATCGCCAGGTGGGGCGGTTTTACTCCCCCGACTACCTCAACGACATTGTGCTCATCACCGATGGCCACACCTACGGCGATGAAGAAAAATGCTACCGCCTGGCCCGGCAGGCACAGCAGCGCGGCATCGTCATCAGCGGCCTGGGCCTCGGCAGCAAATGGAACGATGCCTTTCTGGATAAACTCGCCGCCCTTACCGGCGGCAGTGCTCACCTGGTTACTTCCACCCGCGACATTGAGGCTTTTCTGGAAGCCCACTTCCACGGCATGAGCGACCGCGTGGCCGAGCAGGTGAGGCTGGACTTCCGGCTGGGGGCGGGGGTAGAATTGCAATACGCTTTCCGCCTGGCGCCTCAGGCTGCCCCCCTGACGCTGACCCCGCCGATGGTGTGGGGCTATGTGCCCCGGGAAGGACGGCTTGACGTGCTGCTGGAACTGCTGGTGTGGCCGCAAGACCTGAAAGCCGAGATGAGCGAGCTCCTCTTCGGCCGGCTGCATGCCCGCCTGTTGGCCGGCCGCACCGCCCCGTGGGAACGGCCGTTTCGCCTGGCCTTGCCCTTGCGGGATGAAGCCGACCTTGCCAGCCCGCCGGCCGAACTGGTAGAAGCCATGGGCCGGCTGACCCTTTACCGAATGCAGGAAAAGGCACGCGCAGAAGCCAAAAAAGGCCAGGTGGTGCAGGCCACGCGCCGCCTGGAGCAGCTGAGCCATCGCCTGCTCATGGCCGGCCAGCCCCGGCTGGCTCGTACCGTCCAGAAAGAAGTAGATTCCCTGCGTACGGCCCACGCCCTTTCCGAAAGCGGTGAGAAAGCCATCAAATTTGGCACTCGCGCACTGATTGCCCCTCAAAGGGAAGAAGGCCTATGATCCGTTGCCCGGTTTGTCACCACGAGAATTACGACGGTGCGCTTTATTGCAGCGAATGCGGCGCGCCCCTTTATGTCCCGGCAACCACCCAAAACCTGAAGGTGGATGAAGATGCCTGGCTGCCTACTTCGGGAGATTTCCGCTCGGAAGCCGTCGGCAAGGATGCCCGCATCATCCTTTTTCTGGTGGAAAGCGGTCAGCGTGTTTTCCTTGAAAGCGGACGCGGAGAGTGGACCCTGGGGCGGCTGGCTTCCGGCCAGGCCGTGGTGCCCGACGTGGACCTCACAGCTTACAACGCCTATGAGCAGGGCGTTTCCCGCCTTCATGCCGCTTTGCGGGTAGATGCTCATGGCCGCCTTACCATCACCGACATGGGGTCTTCCAACGGCACGCGCGTCAACGGCATCAAAATTTTGCCTAACACCCCCCACCCCTTGCAGCACGGCGACATCGTAGCCCTGGGCAAACTGGTTTTCCAGGTGCTGTTGCAGTCCGGCTCCCCTGAAGAAGGAAAGTAGCCCATGCCCGTGACGCTTGTTTTGCACATCCCCAATGAGGAACCCGTTGCCGGGGAAGTGGATGAAATGCCCGGCCCCCAGGATACCCTTATTGTGCTCAATAACCCGCGCCGGCGGGACGGCAAAGACATTCACTACCTTGACCCCGAAGTTTCAACCGTCCTGTTCCCTGTGAACCGCATCACCCTCATTGAGGTGATGCCCGGCGCCGAGGAAGCCGACATCATCGGCTTCGTGCGGGATGAATGAAGGGCCGCCTGAGACTCTTTCACGGGTATGTGGTGGCCGAAAGCCTTTTCGCGGTGGGCGGGACGCCTTCCCGCCCCACCGCCGCATCGGCCGCAGGCGGCCTGAACCCTGACGCCGAATAGCGCCCTAACGAGATGACCATGCCTGAAGAGCGAAAACGCCCCAGCCGCATTTTGATTGTGGATGACGAAGACCGGATGCGGCGGTTCATTCGCCTTAACCTGGAATATGACGGGTTTGAGGTGCTGGAGGCCGCCAACGGCCGGGAAGCCCTGGATCAGGTGCGGGAGGGGTTCCCCGACCTGGTTTTGCTGGACGTGATGATGCCGGACCGCGATGGGTT
>JALUXH010000101.1 GCA_027019065.1 Anaerolineales bacterium
GCACAGGCCCTGGGGCGCGATTTGATGTGACCAACCCCTCCCCTTACTCCCCTCCCCGCAATGCGGGGAGGGGGCGGGGGTGGGGTAAACCCGATACCCCCACAAGGAGCAACCGCCATGCTGAAACCCTACCTTCACAAAGTCATCCAACGCCAAAACCTGACCGCCGCAGAAGCCGAAGCCGCCATGCACATCATCATGCGCGGCGAAGCCACCGACGCCCAGATCGGCGGCTACCTTGTCGCCCTGCGCATGAAGGGCGAAACGGTGGCCGAAATCACCGGCAGCGCGCGCGCCATGCGCGCCCACGCCGCCCGCGTGCCCCTGCCCCAGGACGGCGAACCGCTGCTGGATACCGCCGGCACCGGCGGCGACGGGGCGCACACCTTCAACATCTCCACCGCCGCGGCCTTCGTGGTCGCCGGAACGGGACGCCGGGTCGCCAAACACGGCAACCGCGCCGCCTCCTCCCGCTGCGGCAGCGCCGACGTGCTTGAAGCCCTCGGCGTGCGCATTGACCTGCCGCCGGAGCAGGTCGCCCGCTGCATCGCGGAAGTCGGCATCGGCTTCCTGTTTGCGCCGCGCTTCCACCCGGCCATGAAGCACGCCATCGGGCCACGCCGTCAGTTGGGGGAGCGCACCATCTTCAACCTGCTGGGGCCGCTCACCAACCCCGCCGGGGCCACCCATCAGGTCATCGGCGTGTTCGACCCTGCCCTGACCGCGCCGCTGGCGCAGGTGCTGGGCGAACTCGGCGGGCGCGCCGCGCTGGTGGTACACGGCCACGGCGGGCTGGACGAACTGACCACCGCCGGCCCCAACCGCGTCAGCCGCCTGCACCACGGGCGCGTGGAGACCTACGACCTCGACCCCGCCGAACTGGGGCTGCGCCCGGCTTCCCCCGACGACCTGCGGGGCGGCGGCCCGCAGGAGAACGCCGCCCTGCTGGAAGCCCTGTTGCGCGGCGAAGACCGCTCCCCGCGCCGCGATGTGGTGCTGCTCAACGCCGCCGCAGCCCTGGCCGCCGAAGACGGCGACTTCCCCGCCGCGCTGGAGGCCGCCCGCGCTTCCCTGGAAAGCGGCGCGGCGCTGGAAAAACTGCACGCCCTGCGCGCCGTCAGTCAGCAGGCCGCGCCGGAGGCCGCATGAGCATCCTGGAGACCATTTTCGCCCACAAGCGGGAAGAAGTGGCCGCGGCGCGGGCGCGCGTTCCCCTGAAGGCGCTGGAAGCCGCCCTGGGGGACGCTCCGCCGCCGCGCGATTTCGCCGCCGCTCTGCAGGATGCCCACCGCCCGGCCCCGCGGCTGATCGCCGAACTCAAGCGCCGTTCCCCCTCCAAAGGGCTGCTGCGCCCCGACTTCCGCCCCCGCGCCCTGGCGCAGGACTACCGGCAAGGCGGCGCGGCGGCGCTTTCCGTGCTCACCGACGCCCGCTTTTTCGGCGGTTCGCTGGATGCGCTGCGGACGGTGCGCGACCTCGGCCTGCCCTGCCTGCGCAAGGATTTCATTTTCGACCGCTATCAAATTCTGGAAGCGCGCACCGCCGGCGCGGACGCGGTGCTGCTCATCCTGGCGATGCTGCCGCCGCGGGTCTTCCGCGACCTGCTGGCCTGCACCCGCGAACTCGGCATGGCCGCGCTGGTTGAAACCCACACCGCCGACGAAGTGCAGCAGGCGCTGGATGCCGGGGCGCGCCTCATCGGGGTCAACAACCGCGATTTGCACACCTTTGAAGTGCGGCTGGAAACCTGCCTGGAACTGCGCCCGCTCATCCCGCCGGAGGTGGTGATGGTGGCCGAAAGCGGCATCCATACCCCGGCGGACGTGCGCCGCCTGGCCGCCGCCGGCGTGGACGCCATGCTGGTGGGCGAAGCCCTGGTCACCGCCCCCGACCCGGCGGCTGCCGCCCGCGCCCTGCTCGGCGGGTGAGCAACCATCCGGGTGGGCGACGGCATTGCCGTCGCCTACCCGCTCACCCCGCAACGCAATGCAGGGAGCAAACCCCACCCCATCCCCTCCCCGCGTTGCGATGCAGGGACAGGGAGCAAACCCCACCCCCATCCCCTCCCCGCGTGCGGGGAGGGGAGTGAGGGGAGGGGTTCCCAAAAAAGGAGCCGTGATGCACATCAAAATCTGTGGCATCCGCACTCTGGACGACGCGCTGGCGGCGGTCGCCGCTGGTGCGGACATGCTGGGCTTCAACTTCTACCCGCCCAGCCCGCGCGCCGTGGACGTGCCGACCTGCGCCGCCATCGTGGACGCGCTACGCTCCCGCGGCCACGCGGTAACCTGCGTGGGCGTGTTCGTCAACGCCCCGCCGGAGACCGTCCGCGCCACGCTGGACGCCTGCGGCCTGGACGCAGCCCAACTCTCCGGCGACGAACCGCCCTCCGACCTGACCGCGCTCGCCGGACGCGCCTTCAAGGCCATCCGCCCGCGCGACGCCGCCGAGGCCGAGGCGCTGGCCGCCCGCTATGCCCGCGCCGCGCCGCCGCCCGCCCTGTTGCTGGACGCCCGCGTCCCCGGGCTGTACGGCGGCAGCGGCCGCCCCGCCGACTGGGGGCTGGCGCGCCGCCTGGCCGCCCGCCTGCCGCTGCTGCTGGCCGGCGGCCTGACCCCCGAAAACGTGGCCGCCGCCGTACGCGCCGTCCGCCCCTGGGGGGTGGACGTGGCTTCGGGTGTGGAATCCGCCCCCGGGGTCAAATCGCCGCCGCGCATGGCGGCCTTCTGCCGCGCCGCCCGAAGCCTTCCCTCTACCCCTCCCCTCGCTCCCCTCCCCGCGCGCGGGGAGGGGACGGGGGTGGAGTGAATCTTGCCACCAGAAAGGACACCATGAACACCCTCCTCCCCTCCCGCTTTGGCCGCTACGGCGGCCAGTACGTGCCCGAAACGCTCATCCCGCCGCTGCGCGAACTGGAAGCCGCCTTCGCCGCCGCGCAGGATGACCCCGCCTTCCGGCAGGAACTGGACGCCCTGCTGGCGACCTACGTCGGACGCCCCACCCCGCTGACCCACGCCGCCCGCCTGAGCGCCCATTGCGGCGGGGCGCGCATCTACCTCAAGCGCGAAGACCTGGCGCATTCCGGGGCGCACAAAATCAACAACGCTCTGGGGCAGGCGCTGCTGGCGAAGCGCATGGGCAAGCGCCGCGTGATCGCCGAGACCGGCGCCGGGCAGCACGGCGTGGCGACCGCCACCGCCTGCGCCCTGCTGGGGCTGGACTGCGTGGTGTACATGGGTGCGGTGGACATGCAGCGCCAGGCCCCCAACGTGCAGCGCATGCGCCTGCTGGGTGCGGAAGTCCGCGCGGTGGAAAGCGGCACCCAAACCCTCAAGGACGCCATCAACGAAGCCATCCGCGACTGGGTAACTCACGTCGCCGATACCTACTACCTGCTCGGCTCGGCGCTCGGTCCGCACCCCTACCCCACGATGGTGCGCGCCTTCCAGGCCGTCATTGGGCGCGAAGCCCGCGCCCAGATCCTGCGTCAGGCCGGCCGCCTGCCCGACCTGGCGGTGGCCTGCGTGGGCGGCGGCTCCAACGCCATCGGCCTGTTCCACGCCTTCCTGGCGGACGAATCGGTGCGCCTGCTGGGTGTGGAAGCCGGCGGGCTGGGCATCCCCAGCGGGCGACACGCCGCCCGCTTCGGCGACCCGCAGCGGGCGCGCCCCGGCGTGCTGCACGGCTGCTACACCTGGGTGCTGCAAGACGCCGACGGGCAGATCGCCGCCACGCACTCCATCAGCGCCGGGCTGGATTACGCCGCCGTCGGTCCGGAACACGCCCTGCTGCGCGAAACCGGACGGGCAGCCTACACCCACGTCACCGACGCCGAAGCCCTGGAAGCCTTCACCCTGCTCAGCCGCCTGGAAGGCATCCTGCCGGCGCTGGAATCGGCGCACGCCGTGGCCGAAGCCTGCAAACAGGCCGCCGCGCTGCCGCCCGAAGCCGTGGTGCTGGTCAACCTCTCCGGCCGCGGCGACAAAGACCTGGACACCGTGCTGCACGCCCTCGGAAAGGAGACCCCCGCATGAGCGTATCATCCGCTTTCGGCAAGGGACGCCCCGCCCTGATGCCCTACTTCACTCTGGGCTATCCCGATGACGAAACCTCGCTGGACGTGGTGGCCGCCTGCGCCGCCGCGGGCGCGGACGCCCTGGAACTGGGCATTCCCTTCTCCGACCCGCTGGCCGACGGCCCGACCATCCAGCACAGCACGCAGGTGGCGCTGCAACACGGGATGACCACCCGCCGCTGCCTGGATGCGGTGGCCGAACTGCGCCGCCGCGGGGTGCGCGTCCCGCTGGTGCTGATGGGCTACCTGAACCCCATCCTGGCCTACGGCCTGGATGCCTTCGTCGCCGACGCGGCCCGCGCCGGCGCGGACGGCTTCATCGTGCCCGACCTGCCGCCCGACGAAGCCGGGGAGATGCAGGCCGCCTGCCGCCATCACGGGCTGGACCTGGTCTTCCTGCTGGCCCCCAACAGCCCCCCCGACCGAATGCGCCCGGTGACGGAACAGAGCCGCGGCTTTGTGTACCTGGTCTCGGTCACCGGCGTAACCGGCGCGCGCGAGCGCCTGCCCGCCCACCTGGAAGCCTTCGTCCGCCGCGTGCGGGCCGTCACCGACAAGCCGCTGGCGGTGGGCTTCGGCATCTCCACGCCGCAGCAGGCGGCGGCGGTCGGCCGACTGGCGGACGGGGTGATCGTCGGCTCGGCGCTCATCCGCGCCGTGGAAGGCAGCCCCCGCCCGGCGGAAGCCGCCGCCGCCTTCGTGCAGAGCATGAAAACAGGCATGAAAGCATCTCCCCCTCCATCAAGCCCGCCGGAGGTGCCGGGAAAAAACGCCGCGCGCCAAACCGACGCCCCTGCCGCGCCAAAATAACACAGCCTCGGCGCCCTGCGGCGGCGGGACTGCCGGTTTCCCGCATCTCCCTCGGCTTGGCAGCCGGGCGTGGCGGCAGATTCTCCACCTCGCCGCGGGGCAGGAGTCATTATGCCACACAAAACGCCAAGCACGTCAAGGGCATGTAGGGCGGGACGGCGTCCCGCCCTACTTCACCAACCAAACCCAAGATGTCATAAAACCCCTTGGGATTACTCGCGCTCGGCCTCAGGCTGCACAATCCAGAAAGCCACCGCGCCAGCCCAGGGAATCGCCACAATCAACAGCGCCCACACTGCCTGGGCAACGGGCGGCAACTGGCGGCGGCGCAGGGAAAGCAGCGCCGCAACACTCACCACAGGCCACCCTATCAATATCGCCAGAGGCACCGCCTCTGCCAACAAATAACCCAAGCTAAGCCCCATGCTTTCCATCATCACCTCCCGACTATCTGGCGATATGACGACCCGACTACTCCCACGTCAAAATCAATTCCTTCGCCGCCTTCACCTCATCCACGCGGCCAAAGGGCGTGGCATGGGGGGCGCTGTGCAGCACTTCGGGGTTGGTATGGGCTTCCCCGGCAATCTGCAGCATCGCCTCGGCGAAGGCATCCAGCGTTTCCTTGCTCTCGGTTTCGGTGGGCTCGATCATCAGGGCTTCGTGCACGATGAGGGGGAAGTAGTTGGTCGGCGGGTGGAAGCCGAAATCCATCAGCCGCTTGGCAATATCCAGCGCGTGGACGTCGGGGGCATCCTTCCAGCGGCCTTCGGCCACGAATTCGTGCATGCAAATGCGGTTGTAAGGGATGTGGTAGGCATCCTGCAGGCGCACGCGCAGGTAGTTGGCGTTGAGTACGGCGTCTTCGGCCACCTGCCGCAGGCCGCCCGCGCCCAGCATCATGATATAGGCAAACGCCTTCACCATCACGCCAAAATGCCCGTGGAAGGACTTGACGCGCCCGATGCTCTTGGGCGGCATCCGGAAGCCGTACAGGGGCGGCAGATCGTCAGTGGCCTCCTCTTTGACCACCACCACCGGCCCCGGCAGGAAGTCGGCGAGGTGCGGCGCGCAGACCACCGGCCCGCTGCCCGGCCCGCCGCCGCCGTGGGGCGTGGCGAAGGTCTTGTGCAGGTTGAGGTGCATCACATCAAAACCCAATTCGCCGGGCCTGGCAATGCCTAACAGGGCGTTCAGGTTCGCCCCATCGCCGTAAACCAGCCCGCCCGCGGCGTGCACGGTTTCGATGACTTCCAGCAAATGCTCTTCAAACAGCCCTAAGGTGTTGGGGTTGGTGAGCATCAGCCCGGCCACGGTGTCGTCGCATTCCGCTTTCAGGGCGGCCAGGTCAATGTTGCCGCGCTCGTCTGAGGGAATTTCCACCACCCAGAAGCCGCTCATGGCCGAGGAAGCCGGGTTGGTGCCGTGGGCGGAATCGGGCACCAGGATTTTGTTGCGCTGCGTGTCGCCGCGATCCTGATGATACGCCCAAATCATGTGCACGCCGGTCAGTTCGCCGTGGGCGCCTGCGGCAGGCTGCAAACTGCACGCCGCGAAGCCGGTGATTTCCTGAAGGGCTTCCTGCAATTCGTACATCAGCCGCAGCGCGCCCTGGGCGGTTTCCTCGGGCTGCAAAGGGTGCAGGTGGGCAAAGCCGGGCAGGCGGCTGACGGCTTCGTTGATTTTCGGGTTGTACTTCATCGTGCAGGAGCCAAGGGGATAGAAGTTGATATCCACCGCGTGGTTGAAGTGGGAAAGGCGGGTGTAGTGGCGCACCACATCCACCTCGGAAACCTCCGGCAACGGCAAATCGGCGCGCAACAGGTCTTTGGGCATGGGGGAAGCCGGCACGTCGCTCTCGGGGAAGCGCACCCCGCGCCGTCCGGGCGCGGAAAGTTCAGAAATCAAAGGTTCACGCACTTTCATCGCCATCAGTGCACCTCCCCTAACATTTCAGCCAGCAGGTCAATTTCTTCGCGCGGGTTCATCTCGGTCACGGCCACCAGCAGCACATCGCGGAACGCCTCGCCGTAGGCTTCCCCCAACGGGTAGCCGGGGATGACGTCGTGCTCCAGCAGGTGGGCGGCAATTTCGTCGGCGGGGCCGGGGCAGCGGAGGGCAAATTCGTTGAAAAAGGGCGTTTCGGGGAAGGCCAGTTCGTAGCCCGGCAGCGCCGCCAGTTTGCGGGCAGCGTAGTGCGCCTTCTGATAGTTCAACTCGGCCACCTGCCGCAAGCCTTCCTTGCCCAGCAGGCTGAGGTAAACCGCCACCGCGAGGGTCATCAGTCCCTGGTTGGAGCAGATGTTGGAAGTCGCCCGTTCGCGGCGGATGTGCTGCTCGCGGGCGCTGAGGGTGAGCACATAGGCACGCTGGCCGCGGTTGTCAACCGTTTGCCCCACCAGGCGGCCGGCCATCTTGCGGACATACTTTTTGCGGGTGGCAAACAGCCCCACATACGGCCCGCCAAAGGAAAGCGGGATGCCGAGGGGCTGGCCTTCGCCCGTCACAATGTCGGCGCCCATTTCGCCCGGCGGCTTAAGCAGCCCCAATGCCAGCGGGTTGACCGCCACGCCGAAAAGCGCGCCGCGGGCGTGGACTTCTTCGGCCAGGGCGGTGAAATCGTAAACCCGCCCGAAGAAGTCGGGGTATTGCACCATCACCAGGGCAGTCTGGTCGTCCACCTCGTCCAGCAGGGCTTCGGGGGGCGCGGCGGGCGGCAGGTCGTCGCCGGCGAACACAATGGGCGAGCCTTGCGTGTAGGTGCGGGTGGTTTCCCGATAGTGCGGGTGCAGCGAGGGGGAAAGCACCACTTTGGGGCGCTTGCCGCGAAAGACATGGTAGGCCATGATGGCCGCTTCGGCCACCGCGGTTGCGCCGTCGTAATGCGAGGCGTTGGCAACTTCCATGCCGGTGAGGGCGCACACCATGCTCTGGTATTCAAAGAGGGCCTGCAGCGTGCCCTGGGAGATTTCCGGCTGGTAGGGCGTGTAGGCGGTGTAATACTCGCCGCGGCTGAGGATGGCGTCCACCGCGGCGGGGATGTAGTGGTTGTAAGCGCCCGCGCCGAGGAAGGAAACCAGGTCGCGGGCGGTTTCGTTGTCTTCGGAAAGCGCCTGCAGTTCCTCGGCCACCTCCATTTCGGTGAGCGGCGGGGGCAGCCGCAGCGGCGGGTAACGGTAGGCTTCCGGCACCGCCGCAAACAGGTCGCTCACCCGCGCCACGCCGATGGCTTCCAGCATGGCCTTGCGGTCGGCTTGCGTAAGCGGGGAAAACATCGCGCCTCCAGGAAATTGCGAATCAGGAATTGCGAATTAGGGAAAGCAAGTCCGCAATTCGCAATTCGCCATTCGCGGTTTATTCTTCGCGTTCCTTGCAATAGGCCTCATAGGCCTCGGCATCCATCAAGCCGTCCAGTTCGGCGGGGTCGGCGATTTCCAGTTTGATGAGCCAGGCCTTGCCGTAAGGGTCTTCGTTGACCGCCTCAGGGGTGTCGGCAAGGGCTTCGTTCACGGCCACCACCTTGCCGCCTGCGGGCGCGTACACATCGGCCGCGGCTTTGACGGATTCAATGGTGGCGATGATGTCGCCCTGCGCCACTTCGTCGCCCTCGGAAACCACGATTTCCACAAAAACGACATCGGAAAGTTGATCCTGGGCGTAGTCGGTGACGCCGACAGTCCCATCGGCGCGGATCCACTCATCGTTCTTGGTGTACTTCAGGTCGGCGGGGAATTCCATGATGAACCTCCTGGCAGGGTGTAGAAAAGCAAAAGGCGCACCGCGAGGCGCGCCCTCTGTCCGGAAACCTGAGAGATGCACGCCGACGAGGGCGCTTGCTCCTTCGGTGCCGCGCGAAGCGGGCTCTCCAGAGGGGAAAACAGCGCCAAAGTCCTTTTACCTGAGAGATTCGCCGCGGCTTCAGCCGGGCTTGCCCCTTCGGTGCCCGCTCTTGGAGATTTACAAATTGTTGCGACAATAACCGCGCGAGCCCGCGGCCCCCTCTCCTCTCCCACTGGGAGAGGAGAGGGGGGAGGACGCCGCCGGGCGGCGTCCGGGGGAGTGGTGAGGGCGAGAAACCGACAGATTTTTTACGCCCTCACCCCCAGCCCCTCTCCCAAAGGGAGAGGGGAGACCAGCTCAGGCTGTAGCCCTGGATTGTCGTAACAATTTATCAAAGTGCAACAGCGGGTCTCTCCCCTGGCACTGTTCAATTGTACCCCCATTCTACGGGGCGGGGAGAGAAAAGTCAAGCCCCACCCAAGCAAAAAGAGCCCGACGCCAAACATCGGCCTCACCCCGCCTTCCCGCTGATGACCCCCGATATGACCCCGGTCACTGGCGCATATGACCGCTTTTGAGGGATAATTGGGTGGTAGCGGCTGGAAGATAGCAGATAGCAGGTGGCAGTTAGCAGATAGCAGTTAGCAGATGGCAGATGGCAGATGGCAGGTGGCAGTTAGCAGATGGCGGCAACGCCTGCCCCAGAGGAGACCTCAACATGCAAACCCAACCCTTGCTCACCGCCCACAATCTCCACAAGCATTACGGCCGCGTGCACGCCGTGCGGGGCGTTTCTTTCCACATCGCGGCGGGCGAAATCTACAGTCTGCTCGGCCCCAACGGCGCAGGCAAAACCACCACCATCGGCATGTTGACCACCCTGCTGCGCCCCGACGAGGGCGACGCCACCATCGCCGGCTTCTCCGTCACCCGCCAACCTCAACGGGTCAAGGAAATCATCGGCGTGGTGCCCCAGGAAATCGCTCTTTACGACGACCTGAGCGCCCGCGAAAACCTGCGCTTCTGGGGGCGCATGGTGGGGCTGCGCGGCGCAGACCTCGCAAAGCGCGCAGACGAAGCCCTGGAACTCGCCGAACTGCGCGACCGCGCCAAAGACAAGGTCGCCACCTTCTCCGGCGGCATGAAGCGCCGCCTCAACATCGCCGTGGGGCTGCTCCACCGCCCCCGTATCCTCTTCCTGGACGAACCCACCGTGGGCATTGACCCCCAAAGCCGCCGCCGCATTCTGGATACCGTCAAGGAACTCAACCGCGGCGGTCTGACCGTGCTCTACACCACCCACTACATGGAAGAGGCCCAGGAACTCAGCCACCGCATCGGCATCATTGACTACGGCCAACTCATCGCCGAAGGCACTTTGGACGAACTCATCACTCAAACCGGCGTCGGCGAGCGCATCGTGCTCACCCTGGAAGCCCCGCCCGCCGATTTCGCCCCCAACGACCTGGCGCAAATGGAAGGCGTGCAGCGCCTTCACGCCGAGGGCGACACCCTCACTTTTGAAGTGGACGACGCCAACGGACGCCTGCCCGCCCTGTTGCTGCACCTGCAGGGGCTTGGGCTGACCGTCCGCCGCATAGAACTGCAGGAACCCAACCTGGAAGCCGTCTTCCTGCACCTCACTGGCCGCGCGCTGCGGGAATGAACCGCAAATTTCGCAGATTACGCAGAGACCCTCCTCCCCATGAAACTCCTCACCATCACCCTCAAAGATACCCTCACCCGCTTCCGCGACGTCCGCGCCCTGCTGTACATGCTGGTCGCGCCGTTAGCCATCGGCCTGATCATGGGCGCGGCCTTCGGCGGGCAAAACGACGGCTCCTCGCCCATCTACGCCATCCCCCTCGCTGTGGTGAACGCCGACACGGGCGACCTGGGGCAGACCTTCGTGGACATCCTCACCAAGATTGAGGTGGACACCGCCGAGGGCAAACAGTCCCTCTTCGCCGTCACGCCCTACGCCGACGCCGAAGCCGCCCGCGCCGCAGTGGAACGGGGCGAGGCCGACGGCGCGCTCATCCTGCCGCCGGACTTCTCCGCCGCACTGAAAAACGCCAACGCCCCCCGCGCCCGCCTGGACATTTACACCGACCCCACCCTGCGCATTCCCCCCGTTATCATCCGCAGCGTGACGGAACGCCTCGCGTTGGGCTTCCAGAGTGCGGCCCTGGGCGCCCGCCTGGCCGCAGAGCAGATTACCACCGCCGTGCAGGCCGACCCGGCGCTGCAAACCGCCCTCGCCGACCTGCCCCAGGCCATCGCCGAGGCCGAAGCCGACTTCGCCGCCGAACAGCCCCGCATCCGCCTGCAGCGCCAGACCCTCGGCGGCGGGAAGTCCTTTAATGTGCTGGGCTACTTCATGCCGTCCATGGCGATTTTCTTCCTCATGTTTGCCGTTTTCCACGGCATGCGCTCCATCCTGGAAGAAGAGAAAAAGGGCACCCTGCCCCGCCTGCTGACCACGCCCACCCGCCCCGCCGAAATCCTGGCCGGGAAAATCGGCGGCACGCTGCTCACCGGCCTGCTGCAAATGGCGGTGCTGGTGCTGGTTTCCGCCCTGCTCTTCGGCGTGCACTGGGGAAACCCGTGGGGCGTGGCGCTGCTCAGTTTCGCCACCGTTGCCGGCGCCGCCGGGCTGGGCGCTTTCCTGGCCGCCTTCGCCCGCGACGACAACCAGGCGGGCATCATCGGCACTTTCGTGGCGCTGGTCTTCGGCATCCTGGGCGGCAATTTCATCATGCTGCAAAACGTGCCCGTGTGGCTGGACCTCCTCAGCAAAGCCACCCTCAACCGCTGGGCGTTAGACGGCTTCACCGCCCTGGCGCTGGATAACGCCCCCCTGCACGCCGTGCTGCCCCATATCGCCATCCTGCTTGCCTTAGGCGCGGCCTTCTTCGCCCTCGCCCTGCTGGGCTTCCGCCGCCGCTTCACCCGCTGACCACCCGACTACCCGACCACGCGACGACCTGACTACCCCATGAAACTCCTCACTATCACCCTCACCTACCTCAAACAGACCTTCTCCTCGCGCAGCGTGCTGATTTTTTCCGTGCTGATGCCGATGATTTTCACCGCCGTGTTGGGCATCGCCATGGAAGGCATGGGGCCGCCGGACGAGCCGCCCCGCTGGACACTGCTGCTTTCCGATGAAGACCGCAGCCCCCAAAGCGCCGCGCTGCGCCGCCAACTGGAAGCCAACCCTTCGCTGGAACTCGTCGCCGCCCCCGCCGCCGACATTCCCGCCCGGGTGGAAAACGGCGACGCGCCCGCCGGGCTGGTCATCCCTGCCGGTTTTGGCGCGGCGCTGCAGCACGGCCGGCCCGCCGACCTGCGCTTTTACCGCGCCGCCAGGCACCTGCTGGACGCCCAGGCCGTGGAAGCCGCCGTGGGCACCGCCGTCGGCACGCTGGAAGGCATCCGCAACACCGCCGCGGTGGCGCAGCGCGTGGCCGACCGCCTCGCCATCCCGCCGGTTTCCCCCGCAGAAGCCTTCGCGCAGGCCGCCGCCCTGTGGGAAGCGCGCGCGCCGCTGGAAATCCACGCCGCCGCGGTCACCCGCCTGAAGGGCACCGAAATCCCCATCGGGACGGCGCAATCATCGCCCGGGATGTTGGTCATGTTCGTGCTGTTCGTCACCTTCGGCGGCGGCAGCACCCTGCTGGTGGAACGGGAACGCGACACCCTGCGCCGCCTGCTGGTCATGCCGCTGGGCAAGGCCACCCTCATCGGCGGCAAACTGTTAGGCATCTTCCTGAGCGCGTTAGTGCAGATGAGCATCATGGTGCTCTTCGGCGCGGCGTTGGGCGTAAACTGGGGGCAGGCGCCCGCGGCGCTGGCTGCCATGCTGCTGGCCTACGGCTTTGCCGCCACCGCGTTGGGCATCCTCATCGCCGTGGTCGCCCGCACCGCAGCCCAGGCCGACGGGCTGAGCACCGTGACCGTGCTGGTGCTCTCGGCGTTGGGCGGTGCGTGGTGGCCGATTGAAATCGTGCCGCCGTGGATGCAGACGTTGGCAAAAGCCCTGCCCACCTACTGGGGCATGCAGGGCTTCCAGGACATCATCGTGCGCGGCCTCGGCCTGCGCGCCGTGCTGCCCGAGGCGGGCGTGCTGGCGGCTTTCGGGGTGGTTTTCCTTGCCGTCGGCCTGTGGCGGTTTCGGTGGGAATAACGCTGCAGCCAGACCCCAGACCTCCGAGGTCTCAAAGACCTCGGAGGTCTGGCGGGGCTTTCAGGATATCATCGTGCGCGGCTTGGGGTTACGCGCCGTGCTGCCCACGGTGGGCGTGCTGGTGGCCTTTGGGGCTTCCTGCTGCTGGGGCTGTGGCGGTTTCGGTGGGAGTAGGGGCGACCGGCCGGTCGCCTCTACCTTGGCCCATAGGGTAAAATGACATTATGAAACCCCTGCGCCTCTCCCTGGAAGCCCTCTCGTATTACCTGACCACCTTCGCCGTGGGGGCGGCCGGGGCCGTTCTGGTCTTCGTGCAGCGGCACCCCGCCCGGTGGGCCGTGCTGGCCCTGGTGGTGGCCTTCGGCGTCGCCAGCGTGGTTGGGTTCGCCCCCCTCGTCACCGCTTCCCGAGGGCGGACACGCCTGCTCCTGGGCGTGGAGACGGCGCTCATTGTCACTCTGCTCCTCCTCGCGCCGGAGATGAACTTCTTCATCATCTGGTTCTACATGATGAGCGTGTACGCCATTCTCGCCCTGCCCCGTCGGGAAGCCTTCGCCTGGATACTCGGGTTCGCCCTGGTGAGCCTGGTGCTGCTAATCGCCCACGAAGGGGTGGTGGGGGGCCTCGTCACCGCCCTGATTTACGCCAGCGGGTTTGCCTTCTTCGCCATCTTCGCCCACCTGACCCAACAGGCCCAGCAGGCCCGCGCCGAAAGCGAGCGGCTGCTGGCCGAACTGCAAGCCGCCCACCGCCAACTCCAGGACTACGCGGCCCGGGTGGAAGAACTGGCCGCCGCCGAGGAGCGCAACCGCCTGGCCCGCGAAATGCACGACACGTTAGGCCACCGGCTGACCGTTTCCGCCGTGCAACTGGAAGCCGCCGAGCGCCTGATTCCCACCCAACCGGCACGCGCCGCGGCCATGGTTGCCACCGTGCGGGAACAGGTGCGCGCCGCCCTGGCCGATCTGCGCCGCACCGTGGCCGCCCTGCGCCAGCCGCTGGAAAGCGACCTGCCGCTGGAACACGCCGTCCGCCGCCTCGCCGCCGAATTCCAGCAGGCCACGGGCATTGCCGTGCACATCGCCTGGCCTGACGACCCGCCGCCGTTTTCCCCCGCCCATCGCCTGACCCTCTACCGCGCCGTGCAGGAGGGGCTGACCAACATCCACAAGCACGCCGCTGCCGCCCAGGCATGGGTGACGCTGGAAGCCGACGGAGCGCACCTCACCCTGAGCATCCGCGACGACGGGCGAGGCCCCCAGCCCGGCGCAGGCGGCTTCGGCCTGCGCGGCCTGCAGGAACGCGCCGCCCACCTCGGCGGCCAGGCGCGCTTTGGCCCCGCGCCCGAAGGCGGCAGCCTGCTGGAAATGACCCTGCCGCAGAAGGGCTGAGGCGCAAAACCGCAGAAAACGGGATGTGCGATGCGCGATGCGACCTCTTTGCGTCTTTGCCTTCCTTCTTTGCGCCTTTGCGTTAACTTCCTTGGCGCTCTTGGCGTCATCTTGGCACCCTAAATCGGCGCCAATCTGTGAAATCGGTGGATTTTTTCTAAGGAACCCGCGATGAAACCCATTGACCTGCTGCTGGTAGACGACCAGCGCCTGATGCGCGACGGCTTGCGCACCCTGCTGGAACTGGAAGACGGCCTGCGGGTGGTGGCCGAAGCGGAAAACGGGCTGCAGGCGCTCACGGCCTACGAAGAACACCAGCCCGATGTGGTGCTGATGGACATCCGGATGCCGGAAATGGACGGCGTGGAAGCCACCCGCCGCCTGCTGCAAGCCCACCCCGACGCCCGCATCGTCATCCTGACCACCTTTGACGACGACGAATATGTGTTTGACGCCCTGCGCGCCGGGGCGCTGGGCTATTTGCTGAAAGACGTTTCCGGGGCAGAACTGGCCACGGCCATCCGCACGGTGGCGGCGGGCGGGGCGCTCATTGAACCTTCGGTGGCACGCAAGGTGCTGGTCGAATTTGCCCGCCTGCCCGATGTGCCGCCCGCGGCAAGGGAAGCCCACCTCACCGCCCGCGAGCGCGAAATTCTGACGCTCATCGCGCAGGGGCTGAGCAACCGGCAAATCGCCGCCCGCCTCTTCCTCGCCGAGGGAACGGTGAAAAACTATGTCAGCAACATTTTTGATAAGCTGGGGGTGGACGACCGCACGCAGGCCGCGGTGTGGGCGCACAAGCACGGCATGGGGTAGCCGCCGTCAGGCGGTCGGGCCGCCGAAAACCCCGCAGCATTGGTATAATGGCAGCCCACCCACTTTTTTCCCCGGAGGCCGCCATGCCATTCCCCATTTCTCCCACTGCCGAACTGACGCCCGACGAAATGCGCCGCTACGCACGCCACATTTTGCTGCCGGGAATCGGCCAGGAAGGCCAGCAGCGGCTGAAAAGCGCTTCGGTATTGCTGGTGGGCATGGGGGGGCTGGGTTCGCCCGCGGCGCTTTACCTCGCGGCAGCAGGGGTGGGCCACCTGGGGCTGGCCGACGACGACGTGGTAGATGAAAGCAACTTACAGCGCCAAATTCTTTACGCCACCGCCGAAGTGGGCACCCCAAAAGCCGTGGCCGCCCGCGAGCGCCTGCACGCTCTCAACCCTTACACCCAAATTGATATTTATCCTTACCGTCTCACCCCCGCCAACATTTGGGAAATCGCTGCCCGCTACGACCTCATTGTA
>JALUXH010000102.1 GCA_027019065.1 Anaerolineales bacterium
CCCCGCATGCGGGGAGAGGACGGGGGTGGGGTCAACGCAGCGGCAGCGGCGCCAAAGGAAAACGCGGTGTGAAAACACGCCCTGCATTGCCAGCGCTACGATTTGGGTAGGTAATTACAATCTGTGGATGTTTTTTCTGCGGAATCTGCGTCATCTGCGGTTTCTCTTGACCGAGGCTGAACAGGTACTTCCCCGAGGTGGCTCATGGTTCACTTTTGCAAAGCCCGTGCTTTCCCCCGCCGCGGCCGGGTGGGGCTGGCGCTGATTGCCGTGTTCTGGCCGGTCAACTGGTTCTGGCCCGGCCTGCGTACCCATCTGGCCTTTTTCCCGCTGTGGCTGGGCTACGCGCTCACGGTGGATGCCCTGACCTTCTGCCGCCGGGGGGAGTCGCTGTTCAGCCGCTCGCCGCGGCGTTATGTGCTGCTGTTCGTGATTTCCGCCCCGGCATGGTGGCTGTTTGAAGCCCTCAACCTGCGCACGCAAAACTGGCACTATGTGGGGCGGGAGTTTTTCACCAACACCCAATACGCGCTGCTGGCGACGCTGAGTTTTTCAACGGTGATGCCCGCCGTGTTCGGCACCGCGCAATTGATGCGCACTTTTTCGCCCTTTAACCGGCCGCTGAAAGGGCCGCGCGTGCGCCCCACCCCCGCCGTGCTGTGGGGGGCGTTCCTCAGCGGCTGGGTGATGCTGGGATTGCTGCTGGCCTTCCCGCGCTATTGCTTCCCCTTTTTGTGGCTTTCGGTGTATTTCGTGCTGGAACCCCTCAACGCCTGGCTGGGCTTCCCTTCACTGCTGCGCTGGACAGCGCGGCGCAACTGGCAGCCCATCTACACTTTGTGGGCAGGCGTGCTGACCACGGCCTTTTTCTGGGAGATGTGGAACTATTTCTCGTACCCCAAGTGGGTGTATCATGTGCCGTTTGTGGGCTTCTGGCACATTTTTGAAATGCCCCTGCTCGGCTACGGCGGCTATTTGCCCTTTGCGCTGGAACTCTGGGCGCTGTACCACCTTGTGGCCGGGCTGGCAGGGCAAAGGGAAGACGGCTATCTCGTGGAAGCCATCGCCGTGCCGCCGGAAAGCGCGTAGGTGGGAAACCATTCCGCCAAAAGGGCTCAAAGCGAGCCGTTTTCTTTTGGAGTGCGGTGCCTGGGCACCGCTTTGGAAAGCGGCGACTTGTCGCCGCACTCCAAAAAGCGCCTTTTCAAGATGAGCAGGGCGGGAAATCATCCCGCCCTCCAAAACCCGCTTACAAATGCACGCTGTGGCTCATGTAGTAGCGCATGGCCTGCTGATAGGCTTCGTGGGCGCGCCGGACGGTTTCCGCCGGGGCGCCTTGCTGCTGCAATTGCCCCACCAGCGCCGCCATTTGCTGCACGAAGGCCTCGTTGACCAGGCCGCGGTGGGCTTCCAGCAGTTTGTGGCGTGCGGCTTCGTCGGGGGCTTTGAGCAGGTCTTCTATCAACGCCACTTCCGGCGGGGGGGCAAACATTTTGTCCAGAATCTCCAACACCTGGTTGATGCGGGCGCTGCGCTGGAGGTCGCCCTGCTTGCGGGCTTCCTGCAGCGCCTCTTCCAGCAGGCTCAGGAAGATTTCGTCAATGTAGGGCGCGGCTTCCCGCAATGCCTTTTCCACATCCCCGGCCTGAAGCACCTTTTCCACCACCTGGCGGCGGGCTTCCAGTTCTTCCGTCAGGATTTTGTCAAACTGCTTGCCGAGTTCCAGGAGACGCTCGCGCAGGCGTTCCAGGCGCGCCTTTTCTTCGCCCGAGGCCGCATCAATGCGCTCGCTGAGCCGTTGGAAGAAGGTGTAGTCCATCACCGGTCGCAGGGTGCCTGCCAGGGCCTGCAATTGCAGGTCATCGTCTGCTGCCGCCACGAAAGCATCCACCACGGCGTCTAAGGTCGGGCGCGCCCCCAGTTTGCGGATGGTTTCTTCCACCGCCTTGACGGCTTCCTGTTGGGCTTTGATTTTCTGGCCGTAGTCGCTGTGCTCTACCGCGGCGTTGTACACGGCCAGCAAGGCCTCGGCGCTGCGGCGGTCGCCGCCCATGCCGGCGGCCTCAATCAGGCGTTGCAGCAGCAGGAAGAAATCGGCGTCCACCAGCGCCTTCTCCTGCTCCAGAATCGTCTTGCGCACATCATCGCCGGAAGCCGTCATCAGACGCTCGATGAGGCGGACGCGGTCTTCCTGGGCTTTGAGCATTTCTTTGGTGATGCCGTCGGCTTCCAGAATGCGCTCCACCAGCCCCTGAAAGGTGAGCATGGTCTGGGGTTGCAGCAGGTAAGCCTTGCGCTTTTCGGGGGGCAGGCGGTTGATAATCTGATTAAGCAGCGCGCCCAGGGCTTTTTCCTGCTCGTCGCGGCCGCGCCCCAAAGCGGGGGGGTAGTAGGTGAGCAGCAGTTCTTTTTCGGGGTCGTGGTACACGATGGGCGCTTCGGCGCGCCCCTGGAAGCCGCAGTAGGGGCACTGGATGATGTTGAACGCGCCGGAAAGCAGCGTTTGCTTGGCCGCGGGGTCTTCGTTGAGGTCAAAGACCTGACGAATTTCGGCCACGACCGGCTGGCCGCACTGGGGGCAGGGAATTTGCGTTTTGGGCATGGGAATCCTCGTTGATAGAGATGGGAGTATTCAAAAGGGAGGAAGAAACCGCAGATGACACAGATTGCACAGATTTTTCGTAACTGCCTACGCTGGGGTGCCCTCCATGCGTCTTGATGCGCTGTGCCTTTGCCATACCCCTCCCCTGGCTCCCCTCCCCGCATGCGGGGAGGGGACGGGGGAGGGGTCAACGCAGCGG
>JALUXH010000103.1 GCA_027019065.1 Anaerolineales bacterium
GGCCCTGCTGCCCCGACCGCTTTCCCTTGCCCTTCTTCTGCCCCGCGGTTACAATCACCCCATGCCCACTTACGCACCCGAATACCAGGCGGCGCTGGATTTTCTCTACAGTTTCATTGATTACAGCCTGACGCGCAACCTGCGGAACGCCCCCGAAAAGTTTGACCTTGCCCGCATGGAGGCCTTGCTGGAGGCCCTCGGCAATCCCCATCGGGCCTACCCCGTGCTGCACATTGCGGGCACCAAAGGCAAAGGTTCTACGGCGGCGCTCATGGCGGCTGCCCTGCAGGCGGAAGGCTATCGCGTTGGCCTTTACACCTCGCCGCATCTGGAAGACTTTGCCGAACGCATCCGCATCAACGGCCGCCCCATTCCCCACGCCGACTTGCCCGCCGTGGTGGAGCGCCTCAAGCCCTGCACGGCGCGCATTCCGAACCTGACCACCTTTGAACTGACCACCGCTGCGGCCTTCCTCTACTTTGCCGACCGCCGGGTAGACGTGGCCGTGGTGGAAGTTGGCCTCGGCGGGCGGCTGGACGCAACCAACGTGGTGCAGCCGCTGGCTTCGGTCATCACGCCGATTTCCTACGACCACACGGCCATTTTGGGCAGCACCCTGGCCGCCATCGCGGGCGAAAAAGCGGGCATCATCAAACCCGGCGTGCCGGTGATCGTTGCGCCGCAGCCGCCGGAAGCCCGCCGGCGCATTCTCGCCGTGGCCGCCGGGCGCGGCGCGCCGGTGGTGGAAGTGGGGCGCGACTGGCTCTATGCCCCTGTGGCGCGTTCGCTGGACGGCCAGGTGCTGTTTGTGTGGCATGCTGCCGAACAGCCGCTGGTGGATGCTTTTGTGGAATCGGGCGGCTTTCAGGAATGGGAGCCGACCCGTCTGCGGATTCCGCTGCTGGGGCCGCACCAGGTGGTCAACGCGGCCACTGCTTACGCGGCCCTGCAAACGGCGCGGCGGCAGGGGCTGCAGGTTTCGCAGGAAGCCATCCGCCGGGGCTTCCCGGCTGCCCGCTGGCCGGGCCGGTTTGAGGTGCTGCACCGCAACCCGCCGCTGGTGATTGACGGGGCGCACAACCGCGCCGCCGCCCGTCAAATTCGTCTGACGGTAGATGAGTACTTCCCGGGCTGGCCGGTGGTGCTGGTGTTTGGCGCTTCGGCCGATAAAGATATCCGCGGCATGTTGGAAGCACTGGCGCCGCGCGCCCGGCGCATCATTGTTACCCGCGCCCGGCACCCCCGGGCGGCCGAACCGGCCGACCTGCGCGCCGAGGTGCACCGGCTGGGGCGGGCAGCACAGGCTTTCCCCGATGTGGAAGACGCCTTGCGCGTCGCGTTTCGGGAAGCCGCAGGCGAGGCGGTCATTCTTGTTACCGGCAGCCTTTTTGTGGCTGCGGCCGCGCGGAGCGTATGGCGCCGCGCCCGCCTGGCTTCCAGCCGCTGGCAGCCGCTTTCCACACTGCACATTTCTGCCTCTTCAGGTGGCCTATGAACCGCGATTACGAAGAAGACCACGACCTCTTTGACGAAACGCCCCCCTGGGAGCAACCCTTTGACGACGAGGCCGCCGAGGCCTTGCGTTCCCAAACCGAGGCGCTTTATGCCGTGCCCGCGCCCCGCCCCGATCAAGACGGCCTGCTGACCCTGCCCGCGGTGGTGCTGGCCGATAGTGTGGTGTTCCCCCACCTGGTGGCCCCGCTCATCGTGCCCGGCGAAGAAAATTTTGCCGCGGTGCGCGCCGCCGTGGACAAGGGCACCACCCTGGCGATTTTCCTGCTCAGCGATTTAGAGAAGGAAGACCCTACCTGGGCGGATGTTTTTCCCATCGGCGTTGAAGCGGCGGCGGGTTTTCCGTATGCCATGCCGAATGAAGTCCATGCTTCCCTGATGCAGGGGCGGCGGCGGGTGGAACTGGTGGATGTGGTGCAGACCGCACCATACCCTGTGGTGCGGGTGAGGCCTGTGGATGACGCCGGGCCGGAAAAAGACGAAGCGCACCCCCTGCGGAAAGCCGCCCTGCGGGTGTTTGAGCGCTTTGTGGAACTCAACAACGCCCTGCCTGAAGAAACTTACTTCTACGCTCTGAACGCCGACGACGCCGGCTGGCTGGCCGACTTGATGGCGATGGCGCTTTCCCCCGACCATGCGCTGCTTTTGGAAATTTTGGGGATGATAGACCCCCTCGCCCGGCTGGAACGGGTGGTGAAAGAAACCCGCAAGGAAGTGGCGCGGCTGGAACTGGAAGACGCCATTCACAGCCGGGTGCAGGATGAAATGGACCACAACCAGCGGGAAGCCTATCTGCGCGAGCAGATGCGTGCCATCCAGACCGAGCTCGGCGAAGGCGACTTCTGGACGCAGGAAATTAACGAACTGCGGGCACGCGTTGAAAAGGCGAACCTGCCCGAAGAGCCGCAGGCGCGGGCGCTGAAAGAGATTGACCGCCTGGGGCAATTGCCGCCGATGGCTCCGGAAGTGGGCATTTTGCGCACTTACATTGAATGGATTTTAGACCTCCCCTGGTCGGAAGCCACCGAAGATAATCTGGATATTGCCCATGCCGCCAAAGTGCTGGAAGAGCACCATTACGGCCTGCCCAAAGCCAAAGACCGCATTTTGGAATACATCGCGGTGCGCAACCTGAAGCCCAAACGCACCCGCCAGCCGATTCTGTGCTTTGTGGGGCCGCCCGGCACGGGCAAAACTTCGCTGGGGAAATCCATTGCCGAGGCTTTGGGGCGCAAATTTGTGCGGGTTTCCCTCGGCGGCGTGCGCGACGAGGCCGAAATTCGCGGCCATCGCCGCACCTACATCGGCGCCCTGCCCGGCCGCATTTTGCAAACCATGAAGCGCGCCGGCACGGTGAACCCCGTTTTCATGCTGGATGAGGTGGATAAACTGGGCAACGACTTCCGCGGCGACCCTTCGGCAGCCCTGCTGGAAGTGCTCGACCCCGAACAAAACGACGCGTTTTCCGACCATTACCTTGAAATCCCTTACGACCTTTCCCGCGTGCTTTTTATCACCACGGCTAACACCCTGGCGACCATCCCGCCTGCTTTGCTTGACCGGATGGAAGTCATTGAATTCCCAGGCTATGTGGAAGAAGAGAAAATTCACATTGCGCGCCGCTTTTTGATGCCGCGTCAGGTGGAAGAAAGCGGCCTTGCCGAAAGCGACGTGCACTTCACCGATGCGGCGCTGCGCCGCATCATTCGGGAATACACCAACGAGGCCGGGGTGCGGAACCTGGAACGCGAAATCGGGCGCATTTGCCGCAAGGTGGCGCGGCTGAAAGCAGAAGGCAAGCGCTTTCCCCGCCGCGTGACCGGGCGCACGGTGGCGCGCTTCCTCGGCCCGGCAGTGTATTTTGACATGGAAGCCGAAACGGAAGACGAAGTGGGCGTGGCCATGGGGCTCGCCTGGACGGTGACCGGCGGCGAGGTGATGCCTGTGGAAGTGCTTTTGATGGACGGCAAAGGCGAACTGCGCATTACCGGCCAGATTGGCGATGTGATGCAGGAATCCGCTCAGGCGGCGCTTTCTTACCTCAAAGCCCACCGCACCGATTTTGGCCTGGAGGCCGATGCCTTTGGCAACACCGACATTCACATCCATGTGCCCGAAGGCGCCGTGCCGAAAGACGGCCCCAGCGCCGGGGTAACGATGGCGGTGGCATTGATTTCGGCCTTTACCCGCCGGCCGGTGCGCCACGATGTGGCTATGACGGGCGAAATTACCCTGCGGGGCAAAGTGCTGCCGGTGGGCGGCGTGCGCGAAAAAGTGCTGGCAGCCCACCGCCACGGCCTCAAAACGGTGGTGTTGCCGGAGCGCAACCTGAAAGACCTGGACGATGTGCCCAGGTCGGCGTTGCAGGCTTTGCGGGTGGTGGCCGTCCGCCGGCTGGACGACGTGCTGAAGGAAACCCTGCGTTCATAGGGGAACTGTCACCTTTTGACCTCCGACGCGCGGCGTTGGCTTGACATTCTCATCGTCCTTTTATAAAATCGGGCTACCGCCTTTTGTGCATGGCGTCACAAAAGGAAAGGGGCTGTTCTCGCGATTCGCCCCGGCCACGGAGAAAGCACGGCGTGCTCTGCTCTGCAGGCCAAAAGGATGTCCGGCGTTGCCGGTGTTTTCCCTGCCGGGCTGAACCGCGGTTGACAGGACCGGCGCGGTTGGGGCTTGCCAACGGTGTGCGGCCTGTGATTTATCTTTTACCTGGAGGAGGCTTAGGCGCATGAGTTTGTTGACTTCCGCTGAACAAATTGCTATTTGGGTGATTTTAGGCATTGCCATTCTGGGCCTTGCCTACGCCCTCTTCCTGCGGAATCAGATTCTGCGGGAAGACAAAGGCACGGAGAAGATGCAGGAGGTTTGGAGTGCCATCCGCGACGGGGCGGTGGCTTACCTCAACAGCCAGACCAAAATTATCATGCCGTTTATTCTGGTGCTGACGGTGCTGCTTTTCTTCTCTGTGTACATCGTCCCCGTTTCCGAAGAAGCCATGCAGCGCTTTGCCGGGATGCCCGCGGGAACCGTCCGCTTGATCATGGGGATTGGTCGGGCGGGCGCTTTTATTTTGGGCTCTCTGTTCTCGCTGGCGGTGGGGCAAATCGGTATGCGCATGGCCGTGGAAGGCAACGTGCGCGTGGCGTCGGCGGCGCGGCGCTCTTTTGGTGATGCCCTTCGCATTGCTTACCGCGCCGGTACGATCACCGGCATGCTCACCGATGGCCTGGGGCTGCTCGGCGGCACGCTTATTTTCATGTACTTCGGCATTGCAGCCCCCGATGCTCTGCTGGGCTTTGGCTTTGGCGCCACGCTGATTGCCCTCTTTATGCGTGTGGGCGGCGGCATTTACACCAAAGCAGCCGACGTGGGCGCCGACCTGGTGGGCAAAGTGGAAGCCGGCATCCCCGAAGACGACCCCCGCAACCCTGCCGTGGTGGCCGACCTCGTGGGCGATAACGTCGGCGACTGCGCCGGCATGGCCGCCGACATCTTCCAGTCTTACGAAGTGACCATCGTCGCGGCCCTGATTCTCGGCCTGGCGCTGTGGCACATCACCGGCAGCATGGCCTGGATTGTGTACCCGCTGCTGGTGCGCGGCATTGGGGTGTTTTCTTCCATCATCGGCACCTACCTGGTCAAGGGCGGCCCCGATAAGGGCGGCGACGCCATGAAAGCCATTTTCAAGGGCTTCCTTTCTTCCGCGGCTATTTCAACCGCTTTGTTCTATGCCGTGGGGTGGTATTACCTCGGTGTGATGCAAAAAGGCTCCTTGCCCGGCGGCTGGTGGCGCGCCCCCACGGCGGTGGCCGTGGGCGTGCTGCTGGCTATTGCCAATGACCGCCTGACCGACTACTTCACCGGCGCAGAAGGCAAGCCCGTCAAGGAAATCAAGAAATCGGCCGACACCGGTTCCGCTACCCTGATTTTGCAGGGGCTGGCGGTGGGTTATGAGTCTTCGGTTTGGGCCATTCTGGTCATTGCTCTCACCATCATGGGTTCGGTGTGGATCTTCCAGGGCATTTCCGGCCTGAGCGAGGTGGAGAAAATCACTTACATCCTTTACGGCGTTTCCATGACCGGGATTGGCATGTTGACGCTGACCGGCAACAACGTCGCCATGGATTCCTTTGGGCCGATTTCCGACAACGCCAACGGCATTGGCGAAATGTCGTGGGCTGAGATGGAAGACGAAGAAACCAAAGTGGCGCAGCAGATTATGGCCGACCTGGACGCGGTGGGCAACACCACCAAGGCAATTACCAAAGGCGTGGCCATTGGCTCGGCGGTGATTGCTGCCGTTGCCCTGTTTGGCTCTTACATGGTGGATGTTAGCAAGGCGCAGGCGCAGGCGGGCCTTCCCGATGCCCTGCTGCTGAAGAACCTGGGCATTCGGGTCAACGTGCCCGAAGTGTTTGTGGGCATGCTTATCGGCGGCGCGCTGCCGATGCTCTTCTCCGGCTATGCCATTCAGGCCGTGCGTCGGGCGGCTTCCCTGATGGTAGATGAAGTCCGCCGCCAGTTCCGCATGGGTGTGCTGGAAGGCACACGCAAGCCCGATTACCAGCGCCCGGTGGCGATTTCCACCCTTGCGGCGCAGAAGGAACTCATCGCCCTGGCCACGATGGGTGTGGTATCGCCGATTTTGGTCGGCATGTGGCTGGGCGTGGAGGCCCTGGGCGGTTTCCTGGCGGGGCTGATCCTCTCCGGGCAGCTGCTGGCCGTGTTTATGAACAACGCCGGCGGCGCGTGGGATAACGCCAAGAAGACCATTGAAGACGAGCCGAAAGATCCGGCCAACAACCTCGGCAAAGGCTCCGAACGCCACAAGGCCAGCGTTGTGGGCGATACCGTCGGCGACCCGCTGAAAGACACCGCCGGCCCTGCCCTCAACCCGATGATCAAAGTGGTCAACCTGGTGGCCGTGATTGTGGCGCCTATGGTGGCGCAATACCAACACTTTGGCATCGGCGGTTGGGTTTTGTTCTTTGCCATGCTGGCTTCCCTGGCGTGGTCTATCTGGTACAGCCGCCGCAGCGAGAGCGCACCTGCCGAAGACTGAGCGGCGCGGCGCATGATCACCGGCAAGGGCAGACCATCTTCGCGGTGGCCTGCCCTTTTTGCGCTCAGGGGACTTGCTTTTCTGGCAAAGATAGGGCATACTAAAGGCAAGGGAGAAGAACCATGACCAAAATCAATTTGCGCGCCTACAACCGCCAGATCGGCGACCTGATCACCCGCGGGGCTTACGACGAAGCCATTGCCCACTGCCGCCATATTTTGGGCATTTTCCCCAAACATGTGGCGACTTACCGGCTACTGGGCAGCGCTTACCTGGAAGTGCAGCGCTACCAGGAAGCCGCCGACGTCTTCCAGCGCGTGCTGGCCGCGGTGCCGGATGATTTCGCAGCGCATTTTGCCCTCAGCAAAGTGCGCGAGGCTTCCGGCGACCGCAAGGCCGCTCTGTGGCACATGGAACGGGCCTTTGAGGTTCAGCCATCTTCCCCTGCCGTGCAAGACGAACTGCGGCGGCTGTACGAAGCCGCGGAAGGGCTGGCGCCGCCCCGCCTTCGCTTGACGCGCGGCGCTCTGGCGCGTATGTATCTGAAAAACGGCCTCTATGCCCAGGCTGTGGCCGAACTGCGCTCTGCCCTTGCCGATGAGCCCCAGCGCGCCGATCTGATGGTGCTGCTGGCCGAGGCTTTGTTCCAGGATGGCAAGCCGGTGGAAGCGGCCAGCACGGCGGCTTCCCTGCTGCGTAAATTGCCCTATTGCTTGCAGGCCAACCGGCTGATGGCGCGTGTCCTCACCGCTACCGGACGCGAAGAAGAGGCCAAACCCTACCTCCAACGCCTGGCAGCGGTGGACCCTTACGAGGCCTATTGCTCTCCTTCCCGCCCCACGGCCGACAAAGTGCCCGATGACGCCGTGCAATTGGAAGCCCTGGAATGGACGCCCGAGATGGCCGCTGAAACCGGCTGGGAAGCCTCTCCGTCGGCGCCTGCGGAGCCGCCCTCCCCCCCAGAAACCGAAACCGATGCCGTGCCGTCGTGGTTCCACGAACCCGAAGGGTTGGAAACACCGGAAGAAGAGGGCGAGGCACCGGCCCTTGAGGCAGCCGAACTGCCCGATTGGTTGCAGGCGATGGCGCCGCAAACCGAAGCCGAGGCGGAAACCTCTTTGCCGGAAACCGAGGTGCCCGATGCCCCCATTGATGAAGAATTTGCTGCCTTGTTGGGCGGGGAAGCCCTGGCTCCGGCGCCGGAGGCGTCGGCAGGTGAAGAACTTCCGTTGCCTGATTGGCTGAGCGGCGTAGGGGAAGAAGCGCCGTTGGCAGGAGAACCTCTTGCCCCGGCCGAAGCCGCACCCACTGCCGAAGAAGCCGCGCCTGCGGCGGAAGAAGCCGAAGCGCCGGAATGGCTGGCCGGGCTGGGCGAAGGCGAAGGCGAAACCGCGGCGGCTGCGGGGGAGGAAGAAAGCCTGCCGGAGTGGCTGGCCGAAACCCCGTCTGAAGCCGCACCCGCTGCCGAAGAAGCCGCGCCTGCGGCGGAAGAAGCCGAAGCGCCGGTGGCGGAAGATGAAGCCCTGGCGTGGCTGGAGAGCCTGGCGGCGAAGCAGGGTGCGGAAGAAGAAGAATTGCTGACCACGCCGGAAGCGCGGGCGGAAACGCCGCCGGAGTGGGTGGCCGAGATGGCCGCAGGCAGCGGTGCCGAAACCGAAGCCGCGCCCGCTGCCGAGGCGCCTGCGGCGGAAGAAGCCGAAGCGCCGGAATGGCTGGCCGGGCTGGGCGAAGGTGAAGGCGAAGGCGAAGGTGAAACCGCGGCGGCTGCGGGGGAAGAAGAAAACCTGCCGGAGTGGCTGGCCGAAACCCCGGCCGAAGCCGCGCCCGCTGCCGAAGAAGCCGCGCCTGCGGCGGAAGAAGCCGAAGCGCCGGTGGCGGAAGATGAAGCCCTGGCGTGGCTGGAGAGCCTGGCGGCGAAGCAGGGTGCGGAAGAAGAAGAATTGCTGACCACGCCGGAAGCGCGGGCGGAGACGCCGCCGGAGTGGGTGGCCGAGATGGCCGCAGGCAGCAGTGCCGAAACCGAAGCCGCGCCCGCTGCCGAAGAAGCCGCGCCTGCATCCGAGACGCCTGTGGCGGAAGAAACCGAAGCGCCGGTGGCGGAAGATGAAGCCCTGGCATGGCTGGAAAGTCTGGCGGCGAAGCAGGGTGCGGAAGAAGAAGAATTGCTGACGACGCCGGAAGCGCGGGCGGAAACGCCGCCGGAGTGGGTGGCCGAGATGGCCGCAGGCAGCGGCGCCGAAGCCGAAGCCGCGCCCGCTGCCGAAGAAGCCGCGCCTGCGGCGGAAGAAGCGGAGGTGCCGGAATGGCTGGCCGGGCTGGGCGAAGGCGAAGGCGAAACCGCGGCGGCTGCGGGGGAAGAAAAAAGCCTGCCGGAGTGGCTGACCGAAACCCCGGCTGAAGCCGCACCCGCTGCCGAAGAAGCCGCGCCTGCGGCGGAAGAAGCCGAGGCGCCGGTGGCGGAAGATGAAGCCCTGGCATGGCTGGAAAGTCTGGCGGCGAAGCAGGGTGCGGAAGAAGAAGAATTGCTGACGACGCCGGAAGCGCGGGCGGAGACGCCGCCGGAGTGGGTGGCCGAGATGGCCGCAGGCGGTGGTGCCGAAGCCGAAGCCGCGCCCACTGCCGAAGAAGCCGCGCCTGCATCCGAGACGCCTGGGGCGGAGGAAGCCGAGGTGCCGGAATGGCTGACCGAAACCCCGGCTGAAGCCGCGCCCGCTGCCAAAGAAGCCGCGCCTGCGGCCGAAGCGCCTGCGCCCCAACCCAAAGCTTCGGGGGAGTGGCTTCCGGAAACTTCCCTGCCACAGACGCCGCCGCTGATGGACGAATCGTCGCGGGCGGCCCCTGCCGCACCCCGAAAGCAGGCTTCCCCGAAACGCCCGCGCGGTGCAGACCGGCTGGAAGCCGCGCGCGCGGCGCTGGCTTCCGGCGAAGTGCCCGCCGCCCTGAAACACTACGCTTACCTGATCCGGCGCCGTGCTTCCCTTGATGAGGTCATCGCCGATTTGGAAGCGGCGCTGGTACGGTATCCTGTCCACGTGGATCTTTTGCAGGCTTTGGGCGATGCCTACATGCGCGCCGACCGCCTCCGCGAGGCGCTGGAAGCCTACAACAAGGCCGAAGCGCTGCTGCGATAGGTTTATCATGCCTCCGAAAACCGCCGACGAAATGACCGTCTTCCATTGCCCGCGTTGCGGCAAACCTGTTTCTGCCGAAGACAGGTATTGCCCTCACTGCGGCGTCAATCTCGGCATTGCCGCGGTGATGGCCGAGCAGATGGTGCATATTCCGGCTCAAACGCCGGCAGCGGAAAACATCGGCACCGAGGCTTTGGTGCCCCGCCTCGGCGAGCGCCTTGTGCAGGCTGGCGTGCTTACCCCCCAGCAGCTGGAAGAAGCCCTCGCGTATCAGAGAAAACAGGCCGAGAAAGGCGCTCCCCCGCCGCGGCTCGGCCAGGTGTTGGTTGAACTGGGGTTTGTGGATCGCGATACCCTTGACCGTGTGATTGCCGAAACTATCCTGCAATTGCAGGAAGCCCTGTATCGCGCCAACCAGCACCTGGAAAAAGAGGTTGCAGAACGCACCCGCCAGTTGCAGGATGCCCTGACCCGCCTTTCCGATTTGCAGCGCGTGAAAGCCAATTTCATCGCCAATATCTCCCACGAACTGCGCACCCCCCTGACGCACATTATCGGCTATCTGGACCTGATGGGCGACGGCACACTGGGGGAACTCAACGAAAATCAGCAGCGGGCGCTGGGCGTCATGCGGCAGGCGGCCGACCGCCTTTACCGGCTGATTGAAGACCTGATCAGCTTTGCCCTGCTGGCCCGCGGCTCGGTTTCGGTCACGATGGGCGTGGTGGAAGTGGATGAACTCGTCACGCGTGTGACGGAACTGATAAAACCGCGCGTGCAGGCCAAAGCCTTGCAATTTCAGCGGGAAATCACCCCCGGTTTGAGTGTGTTTGCCGATGGGGAGAAAATCGGCTGGGCGCTGCATCACTTGCTGGACAATGCGGTCAAGTTTACGCCCGCCGGCGGGCAGGTGACGCTGCGCATCTGGCCTGAAGGCGAGCAGGTGTTCTTTTCGGTAGAAGACACCGGCATTGGCATTGCCGAAGAAGATATGGCGCGCATTTTTGAACCCTTTGTGCAACTGGAAGATTCCGGCGTGCGTCACTACGGCGGCACCGGCCTGGGCCTGGCGCTGGTGCAGCAAATTCTCGGCGCCCACGAAGTGACGCTGGAAGTGGAATCGGAAGTAGGGCGCGGCAGCCGGTTTACCTTTGCCCTGCCCCGCACCTGGAGCAAGCCATAGCACGGTGGGCGGCACCTTTCTGCAAGGAGTTTCTATGGATCAGGCACGAGCCCGTACTTTGCGGATGAAAAAACTCGGCGTGTTGCTGCGCGATGCCCGCCTGGCTTCCGGACACAGCCGCAAGGCGTTGGCCGAGGCGCTGGGCATTTCTTCCGCGCAACTGGCCGCGTATGAACGCGGCGACAAAGCGCCTTCCCTGCCCGAACTGGAAGCCCTGGCTTACCATTTGCGGCTGCCGCTGGAACATTTTTGGGGCAGCGAAGTGCTTTCGGAAAGCCAGCCCGCCCGCCAGCACGCCGACCTTGCCCGGCTGGTGGCGCTGCGGCAGCGCATTGTGGGCGTGACCCTGCGGCAGTACCGCGAGGCTGCAGGCATGACGATGGTTGAGGCTGCCCGCGCCGCGGCCATCCCTGTCAGGCGGCTGCGGGCTTACGAAATGGGCGACCGCCCCATTCCGTTGCCCGAACTGGAAACCCTTGCCGAGGTGCTGGGGGTGCCGGTGCGGGTTTTTATGGATACGGAAGGCCCCGTGGGGCAGTGGCTGGCCGAGCAGCGCCAGGTGGCCGATTTCCTGGAACTGCCGCCCGAACTGCGGGCCTTTGTGGCCCGCCCCGTCAACCGCCCTTACCTTGAACTGGCGCAGCGGTTGAGTGAAATGTCGGTTGAAAAACTGCGGGCTGTTGCCGAAGGTTTGCTGGAGATTACCCTATGAACCCCACGAGCGAAGCAATTTCCCCGAAAAAACTGGCCGCCGAGGCCCAACAGGCTTACGAAGCCGGCGCTTATGCCCGGGCCGCACGGCAATTTGCCGCCGCGGCCGAGGCGTTCCAGGCAGCCGGGCGCACGCTGGACGCCGCAGAGATGCGGAACAACAGCAGCGTGGCGTGGGTGCAGGCGGGGCAGCCCGAAGCCGCCCTGGAGGCCGTGGAGGGCACGCCGGAGATTTTCGCCGCCGCCGGCGATACGCGCCGCGCCGGGCTGGCGTGGGGAAATCGGGGCAGCGCCCTGGAGGGGCTGAAACGGTGGCGGGAAGCCGCCGAGGCCTATACCCGCGCCGCAGAACTTCTGGAAGCCGCAGGCGCGCGCGAAGCCCGGGCTGCCGTGCTGCAGGCGCTTTCGGCGGTGCAACTGCGTCTCAACGAACCGGTGGAAGCGCTGATCGCCATGCAGCAGGCCGTGGATGACCAGCCCCGCTCGCTGAAGCGCGGCCTCCTCAAACGCCTGCTGCGGATGCCCTTCCGGCTGCTGGGAGGTGGGTCATAGCAGGGATGGCTGTGCTGACGGAAGACCGCACGCGGGCCGCCTGGCGGGTACGGGCAAGCCGCCCCGACGACCGCCGCCAACTGGCGGCGCTGGTGCACCTGGAGCCGTTTGCCCACCAACACCCGGCCTGGGAAGCCCCCCTTGAAAAGGCCGGCGCTCCCGGCTTTGTGGTGTGGGAAGACGAAGAAAGCCGGCTTGAGGCCGCCCTGGCCGTGCTGCAAGACACCCCCACGGTGGGCTGGGTGCGGCTGTTTGCCTCGGCCGCGTCTGTGGCGCCCCGCCTGGCCTGGGAAACCCTCTTCCCTGCGGCTTTGGAGGCCTGCCGCGGCAGTGGCATGCGCCGGGTGGCTGCCATGCCTTTTGCTGCCTGGTTTCGGCATCTGCTCGAAGAAAACGGCTTTTATTTCCTGGAAAATGTAGAAGTGCTGATCTGGGAACGGCAGCCGGTTGCACCGCAGCCTGCCCCGGCCGGCTACCGCCTGCGCCCCATGGTGCCGGCCGATCTGGAAGCCGTCTCTCGGGTGGATGCTGCTGCCTTTGGCGATTTCTGGGCAATGTCGCGCCAGGCGCATCGGGTGGGTCTGAGCCGGTCAGTCTGGGCCACGGTGGCCGAAGAAACCGCCACCGGACGCGTGGTGGGCTTCCAGGTGAGCACTTCCAGCCCGCTGGGAGGGCACCTTGCCAGGCTGGCCGTGCTTCCCGAAGCGCAGGGGCGCGGCATTGGCCGTTGGCTGGTGGCCGATGTGTTGACCTTTTTCTGGCGCAACGGCGCGGAACGGGTGACCCTGAACACCCAGGGCAACAACGCCGCAGCGCTCAAACTGTATGCCCGCATGGGCTTTTATCAGACCGAAGAAGTGTATCCGGTGTATCGTTACGACATTCCTGCTTTGTGAGGCCGGGCGATGAATCTGCCGACGGAAACCCCGTTGCGGCTGCCTGCCGACGTGCCTTTGTGGGGGCAGGCCTGGCTGCCCGCGGAAGCGCCGAAGGGCGTGGTTTGCCTGGTGCACGGCCTCGGCGAGCACAGCGGGCGTTATGCGCCCCTGGCGGCTTTCCTGAACGCGGCGGGCTTTGCGGTGCTGGCGTTTGACCTGCGCGGCCACGGGCGCTCGGGCGGCAAGCGCGGCCATTTTGCCTACGAGCAGGCGCTGAATGACATTGCCGCCCTGCTCGCTGAAGCCCGGCAGCGCTTTGGCAATACGCCCCGCTTCCTCTACGGCCATAGTTTGGGGGGGAATTTGGTGCTGAATTACCTTCTTCGCCGCCCTGCGGAAACCCTTCAGGGCGCCGTGGCAACAGGCCCCTGGCTGCGTCTGGCCTTCCAGCCGCCGGCTTATAAAGTGTGGCTGGCGCGGAGCGTGGGAGCGCTGCTGCCGGGGTTGTTGCAGCCAAGCGGCCTGGAAGTGCAGTACCTTTCCCACGACCCGGCGGTGGTGCGGGCTTATGTGGAAGACCCTCTGGTGCACGACCGCATTTCTGCCGGGCTGTTTGTGAGCGCGTATCGGGCCGGGCTTTGGGCGCTGGAGCACGCCGATGCCCTGCGTTTTCCCCTGTTGTTGATGCACGGTGCGGAGGACCATTTGACTTCTGCCGAAGCCAGCCGCGAATTTTGTGCGCGCGCGGGCGAAAAGTGCACCTTGCGTTTGTGGGAAGGCATGTACCACGAGGTTCACAACGAGCCTGACAAGGCCGCGGTGTATCAGACGGTGGTGGAATGGCTTGAAGCGCACGGTTGACAATTTCAGAAAATTGGGTACAATGCAGGTAACAATGCCTGGAGCGCACCGGATGATGATTTGGCCGTTGAACGTTCATGAGCAGATTTGTTGTTGCCAAAGACGGGGCCCGTAGCCGTCTTTGGTGAAGGTCGTTTTAACCGAAGGAGCCTCGCCTGTGCGGCACGGGTTTTTGTGGCAAGAGACCGTGCCGTTTTTGTTTAGGCGAGGCGTTTTGTTTTGGAGCATTCGGGGCGCCAAAGCAACGCATTCTATTTCACAGGAGGCTGTGATGACTTTGCCAATGGTGGAGAAAGTTCCTTCTTTGTCTTGGGCCGACGCTCCTGCCGGAGCAGTGGTTGGAAACACGCCCTTGTTGCCGCTGCGGCGGCTGTTGGAAAAGCAGGGCGTTACCTTGTGGGCCAAAGCGGAGTGGTTCAACGCTTCCGGCTCGGTGAAAGACCGTCCGGCGCAAGAGATCCTTCGGAAAGCATTGCAGGAAGGCCGCCTGCGCGGCCGGCGCCTGGTGGATGCGACTTCCGGCAATATGGGAATTGCCTATGCCACTTTCGCGGCTGCCTGGGGTGTGCCGGTCACGCTGGCGATGCCCGCCAGTGCCAGCCCAGAGCGCATTGCCGTGTTGCGGGGGCTGGGCGCCGAACTGGTGTTGACCGATCCCGAAACAGGCGTGGATGGCGCGATGGCGTGGGTGGCTTCTCAGGTGGAACGGCACCCCGACCGCTACTATTGGGCCAACCAGTACGATAACCCGGCCAACTGGCAGGCGCATTTTCGTACGACCGGGCCGGAAATTGCCCGGCAGACGGCGGGCCGGGTGACGCATGTTGTGGCGGGCACGGGCACCGGCGGCACACTGACGGGGGTGGGGCGTTACCTGCGCTCTGTGCTGCCCGATGTGCGCCTGATCGGGGTGCAGCCGGCAGGAAGTGAAGAGCGCATTCCGGGCTTAAAGCACATGGCAACTTCTCGCCGCCGCCCGGCGGTGTATGACCGCGGCTTGTTGGATGCCGTGCGCTTTGTGCGCGCCCGCGAGGCGCACGAAATGGCGCGCCGCCTCGCGCGCGAGGAAGGCCTGTTTGTGGGGCCTTCTGCGGCGGCCGCGGTTTGGGCGGCGTGCGAAGTTGCCGCCGAAGTGCGGGAGGGGCTGGTAGTGGTGATTTTGCCCGATGCAGGCTACAAATACCTGAGCAGCCCGCTGTGGGCGCCGAAAGAAACGGCTGTTTAGATTTGCCCCTTTTTGGGGAACGCGTGGAAGGCGTTTTGTCTGCAGGGCGGGGCGCCGTTCTGCCATGCGGTTGTGCCCCTCGCCGACGGTCAGCATATTGACAAATTTCTCGTAACTGCCTACGCTGGGGTGCCCTCCATGTGTTTTGATGCGCTGTGCCTTTGCCATACCCCTCCCCTGGCTCCCCTCCCCGCATGCGGGGAGGGGACGGGGGTGGGGTCAACGCAGCGGCAGCGGTGCCAAAGGAAAACGCGGTGTGAAAACAAGCCC
>JALUXH010000104.1 GCA_027019065.1 Anaerolineales bacterium
CGAAATACCCTCGGCCGCGATTTTGGCCGATGCCCTCGCCCCCGAGGTGGATTTTTTCAGTATCGGCACCAACGACCTTTCGCAATACACCTTGGCCGCCGACCGCACGCACCCCGAGGTCGGGCCGATGGCCGATGCGCTGCATCCCGCGGTGCTGCGGCTCATCAAGCAGGTGGTGGAAGCCGCCCATGCCCGCGACGTGTGGGTGGGGGTGTGCGGCGAACTCGGCGGCGACCCGCTGGCGACCCCGGTGCTTTTGGGGTTGGGGGTGGACGAGTTGAGTATGGCCGCGCCGGGCATCCCGGCGGTGAAAGCCGCGGTGCGGGCATGGCCGCTGGCCGAGGCGCAAGCCCTCGCCGCGGAGGTGCTCGCGCTGGCCTCGGCAGAAGAAGTACGCGCCTGGCTGGCGGAAGTGGCGCATAAAGGCTCGTGAGCGAGGGCGAAGAGGCAGTGGCTTGCCTTCCCAAGCATCCCTGTATGTGGGCAAAGGGGGAATGCGTTGCGAGAAGCCGTTGGTTTTTGTGTTTATGCGTGCTTGACATTCCCCATCTGCGGCGCTTATAATGATTGTGTAATACACACCACACACTAAGGAGGCCTGGTATGCCCGGCCTGGTACGAATGCAAATACTGTTCACCGCAGAGCAAGCGCGCCGTTTGCGGCAGGTGGCGAAGCAGCGGAGGGAGACGATTTCCGCTGTGGTGCGCGAGATGGTGGAGGAAGCCTTAGCGGAGCGCGCGCGGCGTAAAGAGGAAATCTTCCAACAGTTGGAGGAGAGCGCCCACTGGCTGGCTGAGCACGCGCCGGAGACGGTGCACACTCCCGAAGAATTGGATGCCATCCGAGAGGAGCGGCTGGATGAGCTCATGCCGGACGTGCGTGGTTGACGCCAACATCGCCGTATGGACAGTCATCCCCGACCCCTACGGCTGGGGAAAGGCGCGAATGCGCCCTATCATGCAAGGTGAAGTTATCGTACCGGGCTTGTGGGTATACGAAGTCACGTCGGTGCTGTTTCGCCATGCCCGTTCGCAGGCAGGGGGAGAAGCGTGGCTGAAGCGGACGTTGCCTCCTTTGCTTGCATTGGCCGATGAAATTGTCCACGCCGATTCTGAACTGGTGCTTGCTGCTGTTGGCTGGGCAAAACGGCTGGGGCAAGCAAAAACTTATGATGCCTTCTACCTTGCCCTTGCCGAGCGGTTAGGGTGCGAGTTTTGGACCGGCGACAGGCGGCTTTACCACCGCGCCCGGCAGGTGGGCGCGGCGTTTGTGAGGATGCCGGGAGGGTGATGCGTGGGGTAGACGAGTTGAGCATGGCCGCGCCGGGCATCCCGGCGGTGAAAGCCGCGGTGCGGGCATGGCCGCTGGCCGAAGCGCAAGCCCTTGCGGCGGAAGTGCTCGCGCTGGCCTCGGCAGAAGAAGTGCGCGCCCGCCTGGCGGAAGTGGCGCATGAAGGCTCGTGAGTGGGGGTACGACGACACTCGCCGCTTTTTGGCGGCCCCAATAAGCGCCTTTGGTAGTGCTTCTGTAACTGTTCAGCCCTGGGAGAGTCGGCGGCGGAAGTCACGCGAAGGCGCAGAGAGGGCAAAGAACGCAAAGAAAAAATCTGTGTTTTCCGGTAACTGCTCAGCCCTGGCAGGGAATCCACAGATTTCACAGATGGGCACAGAAAACACAGCATTGCTCTTTGCGCCATTTGCCTTCCTTTGCGTCTTTGCGTTAACCTCTTTTTATGCTTCTGGGTGCGCATCGTGGGCAGGCTGAACAGTTACGTTCTTCTGATGATTGACACACCGCGCTGCGGGTTGTACAATGGCTATTGAACGGTGTTGAACAAAGTTGGGGCTTCAAGGAGGTGCCCATGTACACCCGTGTGCAATTTGTGTTGACCGAAGATTTGCACGCCCGGCTGCGGAGGCTTGCCGAAGAGCGGGGCGAGAGCATGTCCGCCCTGGCGCGCGAGTTTTTAGAGCGCGCTTTGGCCGAAGCCGAAGAACAGCGGCGAGAGCGGCGGCGCAAAGTTTTGGCTCGCTTGGCAGAGGCGAGCAAGGCATTGGAAGAGGCCGGGGTCAAGCCGCTGGAAGGCGATGAAGTGGTGGAGACGCTTCGCCAAATGCGGGAGGAGAGGATGAATGAACTCGTCGGCAACCTCCTGGGTCATTGACGCCAATTTTGCGATTTGGGCTTTTCTGCCCGGCGCTCGGCGGGCGGAAACCGCGACGTTTTTGGCGCGAGCAGATGCCATTGCCGTACCGACACTGTGGGTGTACGAGGTAACCTCCGCGCTGCGCAAGACCTTGTGGGCAAACCCTTCTTGGAAAGCGATTGTAGAGGGCGTGCTTGGCGATATTTTGGCGCTGCCCGACGAAATCTTCTCGCCCAACGAGGCTTTGGTTCGGGCGGCTTTGGATTGGTCCGAACGCTTGGGGCAGTCCAAAGCCTACGATGCCTTTTATGTGGCCCTTGCCGAGCGGTTAGGGTGTGAGTTTTGGACCGGTGACAGGCGGCTTTACCACCGCGCCCGGCAGGTGGGCGCGGCGTTTGTGAGGATGCCGGGAGGGTGATGCATGAAAGCGATGGCTGCGGTTTGCCAAAAAGTGCAATGAGGAATGTTGTGTCAGGTTTCGCGAGCATGCTTATGCAAAAAAAGAGGGGCGGCGGGAAAGCCGCCCCTTACGCGGCTATGCTTCTTCAAGTTTCTTGAGTTCTTCGTTGATTTCGGCCAGGCGGGCTTCCAAAGAGGCTTTATGCGCCTCAAGCCACGCCTTGCGTTCGGCCTTGCTCATGGCCTCCCACCGCCAGCCCCGGCGCGGCTGCGGCGTCTCTTCTTCCGCTGCCCACCGGCGGGCCCACGGGGGCGGACCGTAAGGGTTGGGGCCTCTCCAAAATCCTTTCATGGCTTTCACCTCCTTTCTTTGAGGGGTATTCGCTCTCGCGCATGTGGCGAGGCAAAAAAACGCATCAGAAGCGCATAAGGCGCAGATGATGCCAGCGGTATCGCAGGCGGTAAAGGCGGGCTTTCACCCAAAATTTCACGCGGCACCAGAAGCCGTACCACCGCGGGAACGCTCGCGGTGGATGCCCCCGCCATTGCCATGACTTCGCGCCAAAACGACCACAAGAGCGCTTCATGCCTGCCAGTAATTACCTACCCAAATCGTAGCGATGGCAATGCCGGGCGTGTTTTCACACCGCGTTTTCCTTGGACACTGCCCTGGGTTGCATGAACCCCACCCCCGTCCCCTCCCCGCATGCGGGGAGGGGAGCCAGGGGAGGGGTATGACAAAGGCGCAGCACATCAAGACACATGGAGAGCACCACAGCGTAGGCAGTTACGCCTGCCATCCTCCAATGATATTAGAAAAATTGCATATCCTCGGCGAAAAAATTTTGGCTACCACTTCTTCCACGGTCTCCGGCCGCGCATTCTCTTACCGCCGCGGCACCTCTGCATCATGCGCCGCGAGCGGGGCGTTTGAAGCATCAGGTCGGCTGCTCCGTTGGCAATTTGTGCAGCGGCCAGTTCCCTCAGGCCAACGACGATCTCAAGCAGGCGCTTATCGCGTAGTCGGTAGCGCACGGCCATCCCTTCGCGCTCGGCAGTGACCAGCCCCGCTTCCCGCAGCATGGCGAGGTGCTGGCTGATATTGGCCTGCGGGCGGCCTGTCTGTTCCACCAGATCCATCACATACGCGCCGTCGCCTTGCAAAAGTTCCACAATGCGGAGCCGTGTGGGGTGGCTCATGGCCTGCGCAATCTCAGCCGCTACAACCAAAACGGCGGCTTCATCGTGTTCCCGATTTTCCATGATGTGCGATCCTTATTCTGTATTCCGAATATATTATAAGGCTTCGGAAGGCTTTTGTCAAGGGTTTGTTGTCCATCCGCGCGTTTTCAGGCGGAAGGGTTGAAAGGCGTTCCCCATTGGCCCCAAAAAGCGGTTTCCTGGAGCGGTTTGCGCACGCGCAGGGGGGCGGGGGCTTCCACCCCTGGCTCGGATGCAGGCATGTAGCCTAAAGCCATCACGGCCAGCAGCTCAAAGGCCGGGGGGATGTTGAAGGCTTTGCGGGCCTGGGCGGCATTGAATCCGCCGATCTGATGGGTGGCCAGTCCCAGGTCGGCGGCTTGCAACGAAAAGGCCAGGGCTGCCTGTCCGGCGTCGTATGCTGCCCAGCGGTTGGGTTTCCCGTTGCGGGTGAAATGCAGTTTGCTGCTGATGAGCACCAGCACCGGTGCGTTTGCGGCCCAGCCGCGGTTGCCGGACGACAGGGTGTTGAAAAGTTGCTGCCAGGCGGCGGGCGTGCGGAAGCGGTCGGTGACCAGAAAGCGCCACGGTTGTTCGTTGTAGCAGGAAGGCGCCCAGCGGGCGGCTTCCAGGCAGGAAGCGAGTTTTTCGTGCTCCACAGGGCGGCCGGCGTCGAAATCCCGCGGGCTCCAGCGGCGGGCGATGAAGTCGGCGATGGGGGCCTGGGGGTGTTGTCGCTCGTGGTTCATGGTGTTTCTCCTGGCATGGTCGGGTCCAAAGGCGGAGGCCAATAGGGCCTGGGGGAAGGGCTCATTCTAAGGCAGGATGCCCCTGCGGCTGCAGCCGCGCCCGCTTTGGCGAAGGCGCCCTTGGGCGTGACGGTCGGCGTATGGCTGCGCTTCAAGGATACCACGTCTTTTGGATAGGAGGCTTTCCGGACGTATCTGTTCAGCCCAGGCAAGGAGAAACCACAGATGACGCAGATTCCGCAGAAAATCATCCACAGATTCGCACCGATTGCAACCCCAGAAAGCACAGAAGCGTTGCAGGAAACCCAGAAGTTGACTTTGCGTCTTTGTTCCCTTTGCGCTTGGCGTTGCGCTGTTGTAACCTTTGGGTCTCGTGTGCGCCTTGGCGTTTTCATCACAGGTGGGCTGAACAGTGCCTTCCGGACGCAAAAAAGTCCTGACAGGCCATCATGGCCTGTCAGGACGGCGCCCTTCGGAGCGGTGCGCCGCGGGTTACAAGAACGGCTGATAGCGCCGCAGGCGCAAACTGTTGCTCACCACGAAGACGCTGGAAAAGCCCATCGCGCCCGCGGCAAGGATGGGGTGCAGCAGCCCGGCTGCGGCGGCAGGGATGAGCACGATGTTGTAAAAGAATGCCCAGAACAGGTTTTGTTTGATGGTGCGCACGGTGCGGCGGGAAAGGTGAATCGCCCGCGGCACGCCCCGCAGGTCGCCGCTGATGAGGGTCACGGGGGCGGTGGCCATGGCCACATCGGTGCCGGTGCCGATCGCCATCCCCACATCGGCCTGGGCCAACGCCGGGGCGTCGTTGATGCCGTCGCCGACCATGGCGACCACCTCACCTTCCTCCTGCAGGCGCTTGACCTCGCCTGCTTTGCCGTCGGGCAGCACCTCGGCCAGCACGCGGTCAATGCCGATTTGCCGGGCGATGGCTTCCGCCGTGCGCTGATTGTCGCCCGTCATCATCGCGACTTTCAGCCCCAGGCGGTGCAGCGCCTGCACGGCTTCGGCGGAATGCGCTTTGACGGTATCGGCCACAGCAATCACGCCGCGCGCAACGCCATCCACCGCCACGAACATCGCGGTCTTGGCTTCCTCTTCCAGCCGCCGGGCGGCGTCGGCCAGCCCTTCCAGCGGGATGTTGTGGGCTTCCATCATGCGGCGGTTGCCGACCATCACGGCGCGGCCGTCCACTTCGGCGGCCACCCCGCGCCCCACCTCGGCACGGAAGCCGCCCACTTCGCCTAACGCCAGGCCGCGGTTGCCCGCCTCTGCCCAGATGGCTTCCCCAAGAGGGTGTTCACTGCCCTGTTCCACCGAAGCGGCAAGGCGCAGCAGTTCGTCTTCGCCGATGCCTTCCGCCACAATGTCGGTCACGGCGGGCTGGCCGCGGGTGATGGTGCCGGTTTTATCCAGCACGACCATGGTCAGGTGCCCGGCGCGTTCCAGCGCTTCGCTGGATTTGAACAGAATGCCGTGCTCGGCGCCTTTGCCCGCACCGACCATCACGGCGGTGGGCGTTGCCAGCCCCATCGCACACGGGCAGGCAATCACCAGCACGGCCACCATGTTCACCAGGGCGCGGGTGAAGGCGTTGGTGGTGGCGCCCGCGGGCAGGGGGATGAAGAAGTACCAGACCACGAAGGTCAGCACCGCCAGGCCAATGACCGTGGGCACGAAAACCGCCGAAACCCTGTCGGCGAGTTGCTGGATGGGCGCTTTGGAGCCCTGGGCTTCTTCCACCAGGCGGACGATTTGCGCCAGCGCGGTGTCGCTGCCCACTTTGGTGGCTTCTATTTTGAGACGTCCCAGTTTGTTGAGGGTCGCCCCGACCACCGGGTCGCCGGCGGCCTTTTCTACCGGCAGCGATTCGCCCGTAATCATGGATTCATCTACCGCGGAGCGGCCTTCAATCACCACGCCGTCCACGGGAATTTTCTCGCCCGGGCGCACGATGACCACATCGCCGACGACAACCTCTTCCACCGGCACATCCACCTCGCGGCCTTCCCGCACCACGCGGGCGGTTTTGGCCTGCAGGCTCATCAGCTTGCGGATGGCTTCGGAAGTGCGGCCTTTGGCTTTGGCTTCCAGGTATTTGCCGATGCGGATGAGGGTGATGATGGTGGCCGAGGTTTCAAAGTAGAGGTGGCCGGGGAGCAGGTTCAGCAAAACGGCCAGCGAGTAGAAGTAGGCCACGGACGAGCCCAGCGCTACGAGCACATCCATGTTGGGGGCGCCGTTGCGGAGCGCCTTGTAGCCGCCTTCGTAGTATTGCCAGCCGACGTAAAACTGCACCGGTGTGGCGAGGGCAAAGAACACCCAGCCCCACCAGGGGGCCTGCGCCACGGCTGCGGGAAGCAGGCCGAAGTCGCGCCCCATGGAAATCAGGAAGAGGGGCAAGGTGAGGAAAACGCCCGTCCACAGCAGGCGGCGCTGGCGGGCGATTTCTTCCCGGCGAATGCGGGCTTCTACATCCTCGCCTGCTTCTTCGGCGGTGGCGACTTCAAAACCGGCGCGGGCAACGGCCTGCCGCAGTTCGGCCTGGCTGACCACCGTGGGGATGTAGCGGATACGCACCCGCTCGCTGGCGAGGTTGGCGGTGGCTTCCAGCACGCCGTTCAGGCTGCGGAGGGCTTTTTCCAGGCGGCGGGCGTCGTTGTCGTCGCCCAGGCCTTGCACCAGCCAGTTGGCTTCGCCGGTGGCTACATCGTAACCGGCGCGGCGGACGCGGTTGATGAGGTCTTCCAGCCCGGCCGCGGCGGGGTCGAAGGCTACCGTGGCGCGCTCCGAGGCCAGGTTGACCACGGCATCGGCCACGCCGGGGACTTTCTTCAAATTGCGCTCTACGGTGGCCACGCAGTTCGCACAGGTCATGCCTGTAATGGGCAAAACGACTTGGGTTTCTGTCATGCTTTTTCTCCAAAACGAAGGCCGCCCGAAGGCGGCCTTTGTGCTCACCCGAGCGTTAGTCCGCCACGGGATAGTTGATTTCCGCCAGTAATGCCTTGAGGCGATTTTCGTCGGCGGGGGCATCAAAGGTAATGGTCACGCGCTTGGTGGAAACATCGCCTTCCACGGCAGCCACGCCTTCCAGTTCGGTCAGTTCCGACTTGATGGTGTGGATGCAGTGGTGGCAGCTGATGTTGGGAATGTGATAGGTGACTTGCATCGGGAAACCTCCTTAGAGTTTCTGGAATGCTTCAAAGATGTCGAGGATTTCGTTCAAGACGCGCTCGCGTTCTTGCACGTCCTCGCTGCGAATAGCGGAAATGACGCAGGTGTGCAGATGCTCATCTAACACCAGGGCGCTGATTTTGTGAAGGGCGGCCTGCACGGCCTGGATTTGCCGCAAGACATCAATGCAATAGGCGTCTTCTTCCAACATGCGTTCTATGCCGCGAATGTGCCCTTCCACGGTTTTGAGCCGCCGGTACGCTGCGTCGTGCTTCATGGCACACCTCCGTACCCCCCCCCAGGGGGGGGTAGCGGCAGTATAACGCATTTCCAACAGCGTGTCAAGGAAGGCGCAGCGCTCTGAGAAGACGAAGCCGCCTTCGTTTAGCGGGCAGAGGGCTCAGCGGGAAGCCGGCTTGTTGCCAGGCGTTCATGCCACCTGTGAGGTTCAAGACCCGCGTGTAGCCTATGCCGACCGGTGTGCGGGCTGCCGGCCCGCACGCTGCCAGCCCTGCCCAAGCGACCGCAGCAAGCAGGCTCAACGCCGCGGCCCTCTTCATGCAGGCACCTCCTTCGCCTGGCCTGCTTTTCTCAGCGCCTGGGCTACCCGCCCCAGGCGCGTCCGGGCTTCGGCGGCGACTTCCCAGATCACCGGATTCTCTTTCAGGCCACTGACGGCAAACGACTGCTCCGGGTCATCTATCACAATGCGGACGCCCTCGGCCACAGCCTCTACGGTCACGTTGCACGGCAACAGTAACCCGGCGCGCGGGTCGGCTTCCAGCACCCGGTGGGCAAAGGTGGGGTTGCACGCTCCCAGAATCCAATAGGGATGGAACGCCAGGCCCAGCCTGTTACGGAAAATTTCGTCCATCGCCAGCGAAGAAACAATGCCAAAGCCTTCATCCTTCAAAGCGGCGGTCAGGCGCTCTATAGCCTGGTCCCACGGGAACGGCAGCGTGACTTGCAAATGAGAGGTCATACGATACTCCTTACGGAAAGCGAGGATAGCACCGACTTCTTGCTGGCTTCAAGGATATCCTGCTTTCCGGTTTCCCCCGAGCGCCGAATAGCGGATTTCGGCATAGGCTATTTAGCCTATATTTTTCTCCTGTTGACCCAGAAAGGGTGCTGCTGCGGCATGCTCCAGGGGCAGCACGAGGACGATTTGCGTGCCCTGTTGCGGCGCTGAGCGGATGGCCAACCGGCCGCCTATAAGTTCGGCACGCTCTTGCATGCCTAACAGGCCAAAATGCCCTTGTGAGGCCAGTTCGGCGGGGCTTTCAGGCATCTGGAAGCCGCGGCCGTTATCCTGAATTTCCAACACCGCCTGCCCGGCCCGAAATTGCAGCACCACCTGGCCCCAGTCTGCCCCGGCGTGGTGAATGATGTTGTTCAGTCCTTCCTGGGCAATGCGGTAAAGCGCCAATTCCTGATCTGGCTGCAGGCGGCGCACCGTGCCTCTCACCACAAATTCCATCCGCAGGGGAGGGTGCTGCGCCTGGGCTTCACGGGCGAGCATTTCCAGGGCAGGCACCAGCCCCAGGTCTTCCAGAAAGAGCGGGCGCAGGCCGCGAATCATCCGGCGCAGTTCGGCAATAGCGGTTTCGGTGAGCTGCAGCAGTTCATCTACACTTTGCTGCGCCTGGGGGCTATCGGCGCGCAAACGGGCCAGTTGAATGCGTTGCTGAAGGGCAATCAGCGATTGCAGGGTATCGTCGTGGAGTTCCCGTGCCAGGCGGCGGCGTTCTTCTTCCTGTCCTGCCGGCTGGCCTGGGCACGCTGCACTTTTTGCCCCATGTGGCGCAAGGCCCGCTGCAGGCGCCGGATTTCCTCAATGCCTTCTACCGGCTCGGCCAGCGCGGCATAGTTGCCCCAGGCTGCCGCCGTCGCGCGCGATTCCAACTGCCGCAATGGCATCACCACTTGGCGGGTGCCAAACCACAGCGCCCACAGCATCAGCAGCAAAAGGGGCACCAGCAGCAACGGTGCCCAAAGGGTTGTTTGCAACCACGAGGTTGCCGACTGCTCCCACGCTTCTTCCACTACCAGCGTCCAGCCCAGCGCGCCCACGGGTCGCGCCACGATGAGGTGGTCGCCCTCGGAGGTGGAAACATGCCACCAGCCGGGCTGGACGGTTGCCAGGGCTTGAGGGCTTAGAAATCCGGAGGCGCGCGCTTGGGGCGCTTCAAAGAGAAGTATCCCGTCGGCGTCCAACAGGCTGACGCGCAACGCCTGCCCCACAGGGAAAGCATCTCGTAAAGTCTGTTGCATGAGCGCCGCGGGGTGGAAAGCGCCTAACGCCCACCGTTTGCCATCCGCTGTGGCGGCGACCAGCACCACCACGCCGTCGGCGGTTGTGATGGGCGCAGAGAAAGCCGTTCCGTAGGGAAGCCACCAATCCGTGCCGCTTTCCTGCAGCCACCCCTGCCATGATGCAAGGGAAGGATGTGCGGCGAGAAGCGTTCCGGCGCGCGTGCTCACCGCAACTGCGTCAAACTCGCGCTGCAAATTCCCAGCCAAGGCGAGGGCACGCTCGGGCTCCGCGCCTACCGCAAGCCCGGCAGACAGGCCTTCCAGCGCCGAAGTGCGCCGCTCAAGTTGGGCTTCCAGCGCCTTTGCCATCAGCGCCGCCGCCCGGTTATCGTGCTCTTCCGCCAATGAGCGCATCGCCCGCTGGTGAAAATAAACCGCCCCCACCGCCAGCCCAATCAACAAAACGGCCAACGGCAACACCACGGTGACGAAAAGCTGCACCGTCAGGCCGCGCCAGTGCACTTTGCCCCATATGCCTGGGCCGCGCTGCGGCTCGCTCATCCCTCAATCTCCAGCCAGCCCAGCGAAACCGCCCGCATGACAGCCTCGGTGCGGCTGCGCGCTTGGAGTTTGTCGAAAATGTGCGCCAGGTGCCCCTGCACGGTGCGGTCACTGATATGCAGCCGGGCGGCAATAGCCTTGTTGGTATAACCCTTGGCGGCAAGAGCCAGCACTTCGCGTTCCCGCGGGGTCAGCGGCTGTACCTCGGCAGATTGCTGCGGGGCGGCGTGGATGCGCTGCAACAATTTGTGGGCAATCGCGGGGTCCAGCGCCGACTTGCCCTCATACACATCGTACACTGCCCGCACCAACGCCGCAGGGCCTGCAGTTTTCAGCACATAGCCGTTCGCCCCGGCTTCCAGCACCGCCATCACATAGGGATCATCGTCATATGCCGTGAGCACCAGCACCCCCATTTCCGGGTAATGCTGACGAATACGCCGGGTCACTTCAATGCCGCTTTCCCCAGGCATTTGAATATCTAACACGGCGACATCGGGGCGGTAATGGGAAACCTTGGCCCATGCTTCCAGCCCATCGTCGGCTTCCGCCACCACGTGGATACGTTCATCCTGCTCCAGAAATTGACGAATACCCGCCCGCACCACCGCGTGGTCGTCGGCTAAAAGCACCCGAATGGTTTTTGCAGATTCCGTAGCCATCATGCCCTCTGGAGGTTACACGCGGTCAGCTTTCACAGCAGAGGCGGCAGGCCGGGGGGAACCTTCCGGCGGCTCGCCTAAACGGGGAAGCATCCACCCCACCAGCCCAACGCTGAAAAGCACGCCGCTCAACAGGCGCATCCAGGAATTGAACGAGCCCGAAGCGTTGCCTGTATAAGTTGCCTGTATAAAAGGTATCAGGGAACGCACCATTCGTCAACGTGGCCAGCCAGGCATTGGTATAACGGAAGTCCTGCCCGATACCGGAGAGGAAATTGCTGATCCAATGGGCGGTGCCGCCGCCCCCAAAAGGTAACAGCAACAGCAGGAAAACCCACGTCGGCAACGGACGCAGCCGCTTCCGCAACGGATACCACAATCGCCGATGCTCGCGGGCGAAAGAGGCAAGGCGGAAGCCGCGCGGGCTTCCGCCAGTGGCAGGAGAGGCGATACTCACGGTGCTCCTTCGGGGAACATCCCTTACCCTGACCGCTGCCTCATCATGGCGCGTTGGGTTCCGGCGCGTGGTTACGGTTGGCCGCCACAAAAGCCTTCAAATCGTCGGCCTTCGGGTTGGGCAGGCGCCATTGTCGTCCCCACGAAGTGGCCACCACGGGCACATCCATGCCGGGGTAAGGGTAAGCAATGACTTTGTAACGCCCTGATGCCTGCACAACCTTACGGAGCATGGCCTTCAGATCGGTGCAGGCTTGAGCATCCAACTGGCTGCAATCATACCAGAGGATGACATAGCCGTGTTCCAGGTTGTGCACCAGATAGCCTTCCGGATAGGGATATTGCTGGCGGGCGTCTTCATCGTAGAAGCCTGCCGACAGCGTGCGGTCGTAATGTGGCCCGGAGGTCGGCGGGCTGGTGTTGTAAGGGCCGGGGTCTGTTCCCTCGGGCACGTGATTGGCGCTCTGTACAGGCACGGCCTTGCCCATAGCCGCCGTGGCGCGTTCCGAAGGGCGGGCAAAGACAAACAAGCCTGCCAGCAGACCTGCCAGAATGATGCCTCTGCCTGCCCATAAACCGTAAGGGCGTTTTTTCTTCCGTGGTGCGCTTCGGGGGCGACGCGTCGCGTTTTTCCGCTTGGCCATCCTGTACTCCTTTTTAGGAAAAAGTGCGGCTAATGGCGGCATCCGCCGCGTCGGCGGCTTGTACCGGTGTGATGATGGCCTCCGCAATGGGCATGATTGTGCCCGGCGTGCTCATCGTGTGCGCTGTGCTGTTCGGCGTGGGTGGCGGGGTGGCTTTCGTGTGCTGCGTGATTCGCCATGTGAGCAGGGCTATGGGCAACCATTGCCGTGCTTCCCGCAGAAGCGAGAAACTTTTTGGGGGTTTGCTCAAAAGCCTCTTTGCAGCCGGGAGCGCAAAAATAATACGTCTTGCCGTTATAAACATAAGTTGCTGCCGCGGCGCTTTCGTCAATTTCCATACCGCATACCGGGTCAATGACCATGTTCTGTACCTCCTCAAAGGGTTGAAAGAAATGCCGGAGCGATGCAATCATCGTGGCAGCCTGCGCCACGGCTTCGCCATCGGGCGAAAGCGGTATCCAACCTACCTGTGACCAGCCGTCGTGCCCGGAAACCACCACCGTGAGCAGCACATGCCGGGCGTCATACACCTGGAAAGCACTCAAGTGGCATGAGCAATTCGCCGCGCCGTGGTAAGGGCAGGGCGTTTCGGGGAAAGCTGCCCGGGCGGCGGCCAAATTGAAGGACTGCACCAGGCGGTATCCTGCTTCGGCAAAGCGCCGGTTCAAAAGGCGTTCTACCTCGGCACAGGCCACATGCAGGGTCATAAGATTGGAAGGGTTCATCGCATCCTGGCTCCTGTTCTCAAGCATACCTGTTCCCCCGTACGAGCGTCAGCGCCGTTTAGCCTATCCGGCATACGCCAAATGGCCTACCCCTGTAACCGTTCGGCCCTGGCAGAGAGAACGGCAGATTTCACAGATAAGCACGAAAGACGTAGTAGCCTCTATCCGGGAAATACCGCGGTGATGTCATTGCGAACCCCGAAGGGGCGAAGCAATCACGGACATTTCTACAGATTTTGCGTGAACCCCGGCCCGCGCCCTGCTTGCGCACAACATAAAATTAAGATACACTTGCATCAGCGCCGTCTTTGGCCTGCTGCTCACGGTGAAGACTCTGCAAGCCAGGTGTGCGGGCAGCGCGTGGTCTGCTCAAAGGGGGGAAAAGCACGCTGCGTTTCAGGTCTTCTCTCGCCCGAGATGATTGCCGAGAACCAGGAGGTTGCCGTGAAACGCGTTGTGTGGTTCACCGTATTGCTGGCTTTGTTGCTGGCTGCCTGTGCTCCCGCGCCTGGACGGCAGCGTCCTCCGCGCCAGGGGAATGCCCCTGCGCCGCGGCCCACGCGCCCGACGCCTGCTGTCACCGCTCCGACGCAGCCCCTCAAGCCTTCCCCAACAACGCCGCTGTCTGCCCCTACTCCCCGCCCTGGCGTGTTGCTCTTCGGCATCGGCGTTCACATTGAGCCGTTCGGCGTCACCGCCCAGGGCTTCCACGGCAACGGCAAAAGCGATTACGCCAACAGCCGCTTTTTTGCCCGCCAGGTGGATGACCTGCGCGCCCTTGCGGAGGTGGTGGAGAAGCACGGCGGGCATCTGACCGTGCAGGCGCAGTCGCCTTTCACCGTGGTGGCCGTCCAGCGCGGCGAAACCGTGCTCGCTGACCTGGCTTCCCGCGGCCATGAGATCGGCCTGCACTTCCACGAAGACGCTCATCTTGGTGATAACCCCGAAGCCCTGCCCCCTGAAAAATGGTGCGAGGTCTTCAAAGAAGAAATCGGCTTCATCAAACAGGCCGGCGGGGTAGACGCGGTGCACTACTGGAGCGGCGGCAACCTTTACCCGCACCTCTACGAAGCCGCCGTTTGCGCCGGGCTGGAAATCAATAGCGACTGGAAGAACCCGGCCACTCAGAGCACCGATGAGGCGCTGATCGGCATTCACCCCTGGCGGCCTGCAGGCGGCACCGACGGCCACGACCTCACCGCTTTTGCCGCCCACGACCCCAACGGCCCGATTATCTTCCTGCCCGAAGGCCTGTACGACCGCGAAGATTTCGCTTCCATGCGGCACAGCCAAAACAGCGGCGGCGATGAAGCCTACTTCGCTTACCTCAAAAAGAGCCTGTTGGCCTCGCTGGATGCCGCCGTGGACGGGCAGGTCAATGTTTTCCATTTCACCGTGCATCCGGGTGAATTCCGCGGCAACCCCGACCACCCTTTTGAAGTGATTGACCGCTTCCTCACCGAGGTGGTGGACCCACTGGTCGCCGCCGGAAGGGTGCGGTGGGCGACGTATTCCCAAATGGCGGCGGCCTACCGTCAATGGGAAACCGCACACCCCGGCGTCGACCCCCGCCATGCGGAAACCACCCCGGCCGCAGCATCCGCGCCGGCAGTGGCTTCCCCTGCCCCTTCGCCCGCCGTGGAAACCGCGGCCGCACCCCGCGGCTACATTGATTTCATCGTCAACACCCACGACTGGGTGCACAGCGACGAGAGCGCAGCCACTCTGCTGCACCTGATTGACCTCTTCCAAAAGTACCACATCCGGGGGGAATTTTATGTGACCGCGCCGGTGGTGCGCGCCTATGTGGAACATTACCCTGAAGTCATTCGGCGGCTTAAAGATTCGGGCATGACGGTTAGTTACCATGTCCGCGCCCCCCACCCGCTGGTCAAAGGCTTTGGTGACT
>JALUXH010000105.1 GCA_027019065.1 Anaerolineales bacterium
TGAAGAAGTTCCCGAGCGGGAACGCACGAAGCACGTTCACCGTCTTCATCCTTACAAAGGTAAATTTATTCCCCAGTTGGTGGAATATTTTCTGGATGAACACATTGACGAATTCAAACCCCAAGCCTACTTCCACCCCGGCGATACCGTGCTTGACCCCTTTTGCGGCAGTGGCACCACGCTTGTTCAGGCCAACGAGTTAGGGCTTCATGCTATCGGCGTGGATGTCTCATTTTTCAATGTTTTGATAGGGAACGTCAAAATTCACCCCCACGACTTAATTGCCCTCAACAAACACATTCGCGAGATCACGTTAGCCCTCAAACGGTTTGTAAGCGAAAGGCCCCACAAAGCCTTTGAACAGGCACTCAAGGAAGCCCTCGCCGAGTTCAACGCCCGCTATTTCCCCTCACCGGAATTCAAGCGGCAGGTACGCGAAGGCAAAATCAATCAATTTGCTTATGGCGAAGAAAAAGCAAAAGCGTTTCAGCAAATCTTTCACGCCCTGGCAAACAAGTTTGGCATTGCAGTTCTCCCCACAGAAAGCCAAACTTTCCTGGAAAAGTGGTACTTACCCTCCACCCGCGAGGAACTGCTGTTCCTACGCGACCGCATCCTCAAAATAGATGAGCCTGACGTGCGAGAAGTGCTTACCATTGTACTCAGCCGAACGGCGCGCTCGTGTAGAGCCACCACCCACTCCGATTTAGCCACCCTGGTCAAACCTGTTGACGCCCCTTATTATTGCCGCAAGCACGGCAAAATTTGCGCTCCCTTGTTTTCCACAACGAAATGGTGGGGCTATTACAGCAAAGACACTTTGAAACGCCTCTGGGATTTCCACTACTTGCGCACTGCCACCGAGCAGCAATGTGTGGTCGGCGACGCCCGCACTATTGACCTGCCCGCCGCGCTGGAAGCCGTCAACAGTACCCTGGCCCAAATTGCGGCGGCGCGCAAAATCAAAGGCATTTTCACCAGCCCCCCCTATGTGGGCATGATTAACTACCATCAACAGCACGAATACGCTTACGAACTGTTCCACTTTGAGCGCCGCGACGCGTTGGAAATCGGCCCCTTATACAAAGGGCAGGGCGCTCAGGCCCGCCAGGAATATGTAGAAAGCATTGCCCAGGTGCTGCGCCACGCGCAACGCTACCTTAGCAATGGCTTTGAGATTTTCATCGTTGCCAACGACAAACACAACCTCTACCCCACCATTGCCGAAAAAGCAGGCCTTCGCATTGTGCAAGAATTCAAACGCCCGGTGCTCAACCGCACCGAAAAGAACAAAACGCCGTATGCCGAAAGCATTTTCCACATGAGGGCAAAATGAGCCTGGCTCCTTACCTGCGCGAACAAATTGCCTGGCAAGTCATCGCGGTTTTGGTCAAACGGTTTCAAACCTTTCCCGACACCAGCGCAGAAAACCGCAACGCACCGTTCCACGAAGCCTTCTTGCAAGCCTTCGCAGACCGTTTAGCGCCTCACGTCACCGAGCCCAACGTGTTGATTTCCCTGAGCAGTTGGCTGCATGGACTCAACACCACCTTGGGCGCATCTTTCTTTGAGAAAACAGCCCACGCCTTAAGCGGAGGGGAGAAAAGGCGATTCAAGGCAGGCGAGTTAACCATCACTTCCGCCCAGCGAGAAGCGATAGACGACATCATGGCGGGGCTCAAAAATGGCTCCCGCTCGCCTTCCCGCGAAGCAGAAGACGCCCTCCTGCGCCAGGCAGCCCGGCAAGGCGAGAAAGCCAACGCTAACCGTTTTACTGCTGATGTATTCATTGAAGAACCCGAAGAGCGCCAAATCATTGCCATAGAAATCAAAAGCGTGCGCCCCAACGCTGGCGAAATACGCGGGGAAAAACGCAAGATTTTGGAGGCCAAAGCCGCCCTTTACCACGCCTTTCCCGAATATGCCATTCGCTATTTCATGGGTTTCCCTTTTGACCCCACAGCCGAACGCAACAACCCCACCGGCATGGACAAAACACGCTTCATGCAGCATTTGGTGGAAGGCAAAAAGTATCTTGACCCCAAAGAGGTGCTTTTGGCTGGTGAATTTTGGGATTTCCTTTCCGGTACTACCGGCACCATGGAAGAGATTTTGAAAATCATCAACACCATCGCCACCCCACAGTTTGAGGCTCAATTTGCCTTTTTGCAAAACTGGCGCAACCGCGAAAATCACCCGGCAGAATACCGAACACGCCTACAAGCGTGGGGCTTGCAGAGCGAATTAGACCTCATGGACGCATGGAACACCGCCGCCCCACAAACTAAAATTGCCAAACGCCTTTGGCGGCAAAGCCCTTTTGACCCCAAAGGTCGCTACCGCCTGGAACGAGAAAGAGCCATCCGAAACGCAATATCTTTACGATAACAATAAAGGAGAAACATCATCATGGCAAAATACCGTCCCTCTAAACGCGCCAACCCCATGGCCATGCTGCAGCAAATGCAGCAACAGTTGATGGAAGCCCAGCAAAAACTGGCCGAAGAAACCGTCACCGGCACCGCAGGCGGCGGCGCGGTTTCCGTGGTGCTCACCGGCGACAACAAATGCGTCAGCGTCGCCATTGACCCCGACCTGCTGGCCGACGGCGACGCCGAAATGCTGCAAGACCTGCTGGTGAGCGCCTTCAACAACGCCCTGGAAGCCGCCCAGAAACTGAGCGAAGAACGCCTCGGCGGCATCGCCCAGGCCCTCGGCGGCCTCGGCCTGCCGTTCTAATCCACCTCATCCACAGATTAACACCGATTCACACAGATTTCCGGTGATTGGCGTAACTGTTCAGCCTTGAAAAAAACAGGCCGCGGATGACGCGGACAATCACGGGTGCACGCGGACTTTTAGAACGCCAGGTTCACCAAAAGCCGCCGAGAACGCCAAAAGGACAGCCCAACCACCGCCCTTTTTGAGGTTTCCCATCCAATCGGTGCTAATCTGTGAAATCTGTGGATTTCCTTCCCCGCTTATGAGCCTTCCCGCCCCCATCCAACGCGCCATTGACGCCTTCGCGGCCCTGCCCGGCATCGGCCCCAAAAGCGCCTCACGGCTCACCTTCTACCTGCTGCGCGAGCCTGCGGCCGACCTGCGGCACACCTTAGCCGAAGCCATCCTCGGCCTGGACGAGGTGCGCTATTGCCGCCAATGCTTCAACTTCACCACTGCCGACGCCGAACTTTGCCCGATTTGCAGCGACCCGCAACGCGACCAGAGCCTGATTTGCGTGGTGGAAGAGCCGCTGGATGTCGTCGCCATTGAGCGTACGGCCGCCTACCACGGCCTCTACCATGTGCTGCACGGGGCGCTTTCCCCCATTGAGGGCATCGGGCCGGAAGACCTGAAAATCCGCGAACTGCTGGCGCGCGTCCGCGCCGGCGGGGTAGAAGAAGTCATCATCGCCACCAACCCCAGCATGGAAGGCGACGCCACGGCCATGTACCTCCATCGGGTGCTGGCGCCGTTAGGGGTGAAAATCACCCGCCTGGCGCGCGGGCTTCCCGTGGGCGGCGACGTGGAATACGCCGACCAAAACACCCTGCGCGGCGCGCTGGCCGAGCGGCGGGAAATGCGCTGACCCGCCCGCCTTCCCCTGCTAAGGAGGCTTCCCCATGCAAGTCGTTACCACGCTGGAAGAACTGTGGGCGGCCCGCGCCCACTTGCCCGAACCGGTGGGCTTCGTGCCCACCATGGGCTACCTGCACGACGGCCACCTCTCGTTAGTGCGCTGCGCGAAGCGCGACAACGCGAGCGTGGCCGTGAGCATCTTCGTCAACCCCACCCAGTTCGGCCCCAACGAAGACCTGGAAAGTTACCCCCGCGACCTGGCGCGCGACCTGGCGCTGCTGGAAGCCGAGGGCGTGGACCTGGTGTGGACGCCCACCGCCGAGGTGATGTACCCGCCCGGCTTCCAGACCTGGGTTGAGGTGGAAAAAATCACCCAACTGCTGGAAGGCGCCCGCCGCCCCGGCCATTTTCGCGGCGTGACCACCGTGGTGGCCAAACTTTTCAACGGCGTGCAGCCCCGGCGCGCCTACTTCGGCCAGAAAGACGCCCAGCAGGCGCGCGTCATCCAGCAAATGGTGCGCGACCTGAACTTCCCGATCGAAATCGTGGTCTGCCCCATCCGCCGCGAGCCGGACGGTCTGGCGATGTCCAGCCGCAACACTTACCTCAACCCCGAAGAGCGCCGGGCCGCGACCGTGCTTTACCGCGCCCTCACGGCGGCCAAAACCGCCTTCGGGCAAGGCGAGCGCGACGCCGACACCCTGCGCAAAATCATGGAAGACACCATCCGCGCCGAACCGCTGGCGCGGCTGCAATATGTTTCCTGCGCCGACCCCGACACCCTGGAAGAACTGCACGGCAGGGTAGAGAAAGCCCTGCTTTCCATGGCCGTCTTCGTGGGCAAAACCCGCCTGATCGACAACATGCTCATCGGCACGGGAAAAGAGACGTTCTAACGCCGCCCCTGACCGATTCCTTAAAAACCGGAAGGCGTGCTTTCAGTGCAACAGGGTCTCAAGTTTCTGAAGCACTTCCTCAACTACCTCATCGGCCAAACGAGCCACCACCTCGGCGCGGCGGGCGAGCCAATCCAAACTTCGCACCTGGTCGGCAAGGATCACGCCGCCCACGGGGAAGCCTTCCGGCAACGCCACCTCAAACGGATAGCCTTTGACTCTGGTGGTGATGGGGCAGAAAAGCGCCAGCCCAACCCTGGCGTTGTAAGCGGCGGGCGAAAGCACCACCGCCGGCCTGCGACCGGCCTGCTCGTGCCCGGCCTGCGGGTTGAAAGTCAACCACACCACGTCGCCGCGGTCAGGCACGCGGGCTACCACGCTTCCCTCCCCACCGATTCACCGCTCCCGATCTCTTCGTGGATGTTTTCAGGCGTGACTTGTGCAAGCAAGTCTTCCAAAGTCCACGGGCGGGGAGCAGCGGCCTGGACGACCAGTTTGCCCTCCACAAGCGCCATTTCCACCACGGCGTTGTGGGCCAGCCCCAATTCTTCCGCAAACGCCTTGGGAATGCGCACGGCTAAACTGTTGCCCCATTTCTGAACTTTCGTCAACATCCTTTCACCTCCCGGTCGTATCTACAACAAAGATACGCCCAAAGAGAGCATTTGTCAAGCAGAAGGCGAAAACAATGCAAACCGCAACGGGTCAGCCCGTCCGCAGTAAGCGCGCCAAAGCGCAACAGGCAGGTCGCCAAGAAGTTAACGCAAAAGCACCAAGATGGCAAATCTGTGGTTCTCCCTGCCAGAGCTGAACGGTGACTGTAAATCTTGCTCACTATAGGCTTCGGTCAGGAAAGGCGCAGTCATGCTCCTCACGATTGACATCGGCAACACCAACATTACCTTAGGCATCTACCGCGGGCAGGAGGCCGGCCCCCGCTGGCGCTTAGCCACCGACCACAGGCGGATGCCCGACGAATACGGCCTGCAGTTCCTCGGCCTGCTGGCACACGCCGGCATCGTCCCCGGCGACCTGACGGGGGTGTGCATGGCCTCGGTGGTGCCGCCGCTCACCGGCCGCGTGGCCGAAGCCTGCCGCCGCTACCTCGGCCATCAGCCGCTGGTGGTGGAAGCCGGCGTCCGCACCGGCGTGCGCATCCGCTACGAAGACCCGCGCGCCGTGGGCGCCGACCGCATCGTGGACGCTGCCGCCGTCCGCACCCTCTACGGCGGCCCGGCCTGCGTGGTGGATTTCGGCACCGCGACCACCTTTGACGCCATTTCGGCCGAAGGCGACTACCTCGGCGGGGCGATTGCCCCCGGCATCGGCATCGCCTCGGAAGCCCTGTTCATGCGCGCCGCCAAACTGCCGCGGGTGGAACTCAAACGCCCCCCCAGCGCCATCGGGCGCAACACCGTCCACGCGATGCAATCGGGCCTGCTGTTCGGCTATGTCGGCCTGGTGGAAGGCATCGTGGCGCGCTTCCGCCGCGAACTCGGCCCGGAAATGAAAGTCATCGCCACCGGCGGCCTGGCCGAAATCATCGCCCAGGAAACCGACATCATCGGCATCATCAACCCCTGGCTGACCCTGGACGGCCTGGCCATCATCTGGGCGCTCAACCGCCCGGCAGCGGAGCCCTGAAACCCCGAAAACCCGCCCTCGCCCGCCCCATGCCCCTCCCCGCCGAAGACCACGCCTACTTTCTGGAACTCCAGACCCGCACCGGCTGGGGGCGCACGTTGGCGCGCTTCGTCGGCTGGTGCCTTCCAGAACGTCCCGCCCGCGTGCTGGATGTGGGCACCGGCCCGGCCCTGGCCCCGGCCCTGGCCGCCCGGCGCGGCCACTGGGCCGTCGGCGTTGACAGCGCCCCCGAAATGCTGGCCCAGAGCCTGCACCCGCGGGTGGCGCTGGCCCGCGCCGAGGCTTTACCCTTCCCCGCGGGGGCGTTTGGCCTCACCCTGGCTTCCAACCTGCTCTATCTGCTGCCCGACCCCCTGCCCGCCCTGCAGGAAATGGCGCGCGTCACCGCCCCGGGCGGCCATGTGGCCGTGCTCAACCCTTCCGAGCACATGAGCGTGGCCGCCGCGCAGGCCCTGGCCGATGCCCGCGGCCTGCAGGGCCTGGCGCGGGAAACCCTGCTCAACCTCGCTGCCCGCGCCGAAGCCCACTTCCGCTGGGACGCCGCCGCCCTGGAAGCCCTCTTCGCCCGCGTCGGCCTGCGCCTCACCGCCACCCGCACCGCCATGCGCCCCGGCCTGTTGCGCTGGGCGCTGGCCGAAGTGCTGCCCTGAAAGCGAAAAACCGCTTGCGCCTGAACAAAGGGTTCAGCCCGCCTGCGATGAGCACGCAGACGCACAAAAAAAACGGGTCGCCAAGTTCGCCAAGACACCCCCAAAGACGCCGGGAAACGAAAACGAGACGAGTCTTTCGGCATCTTTCGCCCAATCTGCGCTCATCTGTGAAATCTGTGGATGTTTTTTCTGCGGAATCTGCGGTCGCCTCCCTGGCCGGGTTGAATAGATACGCGCAGAAGGGCTAATCCGCCTCACCCTCGTGCATCACCAACACAGATCATTGGGATTATGCTCTCCGGCAGTGCTCAGCCACCTGGCTTGATCTCTCCCTACCCCCCGCTCCGGCGAGGCTTCGCTTCCGCTCAGCCCGCCGGAGCCGCCCCCTTCACCCCACCCCCATCCCCTCCCCGCACGCGGGGAGGGGAGCAAGGGGAGGGGTTGAGGGAAGGGGGCAGATGAGCCGAGCGCCTGGCCTGAGCGTAGCCGAAGGCCAAGCGAGGCTCAGCGGGGGATGGGTGAGATCTCACCCCAGGCGGGGCGGATGGCGCCTTCCAGAATGAACAAAATCTTGTTTGAGAATGCCCTCGGCAGGCGATTCCTCCGGCAAGGCGGCCTCTATTTCCTCGGGGCTTTGCCCCTTTTCCAGACGGTCAACCACTTCATCAAATTCCGGGCCCAGGTCTTCCCCCAGGGCCGAGCCCATTTCCCGCATCATCTTGCCCAGCGCGCGGGGGTCGTCTTCCAGCGCGCTCAGACGGGCCGGGTCGGCCATCGCTTCCAGCACCGCCTCTTCCGGGCGCAGCATCCGCACGCGGGCAGGCACACGCTCCACGGCGGCGCTGCCGCAACGGGGGCATTGCACCGCTTTCCGGCCATATTCCTGATATGACATCCGCACCGTGAAGCGCACACCGCAGGCATTGCAACGATAGGTGTAAGCCGGCATACGCACCTCCTTGCGGGGGGGTGAGTGGTTGGAGTGTTACAATTATAGCCACCTTCTATCCCTCCGGAGTTGCCGCATGACCTCTTTTGCCCCTCCGCCCCCTTCGCCGCTGCTCATTGTGATTTCCGGCCCTTCCGGCGTCGGGAAAGACACCGTCATCCAGCGGATGAAAGAGCGCCGCCTGCCCATCCACTTCGTGGTCACGGCCACCACCCGCCCGCCCCGCCCCGACGAGCGCCACGGCGTGGACTACTTCTTCCTTTCCCGCGAAGCATTTGCCCGCATGATAGAAGAAGACGAACTGCTGGAATACGCCATCGTGTACGGCGATTACAAAGGCATTCCCAAACAGCAGGTGCGGGAAGCCCTGGCCAGCGGGAAGGACGTCCTCATGCGGATTGATGTTCAGGGTGCGGCCACCATTCGGCGGCTGGTGCCGGACGCGGTGCTGATCTTCCTGACCACCGCCAGCGAAGAGGAACTGGTGGCGCGGCTAAAGCGCCGCAAAACCGAATCGGCCGAAGACCTCAGCCTGCGCATTGCCACCGCCCGCCAGGAACTCAAACGGATGGAAGAGTTTGACTACGTGGTGGTCAACCGCGAACACGCGCTGGAAGAAACCGTGGACACCATCATCGCCATCATCGCAGCCGAACATCACCACATTCCCCCCCGAAAGGTGAATTTATGAACACTTCCCCCTACACGCCCCGGCCGCGCTCCTCCGGCTGGCAGGCGTGGCGGCGCCGCATACCTCCCAACTTTCCCTGGGTGAGCGCGGCCATTGGCGCGTTCACCGTGCTGGTCTTTTTGCTGCAGGCGCTTTCGGAAGTCTGGACGGGCGCCGATTGGCCGGTGCAGTGGGGCATCAAATACACACCGCTCATCGTCAACGCCCATCAATACTGGCGGCTGCTCACGCCCATGTTCCTGCACGCCGGGCTGCTGCACATCGGCCTGAACATGTGGGGGCTGTACGTTTTGGGGCCGGAACTGGAACGCCTGCTGGGGCCCTGGCGCTTTGCCTTGCTTTACGTCCTCAGCGCCTACGCCGGGAACGCCCTCTCCACCGCCCTGACGCCCGCGGCTTCCCTCGGCGCTTCCACGGCCATCTTCGGCCTGCTGGGCGCTTATCTGGTCGTTTTCTACGCCAACCAGCACTACCTCGGCAACCTGGCCCGCGGCATCGTCACCCAGGCGCTGTTCTGGATTGCCGTCAACCTGATGTGGAGCCTGCAAAGCAACATTGACATGTGGGGGCATGTCGGCGGCCTGCTCGGCGGAATGCTGTTCTCGGCCTTCGCCGGGCCGCAGTGGAGCGACTTTGGCGGCAAAATTTACGACTACGGCGCAGCCTACCTCAGCCGCCGCGACCACCGCCCCTACCGCGACGTGGCCTTTGGGGCGCTGCTCACTTTCGTGGTGTTCACCGCGGCGGTCGCCATCCGCTACCCCCAATTCCTGCCCTGAGGGATCCTTCATGAGCCGTTTCCACCATGTGAACGAAGTTCTGGCTGCCGTGCAAAGCCGCTTCCGGCCCGACCAGGCCGCGGGCGTGGAAATCACCGGCCAGTTGCACCTCACGGGCGAAGGCGGCGGCGACTGGGTGCTGCGCATCCACAACAGCCGCCTGCACATCGCCCCCGGCGTCACCGACGACCCCCAGGCCATGCGCCTCACCGCCTCGGCCGAAGACTTCCTGGCGCTGGCCAACGGCAAACTGGACGCCACGAAAGCCTACTTCACCGGCAAAGTGCGCTTCAAAGGCAGCCTGCGCGCGGCCTATCGCCTGATGGATTTGTTCCGCTTTTAGGGGTAACTGCCTACGCTGTGGTGCTCTCCATGTATCTTGATGCGTCTTGATGTGCTGCGCCTTTGTCATACCCCTCCCCTGGCTCCCCTCCCCGCATGCGGGGAGGGGAGCCAGGGGAGGGGTCAACGCAGCAGCGGCGGCGGTGCCAAAGAAAAACACGGTGGGAACACAAGCCCAGGGTTGCCGTCGCCGCGATCGGGGTAGGTAATTACTTTTAGGGAGAGGTTATGGACAAGGTCATCATTCGCAACCTGCGGGCCCGCGGCATCATCGGCGTGAACGCGTGGGAACGCGAAAAGCCCCAGGAAATCCTCATCAACATCGTGCTGTTTACCGACAACCGCGCCGCCGAAGCCAGCGATGACATTGCCGACTGCGTGAACTACCGCACGGTGGCAAAGAAAGTGCTCGCCCACGCCGAAAGCGCGGCGCGCTACACGGTGGAAGCCCTCGCGGGCGACCTGGCGCGCCTGTGCCTGGAAGAACCCGGCGTGGCGCGCGTGCAGGTGCGGGTGGAAAAGCCCGGCGCGGTGCGTTTTGCCGATGCCGTGGGGGTGGAAATTGAGCGCGCGCGCGCCTGAAATCCGGCGCATCGTCATCGGCTTTGGCAGCAACATTCGCCCGGCCGAAAACCTGCCGCGGGCGCTGCACATGCTGCGGGCGCGGGTGCCCGTGGTGGCGCTTTCCCGCGTGTGGGAAAGCGCGGCCATCGGCTCGGAGGGCCCCGATTTTTACAACGCCGTCGCCGTGGTCGCCGCCCCCTTCAGCGCGGCCCGCCTCAAGGAAAGCGTGCTGCGCCCCATTGAAGCCGCCCTGGGGCGGGTACACACGGCTGACCCCAACGCGCCGCGCCCCATTGACCTGGACATTCTGGTGGAAGGCAGCCGGGTGGTGGATGCCGACGTGTGGCGCTACGCCCACTGGGCGGTGCCGCTGGCCGAAGTGGCCCCCGGCCTGCGCCATCCGAAAAGCGGACGGCCGCTGGAAGAAGTGGCGCGCCGTCTGGCTTCCCGCACTGCACTGCGCCGTGTGCCGCTGCCTGCCTGGACGTAAGCGCCGGGCAGCGGCCCGCCGCCGTTCAGCGCGCCCCGCCGGTCGGGGCGTGGCGCTGCGCGGCGCCTGCCGAAGGCGATGCGGAGGCTTTGGGGGGCTCGGTTGAAGCCGCCGGGGGCTGGGCAGAGGCCGCCTCGCGGCGGGCTTTCCGTTTGGCCAGCCACACCCGCAGGCCCACCACCCGCTCTTCCCCGGCAATCAGCCGCTTGATGTTGGGCCGCAGGGAATACAGCAAAAGCCCTTCGGCCAGCAGGCCATAGGCCACATAAACCCACGGCCCCAGGCCGCGCGCCGCCCGCCAGGCAAACACAATGGTGGCAATGAGCGGCATGCTCATCGTGGCGACCGAGGCATAGCCCACGCCCAGCAAAATCACCGCCCCCAGCGGAATTTGAATCAGCGCGACCGGCCACCAGAGGCCCATCGCCCCACCCACGCTGGGCGCCCCCCCTGCGCCGCCCTTGAGCACCGGGCGGCCTTTTTCGTTGTGCTCTACCATGACCAGCGAGTAGTTGTGCCCCAAAATCATCGCCAGCGGCGCGGCCACATGCACCCACGGGAAGGCGGGAAAGATCTCCCGCGCCAGCCAGACGGCCACCATCCCCTTCAAAATGTCCAGCACCACCGTGGCAACCCCCACCCACACGCCGGCGGCGCGCATGGCGTTGGTGGTGCCGGTGCGCCCGCTTTGAATCTGACGCACATCGCGCCCGGTTTTGATTTTCACGAAAATGTAGCCAAACGGAATGGCGCCGATGAAATAAGCCACGGCCAGCACCATCAAAACTCGCAGCCAAAACATAGCGGGAACCTCCTGCCGGAAAGTCGTGCTGCGCTCATTCTAACACTTTTTAGCCCCAAAGGTTGCTTATGCCAGCCGCAGGGGAATTTCCCAAACGCCATTTTGCAGCCGGAAGGCGCGCACCAGCCAGGTTGCCCCCACCGGAGCCCAGATGAGGTAAGGCACGGCGTAAGCGGCTTCCCGCACATCGGTGGCGGAAGGCAGCGATGGGCCCCGCGGGTGGCTGTGGTAGATGGCGAGCAATTCCAGCCCCGCGGCTTCCAGCGCAAAAAATGCCCGCACCTGGGCTTCCGCCTCCATGCGGTAGCGGGTGGGGCTGTGCAGCGCGTTGGGGATGGGGTACACGGCTTCGCTCACGCCGCCGCGCCCGGCCACCAGGCCGCAGGCTTCCAGCGGCGCTTCGGCGGCCACATGCCACTGCATGGCGAGGTAGTGACGGTAGCGAAGCAGCATGCGGCTTTGACCTGTGGATCCATCCAAAAACATACCCGTTCTGCTCCGGTAAAGGAAACGGCCCCTACCCAGGCGGGTGTGCCGCCGGCGCCTTTGGATTCATGCGCCTGTGCGCTGAACCTTCCCCCCGCCCCCGCCGGCGGGAAGGGGCGGAGGGCAACGCCACACCGACCCACAGCGGGAAACGCGTCCGGCGTCGGCAGCGCCGCGGTGCGGGCAGGTCATCGCCACTATTTTACCCCGCCGGCAGTCTTCCTCCACCGCCTGATTCAACTTTTCGGGTCACTGCTCGGCCCCGGCCAGGGGGAACCGCAGAGGACGCAGATTCCGCGTAACTGCCTACGCTGTGGTGCTCTCCCTGCCTCTTGATGCACTGTGCCTGTGTCATACCCCTCCCCTGGCTCCCCTCCCCGCAAGCGGGGAGGGGACGGGGGTGGGGTTCATGCAGCACAGGGCAGTGCCAAAGGAAAACGCGGTGTGAAAACACGCCCGGCATTGCCATCGCTACGATTTGGGTAGGTAATTACGATTCCGCAGAAAAAAACATCCGCCGATTGCACAAACGAGCACAGATGGGGCGAAAGTCGCCGTTCAGCCTTTGGCGGCGCGCCGAGGCACATTGTAGGGCGGGACGGCGTCCCGCCCTACGCCGCAGCGAAGGGGCGCTCGCAATGACATCCCCGCGGGATTTCCCGGATAGCGCCTTAACGTTTCGCCCCCCGCATCTGGCCCCACAATTCGCCGGATGGTTGTATAATTTTTTCGGCGTTCATCCTCAAAGGCTTTTCCGCCAACCACTCTCGGAGGGGAAACATGCTTCGTCCACGGTTTTCGGCCTTCTTCCTGCTGCTCACCGCGGTGAGCCTGCTGCTCTCGGCCGGCTGCCGCCCGGCCTCTACCCCTACGCCGCCCCCCACGGCGACGGCCTTGCCAACATTCACACCCACCCCAACCCAGCCACCCACACCCACTCCAACCCCAGACCCCTACACGCTTTCAGGCAAAACCCTGGATGCGCTTGCCCCTTATGTCACTTATTCAATCAACGGCTCAATTGGAAGCACTGCCCATGTGGAAGGCCTTGTGGACATGCGGTTTGACGTGGACCCATCATGGAAATCCACGACAATGGAAGGCCCAATGCAGGAAAAGCCGGAACTTGCCATTGGCAAATTCGTGGAACTCACCTCAAACGGCGCAACAGCCTATATACCGGCATTCATATTCAACAAAATGGACCCAGGGCTTGACCTCAAGCCCCTGACCGAAGAAGTGGATGTCAGCCCCAAGAATGCAGGGCAATTGCTCCACTACATGCTTGGAGGCAGGGAAATCAGCCTGCAAAATGATGTGACCGGCGTGCTCGGAGGCCACCTCGGCAACCCGGCTGCCACAAAAGTTTACCTGCCCGCAGGACCCGTGTATGTGGCAGGCAGGGTGGACCCGGACGGCATCCAGGACGGCGACCCTTCAGACGACCTTGTCCTGCTCCTCAGGCCAGCAATCTCGGAGGACCAGATAGAGCAAATCGGCGAAAAAGTGTCCCAGGGAGAAGCCGACCCGACCTACTACTACGCGCTTGTTAGCCCATCCGATGTGCCAGATGCCAAACTTTCGGAGTTGCCGGATGACACTGCCCAATTCCACAAAGGCCTGGGCCTGTGGATGCTGTGGTCTCATGTGGTGCTGAACAATGTTTACAAAAGCGAGCACACCCAGCCTTTCATTACCCCGAGAATCAATAATGCGGTAGAGTTGCCATTCTCTGGAATCATGAAAAACAACAACGGGATTCTGGTGGCTTATCTGGAAAACAACAGTCCGAAACTCTACAAGTTCGTAGAAGGTTTGGCTGTATCACAAATGGTTTTTCCATATGTTGGCTATGTAACTGTGTGGAACGCTTCGGGAGGCAAAAGAAAACTCATAACAACCTTTGACCCAAAAGAAGATGGCAATGATTTGAATACAACCGTCATTCTTAAAGACCACAATATGACCCTTGACCAGATATTCGGCTCTTATGCGTGGATAGCCGAACATCCTGGGGAATTCAACCGCTACAACGGCGGGATTGTCGCGTTCAAGCAATACAAGAACGGCGCATGGCTTGCCAAGCCGTTTTTCCACATGCTTGAATTCAATGCCACAAAAGAACTGCTGGGCTATGAAAAATCACCGGTTTACCTGCCCGATATTCCAGAAGAGGGTTATGGTGAAGACCATGTTGTGGAAATGAACACCAACAGTGAACTAAGCGTTTATCTTTTAGACGGGCTTTTTGACAATAGAGCGGATAAACACAGCGATCATGGCACATACAAAGTTCCGGCTTCAACTATGAAAGATGTGGGCGTCATCTTCGGCAAACCGCCTGCCTACAACGGCAAGCCTGCGGTGCTGATAGGCCCGGCGCAGTCCATGAAGCCTGAGATTGGCAAAGCGCCGGCAGGCAGTTTGTTTGTCATGGCAGATGCCAGTGAAAAGCGGGCAAAGCCATTCATGGAAGAGTTGCTGGCTTCCGGGAAATACGACCTTGTGTTTGATGCCAGCGTGCGGTTGCCTTACCCGTATTACACGGACAAATCAAAATGGCCGGACTTCCTGCCCAAGCTCTACGAAATGATTGCAGAGGGGCATTATGACGAGAAATTGGGCAAAGGGCTGGGGCAGATTGACACATGGAGGGATATTGAGCCATACACTGGGCCGTTTGAATATCCAGCCGACACAAACTTCTCAGGGATAGACTATTATTCCGTTATAGATGATATAGGCGGAAAAATAACGAGGTTCAAAATGAAAGGCTCTGATCCTCGCGCATTTTTCGCTTTCGGGCATATCATGCACTTGCCGAAAGATGGTGATGTTGCTCGCATTGGTATTCATAGTTATGCCAAGAATAGCCCTGCTGTGAAATATGGTTGGGACCCCTTGATGCTCTCTCTAACAGACACTCTTGACAGTGTCGTCTATTCTCAAGTTGGAAAAGACATTCAGCACATTGCACCATGATTGCATTTTACATTTTTATACTTCTCCCACCAAATAAAGTTCAGGTGGGGGGATGAAAAAAGAAATTGCCATGCTGTTGATGCTTGCATTTGTGGTGCTTGCTGTTTCCGTTGTTGCCAACTACCCACGTGATACCGGGCACCCCTCGTAGGGCGGGACGGCGTCCCGCCCTACAGCCCAAACGCCTCCAAAGCATTGCCGAAGAAGGATGAACGGGGAAAGCCCCCCTGAACACAAAGCATTTTCTGGGATTTCGGCGGCCTTCCGTAATTACCTACCCAGATCGCGGCGATGGCAACCCTGGGCATGTGTTCCCACCGCGTTTTTCTTTGACACCGCCGCCGCTGCATTGACCCCCCCCCCCCCCCCCCCC
>JALUXH010000106.1 GCA_027019065.1 Anaerolineales bacterium
GGTAACTGCCTACGCTGTGGTGCTCTCCCTGCCTCTTGATGCACTGCGCCTTTGTCATACCCCTCCCCTGGCTCCCCTCCCCGCAAGCGGGGAGGGGACGGGGGTGGGGTTCCCACAGCATCGGGCGGTGCCAAAGAAAAACGCGGTGGGAACCCATGCCCAGGGTTGCCATCGCCGCGATCTGGGTAGGTAATTACGGAATTAGGGGGAACGCCCCGACTATCCGACGACCCGACTATCCGACCACCTGACAATCTCCGGCGGCAAATGCTGCAGGTCCAGCGTGTCGCCGTCGCAAAAGAGCAGCGCCCGCTCAATGGCGTTGCGCAGTTCGCGGATGTTGCCCGGCCAGCGATAGGCTTCCAGCGCCTGCAACACCCGCGGCGTCACATCACGCACTTGCTTGCCCATGCGCGGCGCTAACTGCCGCACAAAAAAGCCCACCAGCGCCGGGATGTCTTCCCGGCGTTCTCGCAGCGGCGGCAGCCGCAATTCCAGCACTTTCAGGCGGTAATAAAGGTCTTCGCGAAACTTCCCGGCGGCGATCATTTCCTGCAAGTCGCGGTTAGAGGCCGCCAGCACCTGCACGTCCACCGGAATCCACTTCGTGCCGCCCATCCGGCGGATGACGCGTTCTTCCAGAGCGCGCAGCAATTTGGCCTGCATATCCAGAGGCAGCGAGGCAATTTCATCAAGGAACAGCACCCCGCCATCGGCAATTTCCATCAAGCCGGGCTTGCGTTTGGCAGCGCCGGTGAATGCGCCGGCTTCGTAGCCAAAAAGTTCAGATTCCAGCATGGTCTCGGGCACGGCCGCGCAGTTGATGGGCACAAAGGGTTTTTCGGCACGCGGCCCGTTTTTATGGATGAAACGCGCCAGCACCTCTTTGCCCGTGCCGGTTTCGCCGGTAATGAGCACCGTCGCCGAGACTTCCGCCGCCCGCTGCGCCTGGGCCAACACGGCCTGCATGGCCGGGCTGTTGCCGGCGACAAAATCGGCCGCCTGCTGCTGCCGCCAAAGCGCCAGTTCCCGCCGCATGGCCACAATTTCTTCCAGCCGCTTGAGGGATTGCAAAAGCCGCTTGAACTTGACCGGTTTTTGCAGAAAATCATAAGCGCCGCCGCGCATGGCTTCCACGGCGGTTTCAATGCTGCCATAGCCGGTGATCACAATGACGGGCGGACGGTTCGGCCAATCGGCCGTTTCGTCGAGCAGGGTCAGGCCGTAGGCATCAGGCAGCTGGATATCCAGCAGCACAATATCGCCCTGGCCGCGTTGCAAAGCCTGCAGGGCTTCGGCATAAGTGGACGCTTCGGTCACTTCATAGCCCTGTTGCTGCAAAAACGCGCCGATATACTGCCGGGCATGGGGTTCGTCTTCAACGATAAGGACGTTGTATGCCATGTTCATTCCTCTTCCACTGCGCGCAGCCGCACACGGAACACCGTGCCCCCTCCCACGTAACTGGCGGCATCAATGCTGCCGCGGTGCGCCGTCACCAGCTGTCTGGTAATGGACAGGCCGAGGCCGTAACCGTCTTTGCGAGTCGTGTAAAACGGTTCAAAAATGTGGCGGCCTACCTCTTCGGTGAACCCCGGCCCGTTGTCGGTTACTGCCACTTCCACCCAGCGGGTGCCGTTATCGGAAACCGAGGCGCTCACTTTGACCCCTACAAAACGCTCACCCGGCTGTTCTTTGACAGCATGAATCGCGTTGTCAATGAGATTGACGAAAACCTGCTCCAGCGAAAGGCGGTCGCCCAGCACCTGGGGAATATCATCGGCCACATGAAAAACCGGTTCAATGCGGTATCGCCGGAAGCGGCGTTCCCAACGGCGCAAAATGCCTTCCAGCAACGTGCCCACGTCCATTGGCTTGAGCTGCAGGGTGCGCGTCCGGCTGTAATCAAGCAGGTGCTTCACCAGCTCCGTCATGCGCTCCACATCCTGTTGCAGCGCCGAAACGGTTTCCCGAGCAGGGGCGTGTTCGGGCAGCGAAAGTTCCAGCCATTCCAGGCCGGTGCTGATGCTGTTGAGGGGATCGCGGACTTCATGGGCAAAGCTGGCCAGCACATCGCCCAGCATGGCGCGCCACATCAGCCGCTGGGACTGCAGCCGGTAGCGCTCTTCCGCGCTCAAGTCGTGCAGCAATGCGAGCACGCCTTGCGGCTGCTTTTCGCCGTGGGGGCGGCAGGGCAACAGGCGCACTTCCACAGGGAATTCCGTGCCGTCGCGGCGCAACAAATGGGCTTCCAGCGCCTGGAGCTGATTCAGGGTCAGCGCCTGCCGCGCCGCGGTTTCCAGCGCGGCCTCGCCGACAATGAGGTCCGAGAAAGCAGCCCCGGCCGCTTCGTCGCGGGCATACCCAAGCATCTCTTCGGCAGAGCGGCTCATGCCTCTGAGATGCAGCGCCGCGTCGAAAACCAGCACGCCCTCATAAGCATGTTCCAAAAGCAAATGCAGCACCCCCACAGCCTGATGGATGCGCTTTTCTTCTTCGCGCTCATGCCCGATTTGCAAACGGCACAACACCACCTGCCGCAGCCCGCGCGCCAGCGACGCCGCTCGTTGCACGGCACCCGTCGGCGGCGGCTGGCTATAACCAAAGGCCACAAATCCTTCAACGGCCGGGCCTTCGCCCAGAGGCGCGGCCACCATGTAAGGGGCTTCGGCCGTGCGCACCACCGCGTGCAGCGCGGTTTCCGCAACGGCTTCGGGGCCAAAAGCGTGCGGCTGCCGCAACAGCGCGCCATGCTGCAACGGCAAGGCCAGCGGAAGGTCCGGCGCAGCGCCGGTTTTGCTCCGCAGCCGGTAGGCCGGCGACGCCAGCAAATACACCGCCCCCCAGGTGGCCCCCAGCGCCCGCGTCATCTCTTTCAACAGGCGCTCCAGCATGGTGTCGGGGTCGGCGCTTTCCACCCCCTCCACCACGTGCCGAATGATGCGTTCCAGAGCCGTTTCCCGCGGGCGGGTGGGCTCTTCCCGCAGCACGGGCGGGGCAAATACCACCAGCCACAATTTCCGCTCTTTTTCCAACGCATGGGCGCGGCAGACCACTTTCCGGCTGCGCCCTTCACGATGCTGCAGAAAGCTCACCACCTCCTGCCCTTCCAGCGCGGTGAGCATCTGCCACGAAAGCTCGGGGAAAAGCTGCTCCCAAACCTGGCGTCGCAGTGCTTCGCGGGAATAGCCGCTCTGGCGCCCGGCATCCAGGTTGGCAGCCACAATCCGCAGCCCGCGTTCGGCGACCAGCAATGCCGGTTGTTCAATATGCTCCAGCATGGCTGCCAACGCCGCGGGTGCGGCCGGGGCAGAAAAGGGAAGCCGGATTACCATGAAGCGCCCTGCCCTTTCGCCCGCCGCTGATGAGCAGACGGGATGTGCTCTATGGCGCGGTACTTGGCTACCGTGCGGCGGGCCACGGGGAAGCCCAGGGCTTTGAGCCGCCGCGCCAGTTCGGCATCGCTTTGGGGGCGGCTTTCGGAAGCCACCAGCCGCCGCAGCACGGCCCGCACGGGCAAACTGGTGTCAAAAAAGCGCGCCAGGGGAATGACCTTGCCATTGGGCAATTGTACCAGTTTCCCTGCTACGGCGCGCGACATGGTGGACTCACTCACGCCCAGCCGCTCCGCCATGCGGGCGCGGGTCATGGGTTTGAGGTGCTCATCACCGTGAACGATGAAACCGCGCTGTTCACGCGTCAGCAAACGCATCAACTGCAGCATGGTGTTTTCACGCTGACGCAGGCTTTTGACCACCAGCGCCGCCCGCTCCACCTGTTCCTGCAGAGCCTCGCCGGCCTCGCCCATCCGGCGGGCGGTTTCCCGAAACAGGGGGTTGACCCGCAAAAGCCCTTGCAGCGGCGCCAGCACCTCCACCACCAACGGGCCGCGCGGGTCGTGGTTGTGGAAAGAAATGACGACGTCGGGCATGGCCGTAGGCGGCGGGGGAGGCGTCAGGCCCAGGCGGCGGCTGCCCCACGCCGCCCGCGCGGGATACGGGTTCAGGTTGCGGGCAATGTAGGCCATCGCCGGGGCCACGGCGTCCGCCGCCAGCCCCAAAAGCGCCGCCAGCGCCGCCCCGCCTTCGGCCGCCCAGGTTTCCAGCGCGCGGGGGTGCTCCAACACGGCAAACACCGCCGGCGGCACGGCTTCCCCTTCCGCCGCCAGCAGCCGCGCCTGGGCCAGCAGGGCTTCGCGCGGCGAAGGCGCACCCACACCCGGCGGGTCGGCGGTTTCTACCACGACCAGCACGGCTTCCACCCGCGCCGGCGAAACCCGCAGCGCATAAGCCGCTTCGGTAACGCTCAGGTTCAAAAGGCCGTCGTCGTTCAGGTTGGCAAGCAGGAAGGCCGCCACACGGCGGTCGGCCGGGTCGGGCAGGTCGGGGGAAATCTGGCGGGCAACATAGGTGGGCAGATCTACCGTCTGGGCAAGGGCAACTTCCTCCGGGTCGGGGGCGTCTTCGCCGCGCCAGGGGAGGGGCGCAGCATGGTCTTCCGGCGGCGAGACGAACACAATGGGTTCGGCGGGGTCGGCTGCAACGGGGCGGCTGCAGCGGGGGCACTGTCCGCCCACCAGCGGCGTGCGGCAGCGCGGGCAGCGGGGAATGCCGTCATCCACAATTTCCAGCGCCGGGTTGGCCGCCACTTCGGCGCGCAACGCCTCTGCCAGCGCGGCCAGCGGCTGCACCAAAAACTTCATGGTCTGCGCCAGCACGGCGTTGGGCAAATGGCGCTGCGTGTGTGTGAAAGCGGGGGCCAATTGAAGGCGCGGCATGAGCGTTTCCCAAAAAGGTATCCACAAGCCCGGTAAAAGTATAGCACGAGGTAGCAAGAATTGTGCCAACTTTGCCGCCCCCCAACGCTACCCGCAAAGGGCGTTCCTTGTTACAATGTAGGCAGGTAACTGTTCAGCCCACCTGCGATGAAAACGCCAAGACACACAGGAAACCCAAAGGCTACAACGGCGTAACGCCAAGAGCGCAAAGGGAACAAAGACGCAAAGTCAACTTCTGTGTTTTCTGCGACGCTTCTGTGTTTTCTGGGGTTGCAATCGGTGCGAATCTGCGGAATCTGTGGATGATTTTCTGCGGAATCTGTGTCATCTGTGGTTTCTCCTTGCCTGGGCTGAACAGTTACGTAAGCAGGCAGTCGCATCATCGGGTCGTTTCAAGGAAGCAGAGATGGCAAATTCTCCCAAACTCATCGTGGTTGGCGGCGGGCTGGCAGGCAGCGAAGCCGCCTGGCAGGCAGCCAAGCGCGGCGTGGCCGTCACCCTTTACGAAATGCGCCCCAAAGTTACCACTGGCGCGCACGTCAGCGACCGCCTGGCCGAACTGGTATGCTCCAATTCCCTCGGGTCGGACCTGCCCGACCGCGCCGCGGGCGTGCTCAAAGCCGAACTGCGCCGCATGGGTTCCCTGCTCATGCAGGCCGCCGATGAAAGCGCCGTGCCCGCAGGCGGCGCGCTGGCCGTGGACCGCGATATCTTCGCCCAAAAAGTGACCGCCGCGCTGGAAAGCCACCCCAACATCACCATCGTGCGGGAGGAAGTTGCCGAAATCCCTGCCGAACCCGCGATTATCGCCTCAGGGCCGCTGACCTCCAACCGCCTTTCCCGCGCCATCGCCGCGCTCACCGGGCAGGAGCACCTCTATTTCTACGACGCCATTGCCCCCATCGTGGTGGCCGATTCCATTGATATGAGCATCTGCTTCCGCGCTTCCCGCTATGGCCGCGGCGAGCAGGAAGAGGGCGATTACATCAACTGCCCGCTGAACCGCGAGGAATACGACGCCTTCATTGAAGCACTGGTGAACGCCGAGCGCATTGAACTGCACGATTTTGAAAAGCCGGTGCTGGAAAGCGGCGCGGGGGTGCGCGCCGGGAAAGGCAAATTCTTTGAGGGCTGCCTGCCCATTGAAGTGCTCGCCCGCCGCGGCCACGACGCCCTCGCCTTTGGCCCCCTGCGCCCCGTGGGGCTGACCGACCCGCGCACCGGCAGGCGCCCCTACGCGGTGGTGCAACTGCGGCAGGATAACCTCGCCGGCACACTCTACAACATCGTGGGTTTCCAGACCAACCTCAAATTCGGCGAACAGCGCCGGGTGCTGCGCATGATTCCGGGGCTGGAACACGCCGAATTTGCCCGCTACGGGCAGATGCACCGCAACACCTTCCTGTTTTCGCCTGCGCTGCTGCGCCCCACGCTGCAATTCCACAACCGCGACGACCTTTTCTTTGCCGGACAAATTACGGGCGTGGAAGGCTATGTGGGCAACATCGCCACCGGGCTGCTGGCAGGCTGGAACGCCGCCCGCGTGCTGCAGGGCCGGCCGCCCCTCGTGCTGCCGCCGGAAACCATGCTGGGCGCGCTGTGCCACTACATCACCCACGCCTCGGCAGCCGATTTCCAGCCGATGAAAGCCAACTACGGCATCGTGCCGCCGCTTTCCCGCCGCATTCGCAACAAACGGGAACGCTACGCCGCCTATGCCCGCCGCTCGCTGGCCGCCCTGGAGGCTTTCCTCGCCCAGGCGCGCTGATGTTATAATGCAAGTGCCTCTGCGGGAGGTTTTCTCATGCCCTGGATGTATTATCGCTACCCTCAGGCGGGCACCCTGCGGCTCAGCGGCCGTGACCGCCTCGCTTTCCTCAACAGCCTCACCACCAACCGGCTGGAAGGCTGCACGCGCGAACAGGCTGTCATCACCGTCCTGACCAACGCGGCGGGGCGGATCCTTGATCTGCTCCTTGTGCTGGAAAGCGACCACGAAAGCCTGTTGCTGCTGACCCTGCCCGGACGCGGGGAAGCCACCCTGGCCCATCTGCTGGGGCAATTGGAAACCACCTCCGCCAGTGTGCCGCTGGCCTCGCTGCGCAAAACCGACAGCCGCTACGACGTGACCATCGCCGACGAATCGCGCCTGTGGGACCACGCCATGCTGCTGCCCGGAGAAGGCCCCCTGCCGCCCGGCCTGCAGCCGCCGCGGGAACCGGGGTACGCCCAGCGCTTTCCCAACGGCTCGGCGGCCATTTCGCTGCCCGATGTGCTGGGCAGCGGCCTGTTGCTGCTCCACCCCAAAGGCGTCACGGTGATGATGCTTTCCCACACCCGCCTGCTCAGCCCGGAAACTTTTACCTATGAACGGATACGGCGGGGCATTTTGGGCGCAGAGACCGAACTGACGGCTGAGTTTTCGCCCTACGAAGTGGGGCTGGCGCCCTGGGTGGATGTTACCAAGCCCGACTTCCCCGGCCGCACCATGCTGGCCTACGCCGCCCGCCAGCCGGAACGCCACCGCGCCATAGTGGGCATGCGGCTGGCTTCCCCTGTGATGCTGCCGGCCACCGTGCGCCGCGGGGAGGAACAGATCGGCCACCTGACCTCGGTGGCCGCCGCAGAGAACGGCGCCATCGCCCTCGCCGCGGTGCGCCGCCCCTTCGCCCGCCCGGGCACCCAGGTCAGCGTGCATTCCACCGCCGGCGCGCAGGAATACGAAACGCCGGCCACCGTGACCGCCCTTCCCATCCCCGACATTCCCGAAACCCCATGAACGCGCCCCAGCAAGCCGCCTGCGCCCAACCGCTGCCGCCGCCGGCGCAGCAGGGTGTCGCCGAGTTCAACCGCGGGGCTTTTTTTGAAGCCCACGAGGCCTTTGAAGACGCCTGGCGTGCCGGGCACGCCCCCGGCCGCGAGATGTACCAGGCGCTGGTGCAGGCTGCGGCGGTTTGCCTCCATTTGCAGCGCGGCAACCTCAGCGGCGCGCAAAAAGTGCTCCGGCGCTGCCTCGGCCACCTGGAACCGCTGCCGCCGCAGTGCCAGGGCGTGGATCTTGCAGCCTTACGGTCGGCGCTGCCCTCGCTGGTGGAAGCCGCCCGCGCCAACGCCGCCGCGGGGCGCCCCCTGACAGCAGGGCTGACCTTCCCCCGCATCGCCGTGGTGCCCGCGCCGCCGCAGCCCTTTGAAGGCAAAGTTGCCCTCGTCACCGGCTCAGGGCGGGGCATCGGGCGCGCCATCGCGCTGCACTTCGCCCGCCGCGGCGCCGATGTGGTGGTCAACTTCTTCCGAAACCGCACCCCCGCCGAAGAAACCGCCGCCCAAATCCGCGCGCTGGGGCGCAAGGCGCTGGTAGTCAAGGCCAATGTGGGCGAAATCGCCGGTATTGACGTCCTTTTCGGGGCAGCCGAGGCAGCCTTCGGCGGCCTGGATATTCTGGTGCACAACGCGGCTTCGGGCTACAACCGCCCGGCCATGCAGCAAAAGCCCCGCGGCTGGGACTGGACGATGAACATCAACGCGCGCGCCTTCCTGTTTGCCGCCCAGCGCGCCGCGCCGCTCATGGCTGCCCGCGGCGGCGGGGCGATGGTGGCGGTTTCCAGCCCGGGGTCGGTGCGGGTGCTGCCCGAGTATGTTGTGGTGGGCGCCAGCAAAGCCGCGCTGGAAGCCGTGACCCGTTACCTTGCCGTGGAACTCGCCCCCCAGGGCATTGTGGTGAACGCCGTTTCGCCGGGAGTGGTGTTGACCGACGCCCTCAAGCATTTTGCCGCCTTTCGGGAAAACGACCTCCTCGGCGAAGTGGAAGCCGCCACCCCCGCCGGGCGGCTGGTCACGCCCGAAGATGTGGCCGCGGTGGTCGGTTTCCTGTGCACGCCCGAAGCGTTTATGATTCGGGGGCAGGTGCTGTGGATCGACGGCGGCTACAGCCTGCCGATGCGAACACTGCAGAAAACCCCATGAAAAAGCGTGTTGCCTTTCCCCTCTGGCCGCGCTGGGCCGCCGCGTGGCTGCTGGCGGTGGCGGCGGCTTTCGGCCTCTGGACGGGCTATCAGACCCGGGCCGAAGACTGCCCTTCCGCGCTCATTGCCGGCGTCAACGCCCTGCGCACCTCTCACGGCCTGCCGCCTTACACGCCCAACCCCATCCTGATGGCCGTTTCTCAGGCGCACAGCGATTACCAGGCTTCTATCCAAACGATGACCCATCTGGGCCCCAACGGCTCACACCCTCGCGACCGGGTGCGGGCAGCAGGCTATGGTGCCGGACATACCATTTTCGTTTCCGAAAACATTGCCTGGGGCTATTACCAGACCCCTGCGTCGGTCATCCAGATGTGGACGGGCGACCAGCCCCACTGGAACACCATGATGGGGTCCAACTATCGCGATATCGGGGCGGGCTGCGCCACCGACAGCCGCGGGGCCACCTATTACACCATTGACGCCGCCTACTACATCGGGGAAGGCGCGCCGCCCACCGTGCCGCCGGGCGGCACACCCTACCCCACGGCCACGGCCGTGCTGCCGGTCGCGCCTTACGTGCGCGCCACCCCCAACGCCGAAGGCGCCATCATCCACATCGTGCGCTACGGGCAAACGCTTTCGGGCATTGCCTATGTTTACAAAGTGCCCATTCAGAACCTGCTGCGCTATAACCATCTCAAACTGAACAGCACGCTCTATGTGGGGGAAAAAATCATCGTCCGGCCGCCGCAAATCACAGCCACGCCGACCATGACGGCAACGGTAACGCCCACGCCCACGGCAACCGGCACGGCCACACCCTCCCCCACCGCCAGCGCTTCGCCGACGGCCACGGCCACCCTTTGGCTGCCGCTTTCGCCCACCCCCGGCCATACCGCCCCTGCCGAAGGCCGCCCAACGGTGCCCCACGCCCTCGTGCTGCTGCTGGGCATCGTAGGGGGGGCACTGCTGATGGGCATGGCCTACATCGGCTTGCAGTTCCTGGCCCGCTGGTTCGGCTGACGGCACGCCGCCGGCCACTCTGCACCCCCTCGTCGCAGCACCCGCGGCTACGAGGAAGTCACGGTGATGGCAATGCCGCGGGCCCGTAAGGCGTCCAGCATGGTCTCGGGCGGCAGGGCGGTTTCCTGCGGCACCGCGCCTGGGGGCACCTGTCCGCCGACTTGAAAAATCAGCATGGCCGCGGCGTGCCAGCCGGTCAGGCGTTCCATTGCCCGAAAGCCGGTGGCTTCATCGTAATAGTCCAGCACGTCCACCACGGTCTCGGCTTCCCGCCCGTTGCGCCTGCCGCGGCCGATGGCGTGGATGACGGCCAGGTCGCGCAGGCCTTCCGGCGCGGTGATTTTGGGCGCCAGCAGCGCGTGGTAGAAATCACGCGGCTTCAGGGTGCAAGCGCCCACCTGCATGGGGGTTTCCGAAAACAAGCCCAGGGTTTTGTAAGCCAAAAACCACTCATAGTGCCCCGGATAGCGCAGGGTTTTGTTGATGTAGGTTTGCAGGCGGCCGCGGAAGGTCCACGGGGCAGTAGAAGCGCCTCCGGTGGTGATGAAGGCTTCCAGTTCGCCCAGCGGGGGAATTTCCAGGCGCTCGTAGCCGGTCAGCCCCTCCACCTCGGTGAGTTCGCCGCCGATGAGCAGCGTCGTCGTGCCGTCGTATTCGTTGGTCAGGCCGTTGATGTGGAAGGTGAGGGCGTAATTCCACGGCGGTTCGGGGTGCTGGGGAAGGCCGCCATCGTAAATGCGAACTTCGCGCGGCTCATCGCAGGCTTCCACCAGATACGCGCCGATGGTGTTGATCAGGCCGGGCCCCATGCCGCAGTCGGGCACGATGCTGATGCCCGCGGCGCGGGCGTCTGCATCCAGCGCCAGTTGGGCAAACACGGTCTGGGTATGGCCGCCGATGTCGGTCATGTGGGTATGGCTGGCAATGGCGGCGCGGGTGATTTCCAGATTGAAGAAGTAGGGCACGGCGCTGAGCACGCCGTCGGCGGGTTCCAGCAGGCGGCGCAAAGCGCTGCCATCGGTAACATCCACCACCGCGGGGACGGCGACTTCCCGCCCCAGCAGGGTGTTGATGCGGGCAGCGCTGCGCTCGGCCTGCGCCGGGTCGGCATCGGCCATCACCACCCGGGCGGCCTCGCCGCGCAGGGCAACATCGTAACCGGCTGCCGTGCCCTGACGGCCTGCGCCCAACACCACATAGCGATACGGCATCGCGGCCTCCTAAATCGCCAAAAAACGGGTGAGCAGCGGATGCGCCTTCTCGGGCTGCTCAATGTGAGGCAGATGCCCGGCTTCGGGAATGCGTTCCACCCTGGCGTGGGGCACCAGCATCTGCAGCGCCACGGCCTGCCGAGGCGGCACGGTGGCATCGTGCTCACCCCACAACGCCAGCACGGGCACCACCGCCCGCCCCAATGCCAGAAAAGCCTCTTCGTGAGGGCCTAACATGCCCCGCCGCACGCTGCGGTGAATGGCGCGGAAAAAGCCCTCATCCATAAACGCGCGGTACACCGCGGGCAGGCTGGAGGGCATCCGCTCGGGGCGGTAAAAATCGTGCCGCAGGCCCTCGCTGAGCACCTGCCGCCCTTTGAAGCGCAAAAACCATTCGCCCACCGCGGGCAGCGCCAGCAGGCGCGCTTTCCAATCCATCGGCACCCCCATCACCACGGGGTCAATGAGCGCGACCGCACGCGTGCGCTGGGGGTAACGGCCGGCAAAGGCTGCCGCAATGGGCCCGCCCATGGAAAGCCCCACCACCCCCAACGGCCGCCGCAAGGGGATGGCCTCTACCAGGGCTTCCAGCTGCCGAAGGTAGCATTCCAGCCCGTAGTCGCAATCTTGCGGGTTCTCGGGGCGCGCCGAGCGGCCGCGGCCGTAAAGGTCGTAGCGCAACACGCGGAAACCGGCTGCGGCGAGATGTTCAAAGGTGCCATCCCACACGCAGGCAGGCACCGAGAAGCCGTGAATCAACACCACAGGCGGGCCGCTTTCCGGCCCGGCCAGTTGATACCAGGTTTTGCCCGCGGGCAACGGCGCCCAGCGGCCTTCGGAAGCAGGGGACATATGCACCGCCGGAAAGGGAATGGTGAGTCGGCTGCCCGGTCAGCGGGTTTCCAGGCCGGTGAGCACCCGTTCGCCCGTGAGGGGGAAGTCGTGGTACCACACGCCCACCGCGTGGCGCATGGCGTGCATCACCGCGGGGGCAATGGGCAGAAAGGGCATTTCGCCCATGCCGCGCACGCCGTAGGGGCCGCGCGGGTCGGGGTATTCCAGAATCAGCGGGCGGATGTGCAGCGGCACGTCTTTCGCCGAGGGGATGAGGTAGGTAGAAAACCGGTCGGTGACCACGCGGCCATCCTTCTGGATGAAGTTTTCCACCAGCGTCCAGCCGAGGGCCTGCACCACGCCGCCTTCAATCTGGCCTTCCACCTGCTGGGGGTTGACCGCCTGGCCGACGTCATTGCCCAAAATCACATCCACCACCCGCACTTCGCCGGTTTCGGTATCCACTTCAAGGGCAATGGCGGCGGCAGAGTAGCCGTAGGCGAAATTGGGTTCAGAAAAGCCGGTGCGCTCGTCAAAAGGCGTGGTGGGCGGGGCTTTGTAGGTAAACGCCACGGAAACCGGGCGCTCGCCCGCCTGCCAGCGCCACCGCGCCCGCTCGGCCGCGCCCTTGACCGCGTGCCCTCCCATGAAAGTCAACCGCGAGGCCGAGGCGCTGCCCGAATTTTCGGTGAAGGCGGTGTCGGAAACGCGCAGTTCCACCTTTTCGGGCGCAATGCCCAAAGTTTCGGCGGCAATTTGCAGCATGGCGGTGTGGTGCCCCTGGCCGACATCCGCCCCGGCAAGAGACACCACCGCGTGCTCAATTTCGTCATCGCCGGTCAGTTCCACTTTCGCCCAGCTGTTCTCAGGGAAGCCAAAGGAGAAACCGACGTTTTTGAAACCTGCAGCAAAGCCAATGCCGCGCCTGACGTGCGGCTTGGGAAGGCCGTTCCAGCGGGGCCAGGCCGCGTCGTCGGCTTCTGCGGGGCGGTGCCAGCCTGCCGGCCCTTTGCGCCAGCCCGCGGCTTTGGCGGTTTCCTCAATGACCTGCGCGATGCTCACGCCCGGCGGCACCGGTGTGCCCACCGACATCAGGCTGCCTTCCCGCAGCACATTGCGCAGGCGCAGTTCCACCGGGTCCATGCCCAGAGCTTCGGCGAGTTTGTTCATCTGCATTTCGGCCACGAAGTTGCCCTGCGGCCCGCCGAAGCCGCGAAACGCGCCGGCCGGAATGTTGTTGGTGTAAACCGCGTAGCCGTCCACCCACACATTCGGAATTTCGTACGGGCCGGTGCAGGTAATCACCGCGTTGCCCAGCACCTTGTTGCTGGTGTACCAGTACGCGCCGCCGTCGGCAATCAGTTCCACCTGTGCGGCGATGACCTTGCCTTCTTTGGTCGCGCCCCATTTGGCGCGCATGAAGTATTGGTGGCGCTTGTGGTGGCCGATGATGGATTCTTCGCGGCTCCAGATGATTTTGACGGGGCGAACGACGCCGCGCTGGTGCAGCCGCCAGACGGCCAGCGCAAGCACAATTTGCACCGACATATCCTCCCGCCCGCCGAACGCGCCGCCGATGGCCGGGTAAATCACGCGGATTTGATCTTCAGGCAGTTGCAGCGCATGGGCAATCTGCTCGCGGTCTTCGTGCGTCCACTGCCCGGCCACATACACCGCGATGCGGCCTTCCTCATCAATAAAAGCCACGCCCGCTTCGGGCTGGAGGTAGGCGTGCTCCTGCATGGGGGTGTGGTATTCGGCTTCCACGATGACATCGGCCTGGGCGAAGGCGGCTTCCACATCGCCTTTGCGGATGCGGTCGTGGGTGAAAATGTTGGTGCCGAGTTCGGGGTGCACCAGCGGGGCATCGGGCTGCATGGCTTCCCGCGGGTCGGTTACCACCGGCAGGTCTTCGTATTCCACCCGAATGAGGTCGCGGGCGCGGGCGGCGATTTCTTCGGTTTCGGCCACCACCATCGCGACCTGGTCGCCCACAAAGCGCACCCGGTCGGCGTAGGGCTTGTTGGAGCCGGGGCCGCAGAGCACCGGCTGGTCGGGTTCCATCAGGCCGTATTCGTTGTTGGGCACGTCTTTGGCGGTAAACACGCCCAACACGCCGGGCAGGGCTTCGGCTTTGGAAGTATCAATGCTCACGATGCGCGCGTGGGGCCTTCCGGCGAACAGGATTTTCATATAGGCCATGTTGGGCAGGTCAATATCGGCAGGGAAAAGCGCCTTGCCGGTCACTTTGTCGGTCGCGTCGGTGCGGCGCAGAGATTGACCGAGGGTGTTCATGGGAAACCTCCGAAAGAGTGAGGATGAGGTTCGAGGGGTAGAGGGGAGCATCGCCAATCCTGAATCGCAAACCCTCCATCGCTCATTGGCGCTGCGCGATTCGCTCCGCTTCGCGGCTCAACAGGCGGCGCAAAATGGCGACCGCCGAGGCATAGGTGGGGTCCATGCCGTAATACGAAAGGCTGCCTGCGCCCAGGTTTTTGCCCTTGCTCAGAGGGGTATCCGAGGCGTAGTGGATGATGCCCAGGTCGAAAGGCATCCGTTCAGCGGAAAAGTGCACAATTTCGTCGCGCGGGTAGCGTTTGGGGCGCACCATTTCATACACCGCCGAGAGGTAAGGCCCGGCTTCCATTTCAATGTCGGTGTAGCCTTCACGGTAGAAGACGCCCATGTAGCCGGCGGTCTGCAAAAAGGTGCCCCGCACCGTGACGGCTTTCTGATTATCCAGCACGGTGCCGTACACCAGATAGGGGCTGACATCGCGGGCGCCGAACGCGTTGGGGAAAAGGTAAGTGTTGCGGGAATGTTCGTCATGGACGACATTGGGGATCATCACGTCGCCGATGGCGCCGTTGAGGGTGGCCGCTTTGCCCATGATGTACACGCCGCGCACCTCGCCCACCCGCTCGGCCACCTGCGAAAGCACGTGGTAGGCCGCCAGCCCCAGCGGGTAGTCAATGTTGAGGATATACGCATCGCTCTCCGCAAGCACATCCCACGGCAGATCGCGCAGCCGCGGGTCCACGAACTGAGATTTCACGCGGCGGATTTCCACCACCTGTGCTTCCAGGTCAAAACTGTGCTCCGAAGGGATGCGGGTGATGCCCAGCGAGGCCTCATGCGCCAGCTGGCCGGCGCGGGTATGACGGCCTTCCGGCGTGCTCTGATATTTTTTGAGGGCGTAGTAGAAAAAGTTTTCGCGGCTGGAAGGCATCGCGCCGCGGCGGATGGCTTCCCATTCCTGCTGCAGAAGGGGGTCGCCGGAAGCCTCAACGAAGGCCTGCAAGGTTTTTTCGTGGCGCAAAGCATAGCCGGAAAGCAGGTTGGGCAGGCTGTGGGGGTTGCTGGAAACGAAATACACCGGCCGCGCAAGCACACGGGGGGCATGGGCCT
>JALUXH010000107.1 GCA_027019065.1 Anaerolineales bacterium
GCATTCGGAGTTTTATGCGTTGGTCCGTGAGGTGCTGGAAGACGTTGCTTTGGGACAAGCCATTCACGAGGGGCACCAGAAAGATTATGTGGCTGAAGAAGACATCAAACGGCTTTTGGAATCGGGGGTTTCAGAGCCATGAAAGTGCGTTTTGAGCGCCGTTTTTACCGGGATCTCAGGCGTGTGCGCGACCAGGGGGCGTTGAAGAAGGTGGAAGCGTTAATTGAGGAAACCAAAGTGGCTTCTTCAGTCCATGAGATCCATGGGCTTGTGAAACTGCAGGGTTATCAGAATTACTACCGCGTGCGTTTGGGGGACTGGCGGGTTGGCGTAGTCGTTGAGGGGGATGCGGTGATATTCGTGCGCTTTCTGCACCGGAAGGATATCTATCGCTATTTCCCGTAAGAGGAGCGTTCCCGCACCCGCGCCGCGTAGGCATGGGCATCCAGCCCCTCGGCGTCGGCCAGCGTGGCGGCGGTGGGGGCCAGGCGGGCTGTGGTTCCCGGATCTAAGGCCACCAGGCTGACGATTTTCACGAAATCCCACACATTGAGGGGGGAGGCAAAGCGCGCCGAGCCGCCGGTGGGCATCACGTGGCTGGGCCCGGCCACATAGTCGCCCAGCACTTCATAGGAATGCTCACCCAGGAAGACGCCGCCTGCATTGGTAACGCGCTCAGCCCAGCGCCAGGGCTCGCGCACCGAGAGGGCGAGGTGTTCGGGGGCGTAGGCGTTGGCTAAGTCCACGGCCTCTTCCAGATCGCGGGTGAGCACAATGCCGCCGCGGTGTTCCAGCGAGGCGGCGATGATCTCGGCGCGATTTCGTATAGCCAATTGGTGTTGCACTTCGGCCTGCACGGCCCGGGCCAGCGCTTCCGAGGGGGTCAGCAAAATGGCCGAAGCCAGGAAATCGTGCTCGGCCTGGGCCAGCATGTCGGCGGCGACCCAGGCGGGGGTGGCGCTCTCGTCGGCGATGACCACGGTTTCGGTGGGCCCGGCCAGGCCGTCAATGCCCACCACACCGAAGGCGCGGCGCTTGGCTAAGGTCACGAACAGGTTGCCGGGGCCGAAAATTTTGTCCACCGGCGGAATGCTTTCGGTGCCGTAGGCCAGCGCGGCGATGGCCTGCGCGCCGCCGAGGGTATAGACGGCGTCCACCCCGGCGAGGGCGCAGGCTGCCAGGATGGCGGGGTTCGCATAGCCAAACTCAGGCGGGTTTTCCCGATGGGGCGGCGTGACGACGACCACTTCCGGCACGCCGGCCACCCGCGCGGGAATCGCGGACATGAGCACGGTGGAAGGCAGCGGCGCGGTGCCGCCGGGCACATACAGCCCCACGCGGGGGATGGGGCGGATGAGCTGCCCGACCGTGCCGCCCATCTCTTGCGTGAGCCACGAGGTGAGAGGCTGGCGCCGGTGGAAGGCGCGGATGCGCCCGGCTGCGGCTTCCAGCGCCGCCCGCAGAGGGGCGGGCTGGGCTTCCAGCGCCTGCTGCCATGCTTCTCGGGGCACGGCGAAGGTGTCCAGGGCGATGCCGTCCAGCGTGCGCGTCCACTTTTGCAGGGCGGCGTCGCCGCGGGCGCGGACGTCGGCCATGATGCGGGCTACGGCCTCTTCCGGCGTCAGCGGTTCCCCGAAAAGGCGGGCGATGCTCTGACGCACCCGCTCGCTTACGGGGAATTCGTCCGGCGGCGTGCGGCGCAAGATGGTGCGTTGGGCGGTGGGGACGTTGTAAATGCGTAGCATGGGGAACGCTCCTTGAATTTCAAATTGCGGATTGCGAATGAGGAATTGCGGGGTTTTTCCGCAATTCGCAATTCCTCATTCCTGATTTTGCAGTGACTCCAGCATTGCCTTGTACCGCGGCGGCTCTTCTTCAAAAATGTAGGTTACGGGGGTCACGATGATGCCGCTGCCGCCGATGGCGCGCAGGTCGGCGATGGCGTCGGGAAGTTGGGTGCGCGCCACCACGATGGTCACGGCGTACCATGGGCTGCCCTCGCGAACGTAAACCGGGCTGACGGTAGGCCCTTGCAAGCCGCCGATGGTCGGTCGGCTGAAGATGCGTTCCACAATGGCTTCCGGGCTTTCGCCGCGCATGTTTGCGATGACCAGCAGGTTCTCCTGGGCGCGGAGGTGGGCTTCTATGTATTCCAGCAGGCGTTTGGCGACTTCCAGCGCTTCGGGGCGGTTTTGGAGGGCGGCGCGGTTGGCGATGAGCGCGGCCTGGGAAGGCTGGATGGCGCCGTCGCGCAGCGGGCGCAGGCGGTTGTCGCGCAGGGTTTGACCGCTGGAAACCAGGTCGCTGATCAGGTCGGCGTAGCCGATGGAAGGGGCGGTTTCCAGCGTGCCCTCGGCGGCGATGAGCCGATGGGGAATGCCGTGGCGGGTCAGGAAAGCACCCGTCAGGTGGGGAAATTTGGTGGCGACCCGTAGCGGGCGCCCCAGCTGGCCCGCGTAGGTGCTCAAGCCAGCCAGGTCGTGCACCGGCCAGGCTTCAGGCACGGCAAGGGTGAGCGTGCTGTGGCCGAAGCCCAGGGCGTCGTGCAGCATGAGCACCTGGCCGTTTTCGCCCCGCTTTTCGGCCACCAGATCCAGCCCGGTGATGCCGAGGTCTACGCTGCCGTCGCGCACGCTGACCACGATGTCGCCGGCGCGTTGGAAGAGCACGGTGAGTTCAGGCAGGGCGGGGATGCGGGCGACGTATTGCCGGGGGTTGGGTTTGTCTACCCGTAAACCGGCTTGGGCCAGGAAATCAAGGGT
>JALUXH010000108.1 GCA_027019065.1 Anaerolineales bacterium
TCGGCCGCTGCCTATTCAATGAGGCCCAGCTGCCGGGCGTAGCGGGCGGCTTCATGGCGGCTGTTGACCTGAAGTTTGGAAAGAATGTTACGCACATGGCTTTTGACGGTATAAAGGCTGATGTGCAGGGCCGCGGCAATTTCCTTGTCGGTCGCGCCGAGGGCAATGCGGCTTAGCACTTCGGCCTCCCGCGGGGTGAGCGGTGTGATTTCAGAAGACGACGCCGCCGTTTCCTGCTGCCGGCTCAGGCGGCGGAACTCTTCCAGAATGCAGGCCGCCAGGGCCGGCGGCAGCGCCGCTTCGCCGCGCAAAGCCGCCCGCAGCATTTCCAGCACTTTTTGCGCCGGAAGTTCCTTGAGCAAATAGCCCTGTGCGCCGTATTTCACTGCCCGAAAAAGTTGCTGCTGGTCGTTTTCCACCGTCAGAACAACAACTTTCGTCTCAGGCGCCGCGTGTCTGATGCGCAGCAGCGCTTCCAGGCCGTCCATGCCCGGCATACGAATATCCATGAGCACAAGGTCGGGGCGCAATTCGCGTGCTTTCACCACGGCCTCCAGGCCGTCTCCGGCTTCCCCCACAACCTCAAAATCGGGCTGGGCGTTGATGATGGCCTTCAGCCCTTCCCGAAACAAAGCATGGTCGTCTACCAATAACAGCCGTGCAATGCTCATGTTGCCTCCACAGGCAAGGGCGCCTGCCCTGGCCAGATCAGCGCCACCTCGGTGCCCCGGCCCGGCGACGATTGTATTTCCAGGCGGCCGTTCAGGTGTGCGGCGCGGGCGCGCATAATCTGCAGGCCAAAATGCCGGGGCGGCACCCTCTCGGGAGCAAAGCCGCGGCCATCGTCGCGGATCACCAGCCGGTAGTGATGGTCGTTTGCGGCCAGTTCCACCGCGATGTGCCGTGCGCCGCTATGGCGAACAGCGTTGCGCAGCGCCTCTTCGGCCACGCGCTGCACCTGCTGCAGCCGGTCTTCCGGCAATTGCACCGGCGAGGCCGGCCTCAGGCGAAAGGCAATCTCGGCCGGGGTTTCTTGCTGATAGCGGCCGACCAGCGTTTGCAGTTCTTCCTGCAGCGAGCGGGGCGGCGGGGCATCGCGCCGCAAACTGGCAATGGCCTGACGCACCTCGCCCACCGAGCGGGAAACCGCGGCGCGCAACTGCTGCAACAGTTGCTGCGCTTCGGCGTCACGGCCCTGCGCCAGCGTTTCCGTAATGCGGTCGCTAAGCAAACCAATGGAGCTCAGAGTTTGCGCCAGGCCGTCGTGCATTTCTGCAGCAATGCGCTGCCGCTCTTCCAACGCCGCCAGGCGCTCGGCCTGCCGGTAAAGCCGTGCGTTTTCCAAAGCAATCGCCGCCGAATTGGCCAGCCGGGTAAGCAGGTCCACATCTTCGGCGCCAAACTGCCGCTCGGCCGAAGCCCCCACGCACAACGTGCCGATCACCCGCTCGCGCACTTTTAAGGAAGCCACCAGATGGCTGGCGCGATAATCCGGCGCCAAAATGCGGCAGTGGGGGCCGCACGTGCCCCCCTCGCCATCGCACAACGAAGCCGTTTCCGCATGGAGCACCACCCGCGTCCGCGTTTCCCGGGCGGGCGTTTGCCGCGCCCGAATGGCTTCCACAGGCCCGCTCAGAGATTCCATCTGAAGCATCTGGCCGTCATCTTTCAGCAGGCAAAGCACCGCAATCTCGCCGCCAAGCAGTTCGCGTGCCTTATCGGTGATGGTGCGTAACACATGCTCCGGCTCCAGGCGGGCAGAAATTTCGCGGCTGACCCGATTGAGCGCTTCCAGTTCTTGCGTGCGGTGCGCCACCCGCGCTTCCAGTTCCTGCCCCCATTGCAACAGCGTCCGGCGGGAATCCAGCAACTGGGCGCGCATTTCTTCAAAAGTAGCGGCAAGGGTGTGCAGTTCACGCGGGCCGTCGGTCTGCACCGGCGTTTCAAGGTCGCCCTGCCCGATCCGTTCGGCCGCCGCCCGCAGGCTGGAAAGCGGCGCCAGCAGCACCCGCCGCACCAGCCACACCCCCCACCCTACCAGCAGCAACGCCGCGGCCAGAAAGATGCTCTGAATCCAGCGCAGGCGCTCCACTTTGCGGGTAGAAGCGCTTTCATACAGCCGCACCGCCGCATCGCTTTGAGCCACCAGCACAGGCTCTAACGCCCTGACCTGCCCCAGCGCTTCATCAAACGCCGCACTGCCCGGGCGGGCATCTTTCAACCGCAGCAAGGCCGACCGAAACTGCGCCCAGGTGCCCTGAACCCGGTACAGTTGTTCGCGGATGAGCGGGTCGCGGGTGGCTTCCACATACACCGAACGGCCGGGCAAATAGGGCACCCTGCCCCCCGCAAGAAACGCCGCCAGGGTCTCGGAAAAGGCCGCCATGCTGCTTTCCAGTTCCGGAATGTGCTGCTCTTCACCGGAGCGGATTTCCAGCGCCAGCCGCGTCATTTGCTGCACCAACATCCGCTGCCGCCCGGCCAGGTTGATCACCAGCGCGTCCTGCTTCTGGGCGTTCAAAGCCCAAAAAGTTACGCCAACCGTCACAATCACCAGCAGCGCAAAAAGGATAAACAGCACTTCTAACGCTGTTCGGATACTCTTGAACATGCGCTCCTCTCATCGCCGGCCTCGACCGAAATTTGCGAACGCGCATGGCCCGCGCGCAAGCGCCCACACCGGCGGTTCCTATTTTACCCGACTTTCCGCCCTGCCCGTTTAACACAACGCCAACATTCCTCTAACACCATTCTTACACA
>JALUXH010000109.1 GCA_027019065.1 Anaerolineales bacterium
CGCCCAGTCCGGTTTTATCATTTGTGTAGAGATGTTCAATTCCATAATTCAGACTCACTGAAAAGGATTTTGGAATGTGGTATTTTATACTACAAGATTAGCCCACCGGGAGAGGGGTTGGGGGTGAGGGCTTCCCCGGCAGCGGCCAGCCATTCGGCCTCGGTGGGCAGGCGGATGATGCCGGGTTTCAGGCCGGGGTTGGCGCGGCTTTCTTCCAGTTCATCCCAGTGGCGTGTCAGCCAGCGGCAATAGGCGTTGGCCTCGTACCAGGAAATGCCCACCACCGGCGCGGAGGGGCGGGCGATGCCGAGACGCGGCTCGTGCCAGTATTTGGGGTAAATGATACCATCTTTGGTTTTATCGCGCTTGTTGCCAAACCAATCTTCAGGGTCGGAAAGCCACTTCAGCCCTGCATCGCCCCAGTCGTCGTCCATCGGCCGGCCGTGCTCGTCAAACTTGGGGAAGCCGCGCCACAGGTCGGGGTCGGCGAAGTCAGGGGCTTCCAGAAAACGGGCGTACTGGGCGTTGGTGACGGGAAACTGTGCGATGTAGAACGGCGATTGGCGATTGGCGATGGGGATGAAGCGGTACAGGTTGGGATGGACGTAGCCAAAGGCATCCAGGGCGTCGGCGGCGGAGGCCAGCAGCACAGGGGGGAAGAAAGTTTTTTCCTGCACTTCGGTGCGGAAGAAAGGCTCCAGGCGCGCCTTCAGCCGCTCTTGCAGGTCGGGGTTCTGGTTCTGGCATTCCCTGTAGGCCGCCGCGCACAGTTCCGCCGCGGCCAGTTGGGTTTTCAGCGGCAGCGCAGCAACCTTTGGCAGGCTTTCTTCATCCAGCCCGGCCAGGCGGGTGAGCACCGGGGCCAGGTCAAGGGGGCGTTCCACATCCAGGTAGCCGAAGAGTAGCAAAATCGGCTCCCGCCACCAGGATTCCGGCCATTTGTCTTCTAGAAAAGCAGCGATTTTCTCAGTATCGCGCAGCACTTCCACCAGGTAGCGCGCCGCCAGGAATTCCTGAAACGAGAGAAAGCCTATCTTTACCTTAATTCTTGAGGGGCAGAGACTTTCCCCTCAGCCTTCGGCTATACGAAATCCATCCCCAGCCACCCTGCCAGGGCCAGCATGGCCTGACGCCCCGCTCTCCCGAAAACCTGCCAGCGCGGCTCCACCGCCGTTACGGCTTCCGGCCCGTATTCCAGATGCCGCGCCAGCAGCGCCCGGGTTTGTTCTTTGGGTAGCCGGGCAAGGGCATCAAAGACGCCGCCGGGCAAGCCACCCTGCCGGATTTTGTGTACGGCAAAACCTAACGGTGCTTCCAGCCTGGTGTCATGCGCGGCCACATAGAGCAGCCAGGCCACTCCATGCCAGGCAGGAAAGCGCAGCAGGGTTTTCTGCACGGCTGGGGCAAGGTTTTGCCAGGCCGGTAAATCTTCCCAGCGCCACGCGGTAGAGATTTCCTCACCCACCTGCGCAGGTGGGTGCTCTTTTGGTTGCCTGGAGGCTGCCTGAGGGTGATTAAGGTTAACGTGAGGGAAAGTTTTGGCGCTTTCCGCGGGAAGGTTTTGGCCGCGCGGGGGGAAAGTTTTGGCGGAGCCGGAGGAAGCCTTTGGCGCTTCCGGGGGAATTTTTTGGCCGTTGCCGGAGACGTTTGGGGCTGTGCCGGGGGAAATTTCTGGCAGTTCGGCCAGGGCTTCCAGCGCGCGGCGGCGGGTTTCCGGCGGTGCCGAAGCGCCGGTCAGGGCGTGCAGGGCTGCTTCGGCGGCGGCGGTTTCTCCGCGGCGGTAGGTTTCCTGCAGGCGGCGCAGCGGGGCCACGTCGCCCTGCCGGACGCATGCGGCCAGAGCCTGCAGGGCAAGGCGGTGGGCTGCCTCGTCGGCCGGGGTGAGGGGCAGCACGGTTTGCACGGCGAGGGGAAAAGTGCTGCCGCGGCCCGGAGGGCGGCGCAGGAAGGCCGCGGGCGGGGGGCTTTCCCCGTTTGCCGGCTGCGGGGGGGCGGCGTTGAGGTCGGCCACGGGGATCAGATCGCGGCCATAGCGGGCCTTTTTCAGGCCCAGCCATTCGGCCACCTGGCGGGAAGTGGTATCCAGGATCCGGAAGCCGTTGCCGGCGGGGCGGCCTTCCCGCTCGGCGCGGTGGCGGGCGGTCAGATAGAGCCAGGCGACGGTGTGCCCGAGGGCAGGAAGGTGGTGTTCAATGAAGTACCACGGGATGAAAAGTTTGCCTTCGGCTTCGATGAGCGAGGTTTCCAGCAGCTCGGCCATGCCCAGGGCTTTGGCAAGGGCGGCCTGGGGCAGGTTAAGGGGGCGGAGGCGTTCGCTCAGGGCGGCGCGCAGGGAAGGCGGCGTGGCGGGCGGCTCGGGTGGCGGGCTGGGGAGCGGGCCAAGCAACGCCTGGGGGGGCTGCTGGAGCGCGGCGGCCAGCGCGGCGAGGGGGTCTTCCCGCAGGCGGTGTTCTTCCAGGAAAGCCAGAATGTACGCCAGGTCGCGGGGGGTGAGGGGCATATCGGTGGTGAAGATATAGCGGTTGGGGGCCTGCCGGTGGGCGTCAAGGTGGCGGTCGCGTTCCACCTGCACAAGGGGGGCGAGCAGCCCCTGGTTGAGGATGTTGTTGATGGTGCGCTTGGTGAGGTGGCTCCAGCGGGCGAGGGTGTGGCGGGGCACTTCCAGCGCCTGCCCGGGGCGGATGGGCTGGCCGGGGCCGTAAGGGTGGCGGCGGGCCAGGAAGTGGGTTTGCCGCAGGGCGACGTAGAGC
>JALUXH010000110.1 GCA_027019065.1 Anaerolineales bacterium
CAGAAGACACAGAAATGGCACCGAAAACTTAACTGCCTACCTGCTACGCAACAAAGTGCAAGGCGGATGAGCGAATCACCCCTGCCTGTTTCTCGTTGCCAAAGCCGTGGCTTTTCGCCCTCACCACTCCCCCAGAGCCTTGCTTCGCGGCGGCTCAGCCCCCTCTCCTCTCCCAGTGGGAGAGGAGAGGGGGCGCGCAGCGGGGGTAAGGTGAGGGCGGGCAAACTCTAACGATGTTTCAGGGCGTGGCAGAGTGACTGAAATGGTGCTTGTCGACCTGTTTTCGGCGTAGGGTAGGCAGTTACCCGAAAACGCAGAAACACGCTTTGGGTCTTTGCGTTAATTCCCTGACGTGCCGAGGCCATTTTCATAAGGCTGAACAGTTACTTTTGCCGACGGCTGAGGCCGGTGATAGGGGCGTGTAGTACAATACGCCGCATGAACCACGCTTACACGGCCACAGCCGAAGCCCATCCCAACATTGCCTTCATCAAATACTGGGGAAACCGCGACCACGCCGAGCGCATTCCCAGCAACGGCTCGCTTTCCATGAACCTGCGCGGGCTGGTGACGCGCACCACGGTGGCCTTTCGCCCCGATTTGGGCAGCGACCGCCTGATTTTGCACGGCCGCCCGGTGGGCGGGCAGGCGCTGGCGCGGGTCAGCCGGGTGCTGGAACGGGTGCGCGCCTGGTCGGCGATGGGCTGGTATGCCGAGGTGCGCTCGGAAAACAACTTCCCAACGGGGGCGGGGGTGGCCTCTTCGGCGGCGGCCTTTGCCGCGCTGGCGGTGGCGGCAGCCGCGGCCGCCGGGCTGACGCTGCCAGAGCGCGACCTCACCCGCCTGGCGCGCCTGGGTTCCGGCTCGGCCAGCCGCTCGGTGCCCGGCGGTTTCGTGGAATGGCACGCGGGGGCTTCCGATGAAAATTCGTATGCCGAAAGCATCGCCCCGCCGGAGCATTGGGCGCTGGCCGATTGCATCGCCATCGTGAGCGCCGGGCACAAAGCGGTCGGCTCCAGCCGCGGGCATCGCCTGGCCGAAACCAGCCCCTACCAGCCTGTGCGTGTGGCCGACGCCCCGCGGCGGCTGAACCTGTGCAGGGAAGCCATTTTGCAGCGCGATTTTGCCGCCTTGGCCGAAATTGTGGAAGCCGACTGCCACATGATGCACGCCGTGATGCAGACTTCCCGCCCGCCGCTGCTTTACTGGGGGCCGCCCACCGTCGCCCTGATGCACGCCGTGCGCCGCTGGCGTGAACAAGAGGGGCTGCCCGTGGCCTACACGATTGACGCCGGGCCGAATGTGCATGTCCTTTGCCCGCAGGAAGCCGCCGAAGTCGTGCGCCGTAAACTGGCGGAAGTGCCGGGCGTGCAGCGCGTGCTGGTGGCAGGCCCGGGCGGCCCGGCGCGGGTGGTGGAATAACCGGAGGCTTCACTGCAAGGGCGCAGGCGCGGCAAAACAGCCGCGCTTCTTCTTTAACCTCTCGTCCTGCCCCAAAGCGGGCTATAATTGGGAAACACCCTCGCCCGCCCCCAACTTTACCCGCCGGAGGGCTCATGCCCCTTTCCCGCCGCGATTTTCTCAAACTGAGCGCCCTCGGCGCAGCCGCCTGGCTGGCGCCCCGCCCCCGCCTGACGGCGCGCGCCGCCGGTGATGGCCTGCCGGAAGGCGTCTATCACATCCGCGCCATTGACCCGCGCTTTGGCGTGCTTCTTAGCGTGGACGATGGCTATTCGGAGACGTTTTCCCGCATTGCCGCCGTCATTCGCCGCAAGAAGTGCCCGATTGCCTTTTTCCCCATGGGGCGCATGTTGCACATTCTGGCCGACCTGAACGGCGAAAACCTGCTGGAAGTGCTGGTGGAAAACGGCTGCATCATCGGCAATCACTCGTATTCCCACCCGTATTTTACCCACCTGAACGACAAACAAATTGCCGAGGAACTGCTGAACTGGGAAAAGGCGCTGGCTAACGCCCTGGGCACCGACTACCTGCGGATGATGAAAGACCGTTTTCCCTATTTCCGCATTCCTTTTGGTGCGGGCAAAAACACGCCGCGGGTGCACCGGGTGGTCACCAGCCTGGGCTACAAACTGGTGGACTGGACATGGGACGACGGCGCACTGCTGACCGATTACCACGCCATCGACCGGCCGCAGGAGGCTCTCAAGCAGCCCCTTTTCGGCAAGATCGTGGATGCCATCAAAGCATCTACCGTTTCACTGCACCGCGGCGACATTGCCCTCATGCATTCCAACTGGTGGGATGCTTATGCGTTTGAAACGCTGTGCGAAAAAGCCCAGGCTTTGGGGCTGGCCGACCCGGAAACCAGCCTGGCCGGCACGTTTGCCATCCTCAACCGTCTGGTCGAGCGCCCGGCGTATGCGCCCGTCCCCTGATGATGGAGGAAGCCGATGCTTGTGCTGACTGCTGCTGAAGTCCGTCAGGCGCTGCCCATGCGGGAAGCCATTGACGCGGTGAAAGATGCCTACCGGGCATTGTCGGCCGGGCAGGCGGAAGTGCCGCTGCGCCTTTCGCTGCCCGTCGCGCCGCACGATGGCGTGAGCCTGTTCATGCCCGCCTTCGTGGGCGGGGAAGAAGAAGCCTTGACCGTGAAGGTTGTCTCGGTGTTCCCCCACAACCCTGAGCGCGGGATGCCCACGATTTACGCCGCGGTGCTGGTGCTGGAACCCGACACCGGACGCCCCCTCGCACTGCTGGAAGGCGGCACGCTGACGGCCCTGCGCACGGGGGCGGCCTCCGGCGCGGCCACCGATGTGCTTGCCCGCCCCGAAAGCCGCGTGCTTGCCGTGTTCGGCGCGGGCACCCAGGGGCGCACCCAGGCCGAAGCCGTGTGCACCGTGCGCCCCATCGAAACCGTGTGGGTGTACGACGTCAGCCGTGAGCGCGCCGAGGCCTTTGCCGCCGAGATGGCCGGTTTTGGCCCCATTCCCGCCGATGTGCGCGTGGCCGCCTCGCCGCAGCAGGCCGTGCAGGAAGCCGATGTAATTTGCACCGCCACCATCGCCACCCGGCCCGTTTTTGATGACGCCGACCTCAAACCCGGCGCGCACATCAACGGCATCGGCGCCTACACCCCCGAAATGGCCGAAGTGCCGCCCGAAACCGTGACCCGGGCGCGGGTGGTGGTGGATTCCCGCGAGGCGGTGCTGGCCGAAGCCGGCGACCTGATTCAGCCCATCCAGGCAGGCATCATCACCCCCGAGCACATCCACGCCGAACTGGGCGAAATTCTGCTGGGGCGCAAGCCCGGACGCACCAGCGAAGCCCAAATCACCTTCTTCAAGTCCGTGGGCGTCGCCGTGCAGGACGCCATGGCCGCCCAAACCGCCCTGCGGAACGCCAAAGCGCAGGGCTTGGGGAAGGAAGTGGCGTTTTAAGTGTTCCGGTGTCAGGTGTTCCGGTGTCCGGTGCATCGGCGTTTTCGCAACTCGCAACTTTTAATTTCCCCTGGAGGCTTCCATGACCGACTTCCCCAAAACTGCCGAAATCGTCATCGTGGGCGGCGGCGTGATGGGCGCGAGCATCGCCTATCACCTCGCGGCGCGCGGCCAGAAAGGCGTTGTGCTGCTGGAAAAGGAATCCTTCTTCGGCCTCGGCGCAACGGGGCGCTGCGCAGGCGGCGTGCGCTACCAGTTCGCCACCGAAATCAACATCCGCCTCTCGCTGGAAAGCCTTCCCATGCTGGAGCACTTCCCCGAAGAAATCGGCTACCCGATTGACTACCGCAAAATCGGCTACCTTTTCGTGCTCACCAACGAAAAAGACGTCGCCACCTTCCGCGATGTGATTGCCCTGCAGCACCGCCTGGGCGCGGGCACCGAATGGTGGAGCGGCGACGACGTGCGCAAACGCCTGCCGATGATGAACTGGGACGATGCCTTAGCCGCCACCTTCAACCCCAAAGACGGCCTGGTGGATCCCAACGGGGTGGTGATGGGCTACACCCAGCGCGCCCGCCAGTTGGGCGCGAAGACCCTCACCGATGTGGAAGTTACCGGCATTCGGGTGGAAGGCGGCAGGGTCGTGGGGGTGGACACCAACCGCGGCAGCATGGATGCCCCCATCGTCATCAACGCCGCCGGGCCGTGGGCGGGCGTGGTCGGCAAAATGGCGGGCGTGGAGGTGCCCATCCAGCCCATCCGCCGCCAGTGGCTCACCACCACCCCGCTGGACCTGCCCCCCGATTTCCCCTTTGTGATTGACTTTGCCCAAAGCCTCTACTTCCACCCCGAGGGCGAGGGGCTGCTGACCGGCATGTCCAACCCCAACGAAAAGCCCGGCTTCAGCCAGGCCGTGGACCCCGATTGGGAACTCGTGCACATGGAGGCCGCGATCGCCCGCTTCCCGGCGCTGGAGCGGGCAGGGGCGGTTTCCCGCGTGGCGGGGCTGTACGAAGTGACGCCCGACGCGCACCCCATCTTCGGCAAAACCCCCGTGGAGGGCTTTTACCTCTGCGCGGGCTTTTCCGGCCACGGCTTCATGCACGGGCCCATCGCGGGCAAGTTGATGGCCGAAATCATCCTGGACGGCAAAGCCGCCACGGTGGATGTTTCGTCGCTGGATTTGGCGCGCTTTGCCGAAGGCCGGCTCATCAAGGAGTACAATGTGGTGTAGGGTAACACAAAGACGCCAAGAAAGCAAAAGACGCCAAGGAAATAACGCAAAGGCGCAGAGGAAGCAGAGGCGCAAAGAAAAATCTGTGTTCTCTGCCCCTTCTCTGTGTCTTCTGTGTTTTCTCCCGCGGTTTCCGAGAAGGCCGCTAAAGGATTACGCAAAGGCGCAGAGGAAGCAGAGGCGCAAAGAAAAATCTCTGTGTTCTCTGCCTCTTCTCTGTGTTTTCTGTGTTTTTCTCTTCATCCCAAGGAAATGCTATGCCCTCTGCTGAAATCATCACCATTGGCACCGAACTGCTGCTCGGCGAAATCGTGGATACCAACAGCCGCTACATCGCCCGCCGCCTGCGCGACGCCGGCGTTGACCTCTACCGCACCACCACCGTGGGCGACAACGCGGCGCGCATCGCACAGGCCGTGCGGGAAGCCCTCCGCCGCGCCGACATCGTGCTCACCACCGGCGGCCTCGGCCCCACGGTGGATGACCCCACCCGCAAAGCCATCGCCGACGCGGTGGGCGTGCCGCTGGAATTCCGCCCCGAACTGTGGGAAGCCATCCAAAAGCGCTTTGCCCAATACGGCCGCATGCCCACCGAAAACAACCGTCGCCAGGCTTTCGTGCCCCAGGGCGCGAAGGCCATCCACAATCCGGTGGGCACCGCGCCCGCGTTCATCGTGGAAACCGACGACGGCGTGGTGATTTCCCTGCCGGGCGTGCCGCGCGAAATGGAACACCTGTTCACCCACGAAGTGCTGCCTTACCTGCAGCGGCGCTTTGACCTGCACGGCGTGATTCTGGCGCGCGTCCTCCACACCGCCGGAATGCCCGAAAGCGCCCTGGATGAGCAAATCGGCGACCTGGAACGCCAAACCAACCCCACCGTGGGCTTGCTGGCGCACCCCGGCCAGGTGGACATCCGCATCACCGCCAAGGCGGAAAGCGAAGAAGCCGCCGCAGCCATGATCGCCGAAGTGGAAGCCGAACTCCGCCGCCGCCTGGGCACCCGCATTTACGGCGCGGATGGCGAAACGCTGGAAGGCGTGCTCTCGGAGCAATTCGCGGCCCGCGGCCTCACCTTTACCGTGCTGGAAGCCGGAGTGGGCGGCCTGCTGCTGCAGCGGGTGGGGCACGTGGCCGGTTTCCTGGGCGGCAAAATGGAGGCCGAGCCGCTGCCCCCCGACGAACTCACCGCCCGCACGCGGGCCTGCTGCGATACCCGCCATTCCGACTGGGCGGTGGGTCTCAGCCTGTTCACAGCCGAGGGCGCCAACCGCTGCTCGGTGGTGCTGGTGCGCCCGGAAGGCGAAGAGGTGCGCGAGTTCCACTTCGGCGGCCCGCCGCAAATGGCGCCCAACTGGGCGGCCAACATGGTGCTCAACCTCCTTCGCCGCCGCTTGCTGGCGCCGGGCGCTGCTAATCAGAATCGGTAAAACACAGAAAACGCAGAAGCCTACAGAAAACACAGAAAATTTTTTTGTTTTTCGTCATTACCTACGTGGTGGCAAAACGCCTCTGTCGGCAGTTTTTCTTTGGAGTGCGGCGACGAGTCGCCGCTTTCCAAAGCGGTGCCAAGGCACCGCACTCCAAAAAGCGCCTGCAAAAAAGGAAAGCGTGTGGGTGTCCTCTGTGTGCGTTCACAGGCATAAGGCTATCCGTGGCGCTGTCTGGGTAGGTAATTACTGTTTTTCTGTGTTTTCTGTACCAATCTGTGTCCTCTGTGGTTCCCATTTTTCGGCAGGAGATCCCCGTGACCGCGAAAATCATTGACGGCAAAGCCATTGCCGAGCGCCTGCGGGCGCAAATTGCCGCCGAAGTGCAGCAACGCGTGGAGGCAGGCCTGCCACGCCCCGGCCTCGCCACCGTGCTGGTGGGCGACAACCCCGCCTCGCAAATCTATGTCCGCATGAAGCACAAAGCCTGCGAGCAGGTGGGCATCCGGTCTTTCGGGCGCGTCTTGCCTGCCGATGCTTCCCAGGAAACCGTAGAAGCCGTGGTGGACGAACTGAACGCCGACCCGCGCGTCCACGGCATTCTGGTGCAACTTCCCCTGCCCGCGGGCCTGGATGAGGAGCATGTGTTGGGGCGCATCCGGCTGGAAAAGGATGTGGACGGCTTCCACCCCCTCAACATCGGCCGCCTGGCGCAGAAAGGGCGCGAGCCGCTTTTTGTGCCCTGCACGCCGGCGGGCATCATGGTGCTGCTTGAGGAAACCGGCGTGACGCTGGAAGGGGCGCGCGCCGTGGTGCTGGGGCGTTCCAACATCGTGGGCATGCCCGTTTCGCTGCTCCTGCTGCGCCGCAATGCCACCGTGACCGTGTGCCATTCCCGCACGCGCGACCTGCCCGCGGTGACGCGCGAAGCCGATGTGCTCATCGCGGCAGTCGGCCGCCCCGAAATGGTGCGCGGCGACTGGGTGAAACCCGGCGCGGTGGTGATTGATGTGGGCGTGAACCGGGTGGAAGACCCCACCGCGAAAAAGGGCTACCGCCTGGCGGGCGATGTGGCCTACGAGGAAGTGAAAGCCATCGCCTCGGCTTTGACGCCTGTGCCCGGCGGCGTGGGGCCGATGACGATTGCCATGCTGTTGAAAAACACGCTGCGGGCGGCGAAGTTGGCCTCGTAGCAGGCCTTGGGGGAAGCCATATTTTGCGGTCTGTAACTTTTCAGTCCCGCAAAACGTCAAGCGCGCCGAGATTTCAGGAGCAACCTCCACGCTTTGAGGTTCCACCTTCCATCGGCGCTCATCTGTGAAAATTGGTGGATATTTTCTGCGGAATCGTAATTGCCTACCCAAATCGTAGCGCTGGCAATGCAGGGCGTGTTTTCACACCGCGTTTTCCTTTGGCGCCGCCGCCGCTGCGTTGACCCCGCCCCCGTCCCCTCCCCGCATGCGGGGAGGGGAGCCAGGGGTGGGGTATGGCAAAGGCACAGCGCATCAAGACGCATGGAGTGCCCCCCAGCGTAGGCAGTTACGAAATCTGTGGAATCTGTGGTTTTTCCTTGCCTGGGTTGAACAGACACTCCGGCCTTAACCGAGGCGGGCAAGATGGCGCGGCAGCGTACTCAGGCTGCGGGCGCCGTCGGCGGTGATGACCACATCGTCTTCCACCCGCACGCCGCCGCGGCCGGGCAGGTAGATGCCCGGCTCAACGGTGAAGGTCATGCCCGGGCGTAGCACCGTTTCGTTGCCTGCAAAAATGAAAGGCCGCTCGTGGACATCCAGCCCCAGGCCGTGGCCGGTGCGGTGGGTGAAAAAGTCGCCGTAGCCCGCCGCGGCGATGACGTTGCGGGCTGCCCGATCCACTTCCCCGGCGGGGATGCCCGGCCGGGCGGCTTCCCGACCGGCAGCGTTGGCCTGCGCCGCGATTTCGGCAATGCGCGCCAGTTCAGGCTCCACCGCGCCGACGGCAAAAGTGCGGGTGAGGTCGGAAAAGTACCCCTGCCAGGTCGCGCCCCAGTCCACGATGAGCAGGTCGCCGCGGCTGATGGGGCGGTCGGTGGGCACGGCGTGGGGGTTGGCACTGTTAGGCCCGGCGGCCACAATGGGCTGGAAGGGCAGTTCCGGCTCGGAGCCGTGCCGCAGCAGTTGAAGCACCAGTTCGGCGGCGAATTCCCGCTCGGTCATGCCCATGCGGAAGGCAGCCAGGGCTGCGGTGAGGGCGTCCTGCGCAATGCGCACGGCCTGCTCCATCGCCGCGATCTCCTCGGCGTCTTTGGTCATCCGCAAGGCGGCGATGGCCTCGGCGGCCGAGGGGAAAACGGCTTCAGGCGCGGCGGCTTCCAGAAAGCGGAGTTCCAGCACTCGCAGGCGGGTGGGTTCCACCCCAATGCGGGCGCGCGCCAGCCCCAGGGCTTCCACCGCCCGGCGGAAAGCATCGCCCCAGCGGGCGGGGTCTTCGCCGTAGAAAAAGGGGCGGATGTTGGGGCGGTCGGCGACCTTGGGGGCTTCCAGCTCGGGGAGCACGAGGGCGGTTTCCCCCTGCGCGCTCAACAATGCCACGACCGGCCGTTCCATCAGGTGGAAGTGCAGGCCGGTGAGGTAGGAGAGGGAGGGGCCGGGATTGAGGGCCACAGCGTCAAGATGGGCCCGGCGCAGCGCTGTTTGCAAGCGGGCGAGACGGTGAGACATGGCAACCTCCTGCGGGGGTTAAACAAAACAGCCCGTCCGAAGACGGGCTGAGGGGTGTGCGTCACTGTTTAGAGAGGCACAACGTTGGCAGCCTGCAATCCTTTCGGGCCTTGCTCAATGGAGAATTCCACTTTCTGGCCTTCTTCCAGGGAGCGATAGCCGTCCATCTGGATGGCGCTGTAGTGGACGAAAACGTCCTCGCCATCCTCGCGGCCAATGAAGCCGAAGCCCTTGGTCGCATTGAACCATTTGACCGTACCGATATAACGTTCAGACATGCTTACTATCTCCTTACAAAAAATTTGCAGCGGCCCCTCGGCCGCCGCCGTGGGTATTGCTCTTTGGCTGCGGTTATCCGTGCCTCCGATGCACTTCAAGGATAACACCGCCCGCCGCCGAAGTCAAGCAAATGGCGCGCGTTGGGTGCAGGCCAATGTTTGGAAGCGTTGTTTCGCCCTTCCTCCGCTTGGGCTCGCGGCGCCCGCCCCCGAGCTCCATTCCTGTTTGCCTACGCTTTGGTGCTTTCCCTGCCTCTTGATGCACTGCGCCTTTGGCGTACCTTTCCCCTGGCTCCCCACCTCGCTTGGAAGAAGACGGGGGGAGTTCATGCAGCGCCGGCCGGTGCCAACTGTTCAACCTGCTCGCGATGAGCAGGCAGGAGAGGCACAAAAGCCGTAGGGCGGGATGGCATCCCGCCCTACAATGGGCCTCAGCACGCCGTCAAAGGCCGAACGGTGACTTTCGCCCAATCTGTGCTCATCTGTGAAATCGGTGGATGTTTTTCTGCGGAATCTGCGTCATCTGCGGTCTGCTTTCACCTTGGCAGAAAAAGGGGCAATGCCGTGCCGGCAGCCCGAGGCATTCAAAACCCCAGCGCCTCAAAGGGGTTGGGCGGAAGCGCGGACGCGTCATCCCCAAGCAGGTCTTTCCAAAACTTTTCGTCGTAACGCCGCGAGCGCACCGGCAGCGGGATGGGCACGCTCCAGCCCAGCAGCAGCACCTCTTCTTTGGGCTGCAGGCGGGAAAGCATGCCGCGCAGTTGCTCGCGCCCGGCCAGGCCGGAAAGCACGGCGCGAATATCGTCGTCGTCGCCCAGCCAGCCCGAGATGCGGGTGCCGAGTTGCGACATCACTTCGTCGTAAATCTGCGAGGGGCGCTGGTCAATGATGAGCAGGGTAACAAAGTATTTGCGCATTTCGCGGGCGATGGTGCTAAAGGTGGTCTGCGCGGCCATTTCGCGGTTGAGCAGTTTATGGGCTTCCTCTACCACCACCACCAGCGGGCGTGGTTTGTCCTCTTCCTTCCCGCCATAATAAGCCTCGGTGCGCCTGACCCAATGTTCGCGGATTTTGCGGGTCAGCAGGTTGGTGACCAGGAGGTAGTCCAGTTCGTTGTCGTATTTACCGAAGGAAAGGATGACGTGCCGGCCTGCTTCCAGGGCGTCAATAATCTGGCGCAGCCCTTCGGTGGCCGCTTCTTCCACCAGGTAGCCGCGGCCGAAAATGCGGCGCAGTTTGTTGTGCAGTGCTTCGGCAGCCATCACATTGGTACCGGCTTCCTGCGCCCAGGCCGCCACGCTGTCGGGGGCGGGCACGGTGCGGACTTTGCCGTTCTCGTCCACAAGCTCTTGTGTCGCCCCAACGCGCATTTTGCGGAAGGCGGTCAGCCAGCCTTCGCGGAAGGAATCATAGAGGGCGTGAAGGGTCGTGGCCGTGGTGTCCCGCAGGTTGAGGGTGCGGGCCAGGAGCAAAATATCTTCGGGCTGGATGTCGCGCTCGGAAATCAGCAGATCCAGGTCGGGGCGGCGTTCCCGAACCAGGGCGTTTTTCCCCAGCCCAACGACGAACACCCGGCTGCCGAATTTGGTTTGCAGGCCGGTGACCGTTTGGCCGTTATCGGGGTCTTTGAAATCGTAGGCGTATTCGTTGTGCATATCAAAAATCAGGGTCGCGGCGGCGTTGTGGTGCACCAGCCCGGCCAGCAAAATGCGGGTGAGGAACGACTTGCCCGTGCCGGTGGCGCCGAAAACCCCCGCCGAGCGCTGGACGAATTTATCCAGGTTAATGCGCACGGGGTGCTGCTGCTCGCGGGTGTAGCCGATGGTGAAGTTGCCGCGGAAAATTTCGTCAATGTCGCCCTCGGTGGCCAGGCGGGTGGGGGCCATGTGGGAAGGCACGGTCTTGATGGGCTTGGGGGAAGGACGCTCCCGCAGACCGGCATTCACCTCTTTCCAAAAGCGCTCATAATCGTCGGGCGAGTCGGGCGGAGGGCCGGCTTCCAGCATGAGCACCGGATGCACCGCGAGGTTGGTGTAAAGCGCCTGCTCCTGCAGCAAGCCCGCCAGCGCCGGGGTGAAGCGTTCCTGCAGCTGCTCATCGGCAAAGCGCTCGTTGGTGGCCGCCAGCCGCAGGTCGGTCACCAGGCCGTAAAAGAGGTAAGTGCCGCTTTCCATCACCACAAAAGCGCCTTCCTGCAGGCGCTGGGGCGGCACGGTCAGCCGCACGACCAGCCCTTCCTGCAGGCTGCCGCCGACCACATAGCCGATTTTTTGTGCATTCGTGTCGGTCATGGTGATGCTCCTTGAGTGCTGCCGTGATTCGGGGTTCCGGTTCCGGCTTTTGTTGGGCGATGGCCGTGAGCCTCATTTCAGGGTAAAATGAAGCGGCAAACACGCTGCCCCGGAGACGCCCGATGAAAATGCTCATTGCCGTGGTCCAAACCGCCGACAGCAACGCCGTTTCGCAGGCGTTGATTGAGCGCGGCTTTCGCGTCACCAAACTGGCTTCCACAGGCGGCTTTTTGCGCCGCGGTTCCACCACCCTGCTGGTGGGCGTGGAAGACGATCAGGTGGATGAGGCCGTGGAAATCATCCGCGGCGAATGCAGCCAGCCCGCCGAACCGGCCATCAAACAAGGGGTCATTTTCGTGCTGCCGGTCAGCCGCTTTGAACGCATTTAGTATCTATCCGAAAAAACGGCGGGGCTGTACGATGCATCGCCTTGCGGCGACGCCCTCGCTGATGATCTCCCTAACCCCCGCCCTGGCCGCGCAACGCGCGGCCAGGGCCGCCCCCTTCCCCTCTTAGTAAGAGGGGAAGGGGGCAAAGGAGCCGAGCCGTAGCGAGGCTCCTTGGGGGAAGGGGAGATCGGCGTCCTTGCCGAGAAGGAGAGCCGCGGGCACAGTGGATTTTTCGGATAGGCTCTAAGACAGCGGCCTTCCCACCCCGCCGCTCCATTGTTGGGGGAGCCGTTTTCGTCCCCGCCATGTTCGCCGGAAGAAGGCTTCTGCAGAGGTTTCCTGATGACCACGCCCATCCGTTCCTACCTGCAACAAATCGCCGACCTCACACGCCGCGGCGATGCCCGCGAAGAATCTTTCTACCCCGCGCTGAAAGACCTGCTGGAAGCCCTGGCTGCCGCCCAGGGGAAACCCGCCGCCGTCACCGTGCTGCCCAAGCAAACCGAGGCCGGCAACCCTGATTTCCGCATCTGGGACGGCGCGTATCAGGTCATCGGCTACATTGAAGCCAAGAAACCGGGCACAAACCTGGACCGCATTGAGACTTCCGAGCAGTTGAGGCGCTACCGCGGCACCTTCCCCAACCTGATTCTGACCGATTTTTACGAATTCCGCCTTTACCGTGAGGGGGAACTGCTGGCGCGCGTCTCCATCGGGCGGCCTTTTGTGGCGAAAAAACTGAAAGCCAAAGTGCCGCTGGAAAACACCTCAGCGTTTGCCGCCCTGATGCAGCAGTTTTTGGGCTTTTCGCTGCCGCCTGCCTTTGACGCCGAAACGCTGGCGGTGGCGCTCGCCCGGCGCACCCGCTTTTTGCGCGAGCAGGTGGTGGCCGAAGAACTGAAAAACCCGCAGGGCGAAATCCACGGCTTCTTCACGGCCTTCCAAAAATACCTCATCGCCGGACTGACCGAAGCGCAGTTCGCCGACCTCTACGCCCAGACCATCACCTACGGCCTGTTCGCTGCCCGCACCCGCGCGGGCGAAAACTTCAACCGCAAACTCGCCTTTGCCCACATCCCGCCCACCATCGGCATCCTGCGCGATGTCTTCCGCTTCCTCTCGCTGGGCAGCCCTTCGCCGCAAATGGAAGTCATCGTGGACGACATCGCCGCCGTGCTGCACGCCGCCGACGTGGGAAGCATTCTGGACGCCTACTACCGCCAGGGCAAGGGCGAAGATCCGATTGTGCATTTTTACGAAACCTTTTTGGCGCAGTACGACCCGGAAACCCGCGAGCGCCGCGGCGTGTATTACACCCCCGAGCCGGTGGTGCGCTATATCGTGCGCGGCGTCCACCACCTGCTGCAAACCCGCTTTGACCGCCCCGACGGGCTGGCCGGCCCTGCCGTTACCCTGCTGGACCCGGCCGCGGGCACGCTGACCTTCCCCGCCGAAGCCATCCGGCTGGCGGCGGAAACCTACCGCGCCAAATACGGCGCGGGCGGCCTGAGTGCATTCCTGCGCGGCCAGATTTTGCGCAATTTCTATGCCTTTGAACTGATGATGGCGCCCTATGCCATCGGCCACATGAAAATCGGCTATCTCTTTGAGGGGCTGGGCGCGCCGCTGGGGGAAAGCGACCGCTTTCAACTTTACCTTACCAACGCCCTGGAAATGGAAGAAATCGCCCAGATTGAAATTCCGGGCGTGCGTTCCCTGAGCGAAGAAAGCCGCCTGGCCGGGCGCATCAAAAAGGAAGCCCCGATTCTCGTGATTTTGGGCAACCCGCCGTATTCCGGCATTTCGGCTAACCAAAACGAATGGACCGAGAAGTTGCTCAAAACCGACCTGGACGGCGCGCAGAGTTATTACACTGTGGACGGCAAGCCCCTCGGCGAGAAAAAAGTCTGGCTGCAGGATGATTATGTCAAATTCCTGCGCTTCGCCCAGTGGAAAATCCAGAAGGCGGGCCGCGGCATTGTGGCGATGATTACCAACCACGGCTATCTGGATAACCCCACCTTCCGCGGGATGCGCCAGAGCCTCGCAAAGACCTTTGACGAGATTTTCGTGCTGGATTTGCACGGCAACAGCCTGAAGCGCGAAAAAGCCCCCGATGGCGGGCCTGACGAGAACGTCTTTGACATCCGCCAGGGGGTGGCGATTGCCTTTTTCGTCAAACGAGGCCAGACTTCCCAGACTTCGGAAGTTTCAGACGTCTACCATGCCGACCTGTACGGCACACGCGAGCACAAATACGCTTGGCTGGAGGGGCACACGCTGGAAACCGCGGGCTATCAGCCCATTGCGCCGCGTTCGCCCTACTACTTCTTCATTCCCCGCAAGACGGGCAACATCTTGCACTACCTGGACTGGCCGCGGATTACTGAGATTTTTCCTGTGAATGTTACTGGTATTGTGACAGCCCGAGACCGATTTGTGATCGGCTTTGAAATCCAGGAACTTCGTCAGCGTATGCTGCAATTCCGCGACTTGACTCTCCCCGATGAAGTTTTGCGGGAAGCCTATAAACTCAAGGATACACGTGGTTGGAAATTATCTGTTGCTCGTCAAAAACTTGCCAATGACCCCAATTGGGATACTTACTACCGCCCAATTCTTTACCGACCGTTTGACGTTCGGTACATTTATTACACCCCGACCATGGTAGATTGGGGACGGCCTGAAGTCATGCGCCACATGCTGGCGGGGGAGAATTTGGCGCTGATTGTGCCGCGGCGTGTTGAGCATGTTGGAAGTTGGCAACATGCTTTCGTAACGAAGCACATGACGGAACACGTTGCTGTTTCGCTCAAAACCATTGATTACCACTTCCCCCTTTACCTCTACCCCGACCCGGAGAAGCCGGACATGTATGCGCAGGAGAAGCGGGCGAACATCAACCCGCAGGTGTGGGGGTGGTTGGTGGAGGCGTACTCCTCTCCCAGCCCCTCCCCGCATGACCCCACCCCCAGCCCCTCCCCGCACGACCCATCCCCCGTCCCCTCCCCGCTTGCGGGGAGGGGAGATGACCCCACCCCCAGCCCCTCCCCGCTTGCGGGGAGGGGAGTGAGGGGAGGGGTTTCGCACGCGGGGAGGGGAGACGACCCCACCCCCAACCCCTCCCCGTCAACGGGGAGGGGGGTAAGGGGCGGTGTCTGGCAAACCCCGCCGGCGTTGTGGAAGAAACTCAAGCCGCTGGCGCGGGAGATGCGTAAAAATCCCACCCCTGCCGAAAACGCCCTCTGGCAGCGCCTGCGCCGCCGGCAGTTGGGCGTCAAATTCCGCCGCCAGCACGCCATTGGCCCCTTCATCGTGGATTTCTAC
>JALUXH010000111.1 GCA_027019065.1 Anaerolineales bacterium
CGTCCTTGCCAGTGCCTCCATATATAGGGGCAACCCTGGAAAAAGCCGCATATATAGGGGTAGGGCCAAATTCCGAAAACCACTTGAAAAATGAGCGAAAGATAAGTAATACGATGGATGAATTCGTGATTTGCATTGCCAACGAAGGTTATGAAGCCAGCCTGATTGTGGGCAAAGTCTATCGCCGACTTCCCGACCCGGAAGCCGAAGCGCACGGTTTGATGCGCGTCTTGGATGAGGATGTCTCATCCAGCGGCGGCTACCTCTATCCTTCTGCCCTCTTCGTGCCGGTAGAATTGCCCGAAAAAGCCCGGCGCGCCTTGATGGCACACCTTGCCCTTTAATCCCCCAACCCCGAATCCCTCTCCCCCGAGGTGCTCATGTTCAACAAAGTCCTGATTGCCAACCGTGGCGAAATTGCCGTTCGTGTCATCCGTGCCTGCCGCGAACTGGGGCTGCAGACTGTGGCGGTGTATTCCGATGCCGACCGCAACGCGCTGCACGTGCGCTACGCCGACGAAGCCTACTCCATCGGCCCGCCGCCGGCGCGCGATTCCTACCTGCGGATGGACAAATTGCTGGAAGTTGCCAAAAAGTCGGGCGCGGGCGCCATTCACCCCGGCTATGGCTTCCTTGCCGAGCGCGCCGAGTTTTCCCAGGCGTGTGAGGATGAGGGCATTGTGTTCATTGGCCCTCGCCCCCACGCCATTGCCACCATGGGCGACAAAGCCAGGGCGCGTGCCACGGTTGCGGCGGCGGGTGTGCCGGTGGTGCCCGGCACCGAGGGCAAAGAAAACCTCACCGACGATGAACTGCTTGCCATAGCGCCGAAAATCGGCTTCCCGCTGCTCATCAAGGCCGTGGCGGGCGGCGGCGGCAAGGGAATGCGTGAAGTGCGTTCGCCAGAAGAAATGCCCGCCCTGTTGCGCTCGGCGCGCGCCGAGGCCGAGGCTGCTTTTGGCGATGGCAATGTCTATCTGGAGAAACTCATTGAGGGCGCGCGCCACATTGAAATTCAGATTTTGGCCGATACCCACGGCCACGTCATCCACCTCGGCGAGCGTGAATGCTCCATTCAGCGGCGGCACCAGAAACTGTTTGAAGAGTCGCCTTCCCCCTCCGTGGGGCAGGATGAGGAATTCCGCCAAAAAATGGGCATGGTGGCGGTGCGGGCGGCGCAGGCGGTGGATTATGTCAGCGCGGGCACGATTGAATTCCTGGTGGACAAGGACAAGCATTTCTACTTCCTGGAAATGAACACCCGTCTGCAGGTGGAGCACCCGATTACCGAGTATGTAACCGGCGTGGACATTGTGAAGGAGCAAATTCGCATCGCCAGAGGAAGGCCGCTGGGCTACACCCAGGACCAGATTGCCATGCACGGCTGGGCGATGGAAGCCCGCATCAACGCCGAAGACCCCTACAACAACTTCATGCCCTCCATTGGCCGTATTGACCACATGCTGCTGCCCACCGGCCCCGGCGTGCGGGTGGATACCGGCGTGTATTCCGGCTTTGAGATTACGCCCTACTACGATTCGCTGATTTCCAAACTCATTGTGTGGGGCGAAAGCCGCGGCCATGCCATCCAGCGGATGCGCCGTGCCCTGGAAGAATACAAAATTGTGGGTGTGCGCACCACGATACCTTTCCATCAGAACCTGCTCAAGCAAAGCCGCTTCATCGCGGGCAGTTTTGACACCCGCTTTGTGGAAGAGCGCTTCTCTATGGAAGAAGCCGACGCGATGCGCGAAACTTACCCCGAAATTGCGGCCATCATGGCAACGCTGGTGGCGCATCAGGAAACCCTGCGGGCAGCGCACGTCATCCGCAATGCCAAGCGCGATACCAGCAACTGGAAGTGGTATTCCCGCTGGGAGCGCATTCACCGCTGATCTGCACCTTGCAGCCTGCAACCTGCATCTTGCAACTCTGAGGAGACCCGGGTATGAAATACATGACCACCGTCAACGGCCAGGAATTGGAAGTTGAAATTTTGGATGAGCATCACGTTGCCGTAAACGGCAAGGTGTATGTGGTGGATATGGCCGCGGTGAGCGGGCAGCCGCTGTATTCCCTGCTGGCAGAGCACCGTTCGTTTGAAGGGTATATTTACGAAAACGAAGGGCTGTGGCAGGTGCTTATGGGCGGCACCCTTTATGAAGTGCGGGTGGAAGACGAACAACTGCGGCGCTTGCGGCTTGCAGGCGGCGGTGGTGGCAAGGAAAGCGGCCCTTTCCTGCTCAAGGCGCCCATGCCCGGCCTGGTGGTGGCCGTGCCCGTTACCCCAGGGCAGGAAGTGAAGAAGGGCGATGTGCTGGTGGTGCTGGAATCCATGAAGATGCAAAACGAACTCAAGGCGGGTAAAGACGGCAAAGTGGAGAAAGTGAAGGTGGAGGTCGGCCAGGCGGTAGAGCAGGGGCAGGTGATGGTTTCGGTGGTGTAAATGACGGCCTGAGAGGCCAGTTTCCTGCCAGGCAGGCAAAGCCTGACAGGAAATTTTTGTAATTACCTACCCAAATCGTAGCGCTGGCAATGTAGGGCGTGTTTTCACACCGCGTTTTCCTTTGGCACCGCTGCCGCTGCGTTGACCCCACCCCCGTCCCCTCCCCGCATGCGGGGAGG
>JALUXH010000112.1 GCA_027019065.1 Anaerolineales bacterium
CATTTTGTGCAGGTATTTACGGCGTTCGTCAATGCTCATGGGTTCCTCGGGGTTCATGGGTGCCTCCAGTAACATTTTCTTTTGGAGGTTCATCTTACCCCGGTAACATTTTAGATGACAGAACGCGTAGGCAGGGGCGTTTCCGGCTTTTTGCGGTAAAATAAGGTTGGAATGCAAGGAGGTGCTTTTGATCGGCTTTTTGGTTTACCTTATTGATATTGTTGCCAATGCGCTGGAACTCATCGTGGTCGTTGATGCGGTGCTTTCTTTTTTCATGCATCCGCTGCATCCGGTGCGGGTGGCGTTGGGGCGCATTGTGCGGCCTATGCTGGCGCCCATCCAGCGCGCGTTGCCGCCGCTGGGGGGTTTTGATCTCAGCCCCATTGTACTCATTTTTCTGATTGAAATTGTTCGCAGTGTGCTGGTTCATTTTCTGGTCTCATTGGCCTGGTGAGGACAAGCAATGAAACGAAAGTTCCGTTTTCATAACGGCAAGGCAGGTTCGGCGCTGGCGGTGCGGGTTACGCCGCGGGCTTCACGGGATGAAATCGCGGAAGTGCTGAGCGATGGCACCATTCGCGTGCGTTTGACCGCGCCGCCGGTGGAAGGCAGGGCGAACAAGGCGCTCGTCAAGTTCCTGGCGAAAGTGCTGGACGTCGCGCCTTCACGCATAGAAATTGTGGCCGGGGAAGGCGGGCGCGACAAACTGGTTTCCATTGTGGATATGAGCGTGGAAACCGCACAGCGCAAAATTATGGAATACCTTGCTCGCCCCTGAGGAGGAAGTGCCTTTAAACATCCTCCTGAGGGTGCCGGGCAGGGGAAGGCCAAAGCCCTCCGCGCGGGGGCTTTTGTGCGCGGCGGTGCTATAATGGAAAACGCCATCGTTTGACGTGGCAAAAGTAGAAGCGGAGAGAGCCGATGCCTGATGTTGTGGAGGCGCGCATGACCGCTGAAAGCGGGGGGCGGGGGTTTGTCCCGCCGCCGATTACCCGGGTGGAGGAGACCGGCCTTTCTACCCTTTGGCTGCAAGACCTGGCGCTGAAAATTCTCTACTTTCAGGGCTACCTGACGGGCTACGACATCGCCGAGGCGATGGCGTTGCCTTTTACAGGGCTGGTTGATCAATTGCTGGATACGCTGAAGCGGGAAAAACTTATTGAAGTGAAAGCCTCGCGCGGCGGCCTGGGGTCGGGGGTCTATGAATATGCCATTACGGAAGCCGGGCTGCGCCGCGCCCGCGAAGCGCTGGCGCGCAGCCAGTACGCCGGGCCTGCGCCGGTGCCGTTGCGCGTGTACAACGAGGCCATGCGCAAGCAAAGCCGCTCGCGGATGATGGTCACGCCGCGGGTCATGCGGCGGGCGCTGGCTTCGCTGGTGCTTTCTGAAAAGACCTTCCACCGGATTGGCCCGGCGGTGAACTCCGGCGCTTCCATTTTCCTTTACGGCCCTCCCGGCAACGGCAAAACCACCATCGCCCGCGCCATCGGCGATATGGTGCTTTCCGAGGCGATTTACATCCCCTATGCCCTGTATGTGGATGGGCAGGTGGTGACGTTGTACGACTCGGTGAACCATAAACGCGCCGCGGAAGAAGATACTACAGGCCGGGGCACCGGCTCGCTGCGCGCCAGCAAACGCCGCGACCCGCGCTGGGTGCGCATCCACCGCCCGTTCATCATGGTGGGCGGCGAACTGACCCTCGCCAACCTGGACCTGATTTTTGACGACGTCAACAAATTCTATCAGGCGCCGGTCCAGGTCAAGGCCAACGGCGGCATTCTGCTGGTAGATGACTTTGGCCGCCAGCAAGTGCGCCCCCGCGACCTCCTCAACCGCTGGATCGTGCCGCTGGAAAACCGCATTGATTACCTCACCCTGCACACCGGCCGCAAAATTGAAGTGCCGTTTGACGTCCTCGTCGTCTTTTCCACCAACCTGCCGCCCAAAGACCTGGTGGACGAGGCCTTCCTGCGCCGCCTGCGCCACAAAATCTACATCGGCGACCCCTCTTACGGCGAATATCGGGAAATCTTCCGCCGGGTGGCCCAGACCAAAGGGGTGGCCTACAGCGACCAGGGGCTGGCCTACCTGTTGCAAGAATGGTACATCAAGCGCGGCCGCAAGCTGAGAGCCTCGCACCCCCGCGACATTTGCGACCAGATTATTGACATTGCCCGCTATCGCGGCATTGAGCCCGCCATGACCCGGGAACTCCTGGACCAGGCCGCGGCGGCCTATTTTGTGGATCTGTAGTCCATGCTTCCCCTTTGGAAGGACCTGCCCCGCCCCCTGGTCATTGCCCATCGCGGGGCGTCGCACGACGCACCCGAAAACACCCTCGCGGCCTTCCGGCTGGCCGTGCGTCAACATGCCGACGCGGTGGAACTGGACGCCAAACTGAGCCGCGACGGCCGCATTGTGGTGATGCACGACAGCACGGTGGACCGCACCACCAACGGCTACGGCGCTGTGCGGAAGACAAACTGGGAAACCCTGCATGCCCTCAACGCCGGGGGGCGGGCGGGCGACCCCGAAACGGGCATCCCCCTTCTGGAAGAGGTGCTGCAAGCCGTAGCGCCCGAGGTGTTGGTCAATATAGAACTCACCAATTACGCTG
>JALUXH010000113.1 GCA_027019065.1 Anaerolineales bacterium
CTCCCCACCCCGCATGCGGGGAGGGGACGGGGGTGGGGTCAACGCAGCGGCGGCGGCGCCAAAGGAAAACGCGGTGTGAAAACACGCCCTGCATTGCCAGCGCTACGATTTGGGTAGGTAATTACGATGAATGTCTTTCTACCAACCCTTACCGGAGGCTCTCATGCGTCATTTGCAAGGCCGAGTGGAAGTGATTGCAGGCCCAATGTTCAGCGGCAAAACCGAGGAACTCATCCGCCGGTTGCGCCGCGCCGTGATTGCCCGGCAAAAAGTGCAGGTTTTCAAGCCTGCCCTGGATAACCGCTATGCAGAAACCGCGGTGGCTTCCCACGCGGGCGGCGCTTTTGAAGCCGTGCCGCTGGAAGGCATTGGGCAAATTTGGGAGCACCTGGAAGACGACACCACAGTGGTGGGCATTGATGAAGCCCAGTTTTTCGGTGAAGCAATCGCGGCCATTGTGCAGCGCCTGGCCGACCGCGGCGTGCGGGTGATCATTGCCGGGCTGGATATGGATTTCCGCGGCGAGCCCTTTGGCCCCATGCCCGCGCTGCTGGCGCAAGCCGACCAGGTGGACAAGTTACAGGCGATTTGCGTGAAGTGCGGCTTCCCGGCCAGCCGCTCGCAGCGCCTCATCAACGGCCGCCCGGCGCGTTACGATGACCCGGTGGTGATTGTGGGCGCTGCGGAGATGTACGAAGCCCGCTGCCGCAGGCACCACGAAGTGCCGGGGCGGCCTGAGGCTTGAGGAAGTAGATGTAGGGCGGGGTGCCACCCCGCCCTACTTGTGTTGCAGTGCTGTTTATCCGTGCCTTTCCGTGGTACCCGTGTGTTCCGTGGTCTTTGAAAGCATCCGCTGTTATCCGCGGCCTATCCCCTCACCTGTGCGAGCAACGCTTCCGGCTTTCTCCGAAACGCCTCTAACGGCCATTCCCCCCGGGTGAGCGCCTGGAGCGTTTCGGTGAGGGCACGGTTGACGGGCGTGGGCACGCCCAGCCGCTCGCCGGAGCGCACCACTGCGCCGTTGAGCGCGTCCACTTCGGTTTGGCCGCGCCCGCCGTGCAGGTCCATGTGGAACGAAGGCATTTTGCCGCCCCGCCCGCGGCCGACGGCTTTTTGCAGCAGCGGCTGCAGCAGGAAAGCGGGCAGGCGGCGCACCGCCCAGGCCAGTGTGCGCACCGAAACGCCGGGCAGGTTCACCACGGGCAGGCCGAGGGCGTCCATCACGGCCAGGGCTTCCTGCAGCTGGGCGATTTCCAGGCGGGCCAGGCGGGGGTGGGCGAAGATTTCCGCCGGGGGCATATCCAGAATGGCGGAGGTCGCGTTGCCCAGCAGGTTGGTGAGCAGTTTAGACCATTTCATCGCCGCCGCGTTGGGGTAAAGGCGCACCATCACGCCCGCGGCTTGCAGCGCGGCGGCCAGGGGCTCGGCGAGGGGATGCCCGGCGGCCAGCCCGACGCCGCGGACGCGTTCCGCGGCGGCCTGCCCCGGCCCGCGCCGCACCACCGGCGTGGTGACGGTTCCCGCCAGCACCCGGCCTTCCCCCAGAAACTCTGCCAGCACGGCTTCGGCTTCCACCCCGTTTTGCAGGCAAACGACCGGCGGGAAGGTTTCCTGCCACGGGGCGATGCTTTCCAGAAACGCGGGGGTGTGGTAGGTTTTCAGCGCCAGCAGGGCGGCATCGTAGCGGGCGCTTTCCAGCGCTTCGGCGGGAGAGGCGGCCACCCGCGGGGCGGTCACGCGCCGTGTTTCGCCCGCAGCGGTGGTCAGGCTCAGCCCGTGTTGCCGCAAATGTGCGGCGGTGGCCGGGCGGGCGAGGAAGGCGACTTCCTGCCCGGCATAAGCCAGGTTGACGCCCAGGTAGGTGCCGATGGCGCCGGCGCCGATGATAAGATAGCGCATGGTTTTTACACGCAGGGGAATTCGCCGTCTTCCATGCGGTGGCACAGGCCGAGGATGTGCCAGCGGTGGATGTCGGGGCGGTAGGAAAAGACGATGTAGCCGGTGTTGGGAAAGCGGAAACTCGGCGCGTGGGGGTAAGGCTGGGGCGGAATGCCCAAAATGGCGTGGATCACCAGGTTGGTGATGCCGCCGTGGGAGACTACGAGGTAGCGTCCCGGCGGGTGGGTGAGCAGCCGCCGCAGGGCTTCGGCGGCGCGCTGATAGACTTCCCACATGCTTTCGCCCGTTTCGCCTACGGGGTGGTAAAGCGAGGTGGGGCCGGTGCTTCGCGGGGCGGCGGCAAAGGGCCGGCCGGTTAATTCGCCTTTGTCGCGCTCTTTCCAGATGGCGTCGTAGGCGATGTTTTCGGCCGGAAAGTGCAGCGCCGCGGCGATGATGCGGGCAGTTTCGGCGGCGCGCTGCAGCGGGCTGGCGATGATGCCGTCAAAAGTTACGCCGCGGGCCGCCCAGGCCTGCGCCAGCCGCCGGGCTTGCGCGCGCCCGGCTGCTGTCAGCGGGAAGTCGGCCTGCCCCTGGTGGACATTGCGGGCGTTGCCTTCCGATTCGCCGTGGCGCAGCAGTACGAAGAGGTATTTCCCGCGGGCGGGGGCGGGTTTCTGAGGGGGCATGG
>JALUXH010000114.1 GCA_027019065.1 Anaerolineales bacterium
GTCGGGCACCTCTTCGCCGGGCACTAACGAAGCCCCGGCCGGGCGCGCCCCAAATACCAGCAGCCCGCGGTTTTCCTCAAGGCGGCGAAACACCACCAGCGGAGAAAGCCAGAACGAAGGGGCAAGCACCAGCCGGGGCAGGGCTTCAATTTCGGGGAAGCGCACGCCCTGGGTGAGCCTGAGCAACAGTTCGGGCAGGGGAACAGCCTCGGCCTGGGCACGGGCGTGCGCCACGGCTGCTGTCAGAATGGGCTGCAGGCGTGCTTCTTCCTCGGCAAAGAACGCCTGCCGGTAGGCTTCCAGCGCTCGGGGGAAGATTTCACCGAAGGCGGCGGCGTCGGCCCACAGGTGCAGCCGCTCGGTCAAGGCGGCCTTGCGCGGAGGGTTGGGGAAAGCCGCAAAAGCGCCTTGCAGCGTGCGGAGGTCGTCGGCTTCCCACGCGCCGCGGCGCGCAACCGCTAACAGCACTTCGCGCGCGGCAGGCGGGGTATCGGCCGCCAGAAAAACCCGCGTCAGCCGTGCTTCAGCCGGGATGGCGCGCAGGGCTTCCAGCGCGGCGGCAGCATCTTGCCTGGGCAACGCAGCCACCCACGGGAACGGCAGCATCCGCGAGGCCGCAAAGCGCTCCAGCGCGCGGCGGTAGGCTTCCGGAAGGCGTGCCCGCACCCCCGCGGCCCAGGCCCGCCGCAGGCCAAACTCCTGCGGCCAGTGAAGGACGTGAATGCTCGCAAAAAGGTCGTAAGCCGTGCCGGTATGCCATTGTAGAATCGCCATCAGTGCACCTCCGCGGGTTAGATTATAATCTAATCAACAAGGGCGGGCAAGCCCTCCCGCACCGCGCCTTGCTCACGCGATAGGACTATCGTCCTTCCCCCGAAATCCCCGGCTAAAACCCAAAAGCGGGTACAATGAAAATGCTGCAACGGTGCGGGGCCCTTGCGAGGAGGCGCCTGCCTGTCGGTTTCCGGCCGAACCGTTGCAGAATATCGTCTTTTTCGCCCACCATGCTTTCTGCCACAGAGGAGGTTAGGATGTTCAAACGACGCTATGGGTGGCTGCTTCTGCTGGTTCTCATCCTCGGCGCCTGCAGCCGCACAGGCACAAAGTCTGCCGGCCACGGCGGCGCCCCGGCGGTAACACCGGCCGCAGTGGCCACGCAAACGGCCGCGGCCAACACTGCCGGCGAGGTCAAAGGCAGCACATGGGAGCGCAACGACCCTAAGAACGATCTCCTGTCTTGCACCTCCGGCGATACCGTGCCCGCCAGCCAATCTTCCCGCCTGAACCCCAAAGTGTACGTAGATGTCGTTCACGCTACACTCAAGCAGATTTCGCTGAAAAACCCTGCCGTGGCGTTGAAGGGCAAAATGTGCGCTTATCAGATCACGCTGGATTACGGCCGGCCGGTCAACACCGCCGGCATTGCCGAAGGCACGGTGTCGTTTACCGGTGGAAACACCACCGCGGCATATACTTTCAATATCAACAACGGCAAGTTCAAATGGCAGGGCACCGTCAGCAATGCAGGCAACCACGCGGCCATCCACCCCGACAATTTCCGGGACTTCAGCATAGAGGTGCAGGGCAATACGGTGGTGCTCACCATCCCCTGCTACAGCGTGCCGCGGGCCAACGACAAAACCGACTGGCAATTGACCACCTTCAACACAAAGAGCAATGGCAGCCAGTGGTATTGTGACGAAGTGGGCAGCGGCACATTGCCCAAACCCAAAGTTTACTGGGATGGCAAAAGCCCTCTCACGCTCAACGATGCCGCCGACGACATTCTGGACTTGACCCACAAAACCAACAACCTTCCGCTGGCCGACGCCGATATCCTCTCGCTGCAAACGTCGCTGGCGCCGCGCAATGCTCCTGTGACCATGAAGCTCGCCAAGTTCCCGCCCAATGAAGACGTCTTCACCTGGCGCGCGGTGCTGCGGATGAACATGTCGCTGGTCGGGCCGGGGCAGCTGCTTTGCGGCCGCGACCAGAACGGCAAAGCCGGCTTCATCGACCCCAAGACCCTTGCTCTCCAGCCCGACAACGGCCTTGCCGCTTTCCAGGCCAACAACGACGGCCCGGCCTGCACGTTCATGCCGCCCACCTATGCCAAAAACGGCTGCATCATCGTCAGCGGCGATTTCTACCTCAAAGACAACACCACCAAAATTCAGTACAAAGACCGTGTTGACGGCGCCCTGGTGTGCTACCAGCAAAAGTAGCCGCACACTTGTCGTGCCCGCTGCACCCCCAACCGTTTCGGTTGGGGGTGTTTTTTGTGTCCGCTCAGTGCCGGTAAGGGGAACCCCAGAAGACACGGAAGAACCCCCGGAAAACACAGAACTTGACTTTGCGTCTTTGTGCTCCTCTTGCGCCTCGGCGCCGCCCTCCCGGGCAGGCTGCATAGTTACGATTTACCGTAACTATTTTGACAATGTCACATTAGACACATGTTCTGCTACACTTTTCAAAAGAGATGAAATGTGGCATAAATTGGCAGCATGAACAACAGACAAAACCGATTAACGATATAACCCGTTGGGGGCTTCG
>JALUXH010000115.1 GCA_027019065.1 Anaerolineales bacterium
CGTAGCGCTGGCAATGCAGGGCGTGTTTTCACACCGCGTTTTCCTTTGGCACCGCTGCCGCTGCGTTGACCCCACCCCCGTCCCCTCCCCGCATGCGGGGAGGGGAGCCGGGGGAGGGGTATGGCAAAGGCACAGCGCATCAAAACGCATGGAGGGCACCCCAGCGTAGGCAGTTATGGGATAATACCCCCGCTGGCCCCCGGCGCAACGTTTTCCTGCCCGAGCCTTTTCCTTGACTTTAGGAGCATGACCATGCGAGTGCGTTCCGTCACCGTTTTTTCGCGCCCTGGAGACCTGAAAGCCGCGGCCAAAGTCGCGGCCACGGTGCGGCTGGCATTGGAAGCCGCAGAGGAAACCGTGCAAACCGTGCGCTGGGCCTTGCCGCCGTTCCCGAGGCTGGTGGAAACCGAAGCCGAGGCGAGGGCGCTGGCGCGGCGGGTGGCTGCGGCCGCACCGGAGCACGGCATAGACTACGTTTCCCTCGGCCCGGCGCTGCCCGAACGGCCGGAAACATACCGCTGGGTGCCCGGCTTGCTGGCCGAGGCAGCGAATGTGTTTTGCAGCGGCGTGATGGCCGATGATGAGGGCATTGAACCGCAAGCGGTGCAGGCGTGCGCCGAGGCCGTCGCTGCCCTGGCGCCTTTGGAAGCCAACGGCTTTGCCAACCTGCGCTTTGCGGCGCTGGCTTCGGTGCCTGCGGGAACGCCGTTTTTCCCGGCGGCGTATGCACCGCCTTTGTTGCCGCGCGGGCAGGTGCTGGTGGCTCTGGCGCTGGAGGCCGCCGACCTGGCCGTGCAGGCTTTCGGCGGTGCTGCCGATGCGCCTGCAGCCCGCGCCGCGCTGGTCGGGCAGCTGGAAGGCCGCGGCCGGCGCCTGGCTGCCCTCGTTTCGGCCGCGGCCAAAACGCACGGGGCGCACTTTCTGGGGCTGGATTTTTCTCTTGCACCTTTCCCCGATGAAGCGGTTTCGTTAGGGGCGGCGCTGGAGCGGCTGGGGGTGCCCGCGGTGGGAACGCACGGCTCGCTGGCGGCCGCGGCTTTCCTGGCTGATGCCCTTGACCGGGCGGCTTTCCCGCGCACGGGCTTCAATGGCCTGATGCTGCCGGTGCTGGAAGACAGTGTGCTGGCCGCACGGGCAGCGGAAGGTTTGCTGACGCTCAAAGATCTGCTGGCTTATAGCGCCGTGTGCGGTACGGGGCTGGATACGGTGCCCTTGCCCGGCGATACGACGGCCGCGCAGATTGCCGCCGTGTTGTGGGATGTTGCCGCGCTTTCCCGCCGCTTGCGGAAGCCGCTGACGGCGCGCCTGATGCCTGTGCCCGGAAAGCAGGCTGGCGATGCGCTGACTTTTGACTTCCCCTATTTTGCCCGTGGCCGGGTGATGGCTTTGCAGGCGGCGCCGTTGGGGGGCGTGTGGCAGGGGAAGGCGGTGGACCTGCGGCCGCGGCTGCAGGCGTGAGCACCGGCGGTATCCTTCTGCAGTTTCCTGCCGGGGCTGAACAGAGACCAGGTTAGTACTTTTGGGGGAGAAAGCGGCGGAGCAGGCGGATGAAAACGCGGGTATAATGTAACGTAGTGGCAGAATAGGCGTTTTTAAGCCCTTCCCCCCCTTTGGAGTCATGGTATGCGGCTGTTGCCGGAGCCTGGCAGGCGAAGCATTCAACGCAAGCGGCGGGCGCAAAGCCTGGTTGAAACGGCTTTGTTTTTCCCGGTTTTGCTTATCATTTTTTCTTCGCTCATCGAGGTGGGGTTTTGGATGGTGGATTACCTTTCGTTGATTGACGCCACCCGAAACGCAGCCCGCTTTTCGAGCGATAGTTATTACTATGTGCGCGATAACGATACCAACTGCCAGACCACGCACGATTTCTATCGGCAGACGGCCTGTGCTCTGTTGTTGGAACTGGCGCAGGAAAAGCCGCGCATTGTGCTGGATAAAAACGCCGATGATATTGTGATTTCGGCCGTATCGGTGGAACATGGTGTGGGCGTGACGGCGCGTTTTCCCAGCGCTCAGGGCTGGTCGCTGTACGGCCATTTTACTTCCCGCCTGAGCAACGCCGATATCAACGGGCGGCTGGATTTGAATGCCCCGAGTACGGGGCTTGTGATTGTGGAGGTTTTCTACAATTACCACCAGCGCCTGAAGTTGCCGTGGGTGACGCCGTTCATCCCTGACCCGATTTTGATTTACACTTACGCGATTATGCCGTTGACGTCGGCGGAACCTACGCCGACCCCGGTACCGTGAGGATTCTGGCTTATGTTTAAGAAGCAGCAGGCCCGTGTTGGGCAAATGATGGTCATTCTGGCCGTGGCCCTGGTGGGGATTTTGGCATTTACCGGCCTGGCTGTTGATTTGGGGCGGTATTTGCTGGCCATGGGGCGCTTGCGCCAGGCCGCCGATGCGGCTTCGCTGGCGGCGGCGGCTCAGTTTCGCGAGAACCGCACTGTGGCCGAGATGACGGATGCCGCCCGCTCCATGGTGGTGGCTAATGGTTTCCGCCCGACCTCGTTTGTCGTCAACACGTGCGATAC
>JALUXH010000116.1 GCA_027019065.1 Anaerolineales bacterium
CACCGCGCCGGGGATGGGGGCGCCTGCACGCAGGGCTTCGGCCACGGCGCGCAGTGACGGTGAGGCGGTCAAAAGGGGAAGAAGCATGGGAAGAAAGTCAGGAGCCCGGCAGTCGGGTAGTCGCCAGGTCGTTTAGTCGTTGGTTTGGGGCGCATTGACGAAATTCATTGCAGCCTCCAGCCCTTCGTCCAACCAGCGGAAGATGCCTTCCACGCCGCGGTCAAAAGCAATGGACATGGCTTCCAACTCGGCGGGGGCGAAGGGTTGGAGCACATAATCGGCGGCGTCCATGCGGCCGGGCGGGCGGCCAATGCCGAGGCGCAGGCGGGGGAATTCCTGCGTACCTAAGCGCTCAATGATGGAACGCATCCCCTTGTGGCCGCCGTGGCCGCCTTTGGGGCGCAGGCGCACCGTGCCGAGGGGCAGGTCAAGGTCGTCGTAGGCCACCAGCAGCCGCTCCGGCGGGATTTTGTAGAAGCGCATCAGCGGCCCCACGGCCTGCCCGGAGAGGTTCATGTAGGTTTGCGGCTTGGCCAGGATGATTTTGGCATTGCCGTAGCGGGCGTCGGTGGTCAGGGCTTTGAATTGCAGGCGGCGGAAGCGTGTGCCCAGCCGCTCGACCATGCGGTCAACGAGCAGGAAGCCGGCGTTGTGGCGGGTTTGGGCGTATTCCCGGCCCGGATTCCCGAGGCCGATGATGAGGTAAGTTTGCATGGCTCAATGTTCCGTGGGGAGGATGCCCAGTCCGGGATGCCTGGATGCCTGGATGCCGGGGTGCCGGGATGCCTGCCTGGATGCCAGGATGCCAGGATGCCCGGTGCCCGGGTGCCCAGTGCAACGAAGCAACGAATGTACCACCCGCTATTTTACCAGCCGCCTGTGCTACAATTGTTTCATCCCCTTTTTGTGGAGGCAAGATGAGCGAGGAAATCGGTCGCACCCTGTTCGACCATCTGGTGGAACTCGCCGCCTTTGAACTCGGCGGCGACGAGGCGGAATATCTCCGCAGGGAACTCAACAAGCAACTGGACGCGATTCACGAACTGGAAGCCGTGCCGCTGGACGCCGACACGCCCATCACGTCCCACGGCGTGCCCTACACGCAGGAAATCAGCGCGCCGCCGCGGGAAGACCGCTGGCAGCCTTTCCCGGACACTGAGAAGTTGATGGGGCAGGCGCCCGAAACCGAGGATGGCTACATCGTCGTCCCAGACATCCCGCACGAGGAACTATGACCCGGAAAATACAACCACAGAAAACACAGAGGAAGCACAGAAAACACAGAAAAAAATCTGTGTCCTCTGTGGTAATTCTGTGCCTTCTGTGGTTTGCTGTGAGGAGTAAACAAACATGATGGAATTGCTACGCATGGAAGCCCACGAAATCGCCGCCGCGGTGCGGGCGGGGAAACTTTCGGCGCGCGAGGTGCTAGAAGCCACCTTGGAACACATCGCCTCTGTTGACGGCATCCCCGGCAGCATCGGCGACGACCCCGAGGCCGAACCCGACAAAATTCACGCTTTCATCACCCTCACCGCCGAGCGCGCCCGCGCCCAGGCCGACGCGGTGGACGCCAAAATCGTCGCGGGCGAAGACCCCGGCCCCTTAGCCGGCGTGCCCTTCACGGTGAAGGACATTTTCGTGGTGGAAGGCACGCCTTCCACCGCGGGGTCGCGCATTCTGGCGAATTACATCGGCCCCTACACCGCTACGCCCGTGGAACGCATGGAAGCCGCGGGCGGCGTGATGTTGGGCAAGGTCAATCTGGATGAGTTCACCTTTGGCTCGTCCAGCGAATCTTCCGCGTTCAAGCCCACGCCCCGCAACCCGTGGGATACCAGCCGGGTGCCGGGCGGCTCTTCGGGCGGCAGCGCGGCCGCGGTGGCCGCGGGCGAGGGCTGGCTTTCCCTCGGCACCGACACCGCGGGCTCCATCCGCCAGCCGGCCGCATTCTGCGGCGTGGTGGGCCTGAAGCCGACCTACGGGCGGGTTTCCCGCTATGGGCTGATTGCCTTCGGCTCGTCGTTAGATACCCCCGGCCCCATCGCCCGCAGCGTGCGCGACGCGGCGCTGATGCTGCACGTCATCGCCGGACGCGACCCCCACGACGCCACCTCCGCCGCCGCGCCCGTGCCCGAGTACCTCGCGGCGTTGGAAAAGGACGTCCGCGGCCTGCGGGTGGGGCTTTCCCCCGACTATTTCCGCATTGTGCGCGCCGAGGGCGGCGAACTGGTGGAAGAGCCGCTGCCCGCGGAAATCAAACAGGCTGTGCTGGATACCGCCGAGCGCTTAGCCAACATGGGCGTGGAAATCGTGGAAGACGTCCCCATGCCGCACAACCGCTATGGCATTCCGGCCTATTTCGTGATTGCCCGGGTGGAGGCGGCTTCCAACCTGCACCGCTACGACGGGGTGAAATACGGCTACCGCACACCCGACCGGGTCGCGGATATGCGCGAGATGTATCGCAAGAGCCGCGGGCAGGGCTTTGGCCTGCAGCCCAAACTGCGGATTTTGATGGGAATGTACGTCAGCGCGGCGCAGTACAGCGAGCGGTATTACCAGCGGGCGTTGCAGGTACGCACGCTCATCCGTCGCGATTTTGAGGCGGTCTTTGACCCCGAAGGCAAGTACCGTTTGGATGCCCTGCTGACGCCCACCACGCCGACCGCGGCGTTCCCGATGGGCGCGGTGTACGGCGACAGTGTGCTGATGCAGTATGCCGACCAGCTGACCGTGGCCGCCAACCACGCGGGCGTGCCCGGCATTTCCGTGCCCGTCACCACCGATGCGGACGGCCTGCCCCTGGGCGTGCAGTTACTCGGCCGCGACTTTGACGAAGCCACCCTGCTGCGCCTCGCCCGCGCCGTAGAAGAAGGCGCGGCGTTTACGGCGAAGGTGTGAAGACACAGAGAACACAGAATCCCACAGAAGACACAGAAGGAAGATGGACGAAGTTAAACGCGATCCCCAAACCCATGCCATTATCGGTGCTGCGCTGGAAGTACACCGTGAATTAGGCCCTGGCTTCTTGGAAGCGGTTTATCAGGAAGCCCTTGCGCTGGAATTGCAGCGGGCAGGTATCCCTTTCCAGCGCGAGGTTGGGTTACAGGTCATTTATAAAGGCCAGCCGCTGAAAAGTATTTATCGTGCTGACTTCGTTTGTTTTGGCAGCGTAATTGTGGAATTGAAAGCCATTGAACACTTGACGGCTCGCGAAACAGGGCAGTTGGTTCATTACCTCAAGGCTACCGGGTTTAGCAAAGGGCTTTTGCTAAACTTTGGGTCTCCTAAACTGGAAATCAAACGCGTTGTGCGCTAATTTGGCTTTTCTGTGTCTTCTGTGCTTCTCTGTGACCTCGGTGTTTTCTTCCTGAATTTTCAAGGAGCGCGTTATGGAATACGAAGCCATCATTGGCCTGGAAACCCACATCCAGCTCAACACCGAAACCAAGATTTTCTGCAACTGCAAAGCCGATTCGTGGGGCGAGCCGCCTAACACGAACATTTGCCCCGTGTGCACCGGCCAGCCCGGCGTGTTGCCCGTGCTCAACAAGGCTGTGGCAGAAAAAGCCGTGCTGCTGGCAACGGCGATGCACGCCGAGGTGCGGCGGGTTTCCTACTTTGACCGCAAGAACTACTTTTACCCCGACCTGCCCAAGGGCTACCAGATTACCCAGTTTGACCGCCCGATCGCCATCGGCGGCTATCTGGATCTGCCCATGCCCGAAGGCTACACCCGCCGCGTCTACATCATCAAACTGCACATTGAGGAAGACGCCGGCAAAACCAAACACGCCAACGGCTACCGCCTGATTGACTTCAACCGCTGCGGCGTGCCTCTGATTGAAATGGTCACCGGCCCCGACCTGCGCTCTGCCGACGAAGCCGCGCAATACCTCATCCGCCTGCGGCAACTGGTGCGCTGGCTGGGCATTTCCGAAGGCAACATGGAAAAGGCGCACATCCGCTGCGACGCCAACGTCTCCATTCGCCCCAAGGGCGCAGATTACCTCAACCCCAAGACCGAAATCAAGAACGTCAATTCCATTGACGCCGTGCGCGAAGCCATCGCCACCGAAATTCAGCGGCAAATCCGTGAGGTGGAAGCCGGACGCGAAATTCATGCCTGGACGCTGGAATGGGACGAGGACGCGGGCGTGCTCCGCAAGATGCGTTCCAAGGAAACCGAAGCCGACTACCGCTACTTCCGCGAGCCCGACCTGCTCCCGCTGGTGATAGATGACGAGTGGAAGAGCCAAATCCTCGCCGACTTCCCCGAACTGCCACTGGAACGCCGCGCCCGCTTCATGGCGCAATACGGCCTGCCGGAATACGACGCCGACATCCTTACCACCGAGCGGGCGCTTTCCGACTACTACGAAGCCGCCCTGCAGGCTTACAACGGCGACCCCAAGCGGGTTTCCAACTGGGTGATCAACGAAGTGCTGCGCCTGCTCAACGAGCGCGGCCTGAGCGCCGACCAACTCAAGGTCACGCCGCAATACTTAGCGATGATCATCCGTCTGGTGGACAAAGGCACGGTCAACACCTCCACCGGCAAGGCCTTAGTGGTGAAGGTGGAAGACACCGGCAAGCCGCCCAAGCAGATTGTGGAAGAGGAAGGCCTCGCGCAGGTCAGCGACACCGGCGCGCTGCGGGCGATTTGCGAGAAAATCGTGGCCGCCAATCCTGACGAAGTGGAAAAGTACCGCGGCGGCAAGACCTCGCTCATCGGCTGGTTCGTGGGGCAGGTGATGCGCGAAACCCGCGGCAAAGCCAACCCCAAGGAAGTGCAGAAGATTCTGCGCGAACTGCTGGGGTAAGAGAAACCGCAGTTGGCACAGACGACGCAGAAAAATCTGCGCTTCCGTGTCATCGGGGGCTGCGTTCTCGTGTGTTTTGCGCCTCGGCGCGGCTCTGTGCCGCCACTTTAGCATCCAGCGATGCCCAAGGTTATGGATTTTTTCGCTTACCTGCATGCGGATTTCGACGCGCCCATTGCCGCTTTTGACTGCGGCGAAAAATGCGCGCCCTACAACCCCGGCGGCCGCCCGTTTTGCTGCGACCCGCGCCACGCGGTGCCGCCGCTGTATCGTGAGGAGTGGGCTTACCTGCAACGCGCCGCGCCCGGCGTCTGGCGGCTGTGGGAGGGCGAAACGCCCGAAATCACCGCCGCTTTGCAGGCTGAAACGCCCGATGGCCAGGTGCTGGCCGTGTGCCGCGGGCCGGAGCACTGCGCCGGGCAGCGCCCTTACCGCTCGGTGACCTGCCGCGCCTTCCCTTTTTACCCCTACCTCAATCGGGAAGGCGACTTCCTCGGCCTGGCCTACTACTGGCAGTACGCCGACCGCTGCTGGCTGATCAGCAACCTGCACGTGGTGAACGCCGACTATGTGGCGCAGTTCGTCCGGGCGTACGAGCGCATCTTTGCCCGCTACCCCGAAGAACGAGAGACCTACCGCTACCACAGCATCATCGCCCGCCGCGTGTTTGGCCGCCGCCATCAGGAAATCCCCCTGCTGCACCGCGACGGCGGCGCGTATTGGGTGCGCCCGCGCGACGGCCGCCTGCGCCCAGCCGACCCGCGCGGCTTCCCCAAATACGGCGTGTATGCCGTTGCCGCCGAAATGCCTTTCCCTGACGAAACCTGATTTGCCATTCGTAATTCGCCATTTCCCCCATGCCTGCCGAATTTACCCCTCCCCATACTTACCGCACGTGCCGCCGAAACGCCGTGTGCTGGGTGGCTTCCCACGCCCGGCGGCATGGCTGGCTGATTGCCACCATGCTGCTGGGCGCATTGGGCAACGCCGGCCTCGCGGCTGTGGTGCCGATGATTATCGGGAAAGCCTTCAACGCCGTCCTGGCGCATCCGCCGCGGGTGAGTTACCTGGCGGTGGCCGCCGGGCTGATTGTGGTCAGCCAGGTTGTGCGCGGCGCACTGCAACTGGGGCGGAATTTCAGCGCCGAGGTGATGGCCCAGCGGCTGGAACGCGATATCCGCGATGAACTCTACATCGCCCTGCTGGGCAAGAGCATGACCTTTCACAACCTGCAGCCCGTGGGCGACACGATGGCGCGCGCCACCAACGACGTTCGGGAAGTCAACCTGATGTTCAGCCCGGGCATCAACCTGGTGGTGGGGTCGGCGGCGTTCCTGCTGATGCCGATTTTGTTTGCCCCCCGCTATCACCCGGCGCTCATCGCCACGCCCCTCGGCTTCCTGGTGGGCTATGCGCTCTTGCTGGCGCAATACCTGCACGAACTCAGCCCCATCAGCGACCGTGTCCGGGCGGCTTTCGGCCAGATGAACACCCGCCTGGCCGAAGCGCTGGATGGCATTGAAACCGTCAAGGGCGCAGTGCAGGAAAGCGGCGAGGCGGGGCGGTTTGCTTCCCATGCGCGGGAATTCCGGGATGCCTACGTGCGGCAGGGGAACGTGGAAGCCCGCTTTTTGCCGCTGCTGCTCATGGGCGTGGCCAACGCCACCGGCCTGGGGCACGCCCTTTATCTGTTCCACCGCGGGGCGCTCAGCGTGGGGGATGTGGTGGCTTATTTTGGGCTGCTGCAACTGTTCGGTTTCCCCACCTTTGTTTCGCTGTTTGCCTATTCCCAGGTGGCGTTGGGGCTGGCGGGGGCGCGCCGCATTCTGGAACTCATCAACCGCGAGACGCCCCTTGACCAGAACCTTGCCGGTTATGCCGCGCCCATGCGGGGGGCGGTGGCGTTTGAAGGGGTGGCGTTTGCGTATGCCGGCGGCAAGCCGGTGCTGGAAGACATTGCCTTTGCGGTGGAAGCCGGGATGCGCGTCGCCGTGGTGGGGCAGACCGGCGCGGGCAAGACCACGTTGGTCAAACTCATCAACCGCACCTACGACGTCACCCGCGGCGCGGTGCGGGTGGATGGCGTGGACGTCCGCGACTGGAGCCTGGAAGCCCTGCGCCAGCAGATTGCCATCATTGAGCAGGATATCTTCCTGTTTTCCCGCACGGTGGCCGAAAACATCGCCTTTGGGAAGCCCGACGCCACGCGGGAAGAAATCGTCGCCGCGGCAAAAATGGCGCAGGCGCACGATTTCATCATGGGCTTCAAAGACGGCTACAACACCATCCTGGGCGAGCGCGGCGTCAACCTTTCGGGCGGGCAGCGGCAGCGGCTGGCGCTGGCCCGGGCCTTCCTCGCCGACCCCCGCATTCTGGTGCTGGATGACGCCACCAGCGCCATTGACTCGGAAACCGAAGACAAAATTCAGCAGGCCATCTTCACCGCTTCGCGCGGCCGCACGACCTTCCTCATTACCCACCGCCTTTCGCAAATCCGCTGGGCCGACCTGATTATCGTGCTGCGCCGCGGCCGCATTGCCGCCATGGGCACCCACGAGGAACTGCTGGAGCGTTCCGAGGCTTACCGCCGTATTTTCCGCGAATGATGCGCTCAAAAATGTTGCTCCCTTTCCCTCCGTTGGTGGAAGCCCGCCTGCTGCGGCGGGAAAACCGCTTCCGGGCGGCGGCGCGGCTGGCCGATGGGCAGGAGGTTGCCGTGCACGTGCCCAATTCGGGGCGGATGCACGAGGTGTTTGACCGGCCGCGGCGGGCGTGGCTGGCGCGAGCGCGCAATCCCCACCGCAAGACGCCTTACGATTTGGTGCTGGTGGAAGGCGATGGCGGCGTGCTGATTTCGGTGGATTCCCGCCTGCCCAACCGCCTGTTTGCTGCCGGGTTGCGGCGGGGCGTTTTTGAGGCCTGGCTCGGTTTGTCCCCCCAGGTGTGGCGGGTGTGCCCCGAACCGGCTTATGGCGCGGGGCGGCTGGATTTTCTGCTCACGGCTCCTGACCGCCGCTGGTGGATTGAAACCAAGTCCATCACCCTGGTGGAAGACGGCGTGGCGTTGTTCCCCGATGCGCCCACGGTGCGCGGCCGCCGCCATTTGGCCGACTTGTGTCGCCTGGTGGGGGCGGGCGAGCGGGCTGCGGTGGTGTTCATCGTCCAGCGGCATGACGCCGTGGCGTTTGCTCCGCATCCCACCGCCGATCCCGATTTCCCGGCGGCGCTGCGTCGGGCGGCGGCTTGCGGCGTGCTGGTGAAGGCTTACCGCTGCGCGGTGAGGCTGGAGGGCATCGCGGGATTGGCTGAAATTCCCGTGCGGCTGGGGGAATAAAACCACAGATGACACAGATGGGCACAGAAGGCGCAGAGTAGCTGTTCACCCCTATGAGTTCACAAGCAGTTAGCGGTTGGCAGCTGGCGGTTTGCCCACTCTCACCTGTTTTCTAGAGCCTTGCCCATAGCGGGCTGGTATTGATTTCCTGGTGTCTTTGCCTCCTTGGCATCATCTGGCATCATCTTGGCGACCTTGGCGACACAAAAATCGGCGTCTGTCCGTTTTATCCGCGTGATCCGCGGCCTATGCTCTCAAGGCTGAGCAGTTACGGCGCAGAAAGAAAAAGGCACAGCAAATCTGTGCCTTCTGTGTTTTCTGTAACGCTCTGTGTTTTCTGTGGTTCCCTTTCAGCAATCCATCGCTTTCACCAGCCGCAATGCCTCTTCAAAAACCTCTCCGATGCTCAACCCATCGGAATTGAGGATGACGGCATCGTCGGCGGCGCGCAGGGGGGCGACTTCGCGGCCTTTGTCTAATCGGTCGCGGGCGCGCACGGCTGCCAGAATTTGCGCATAATCGGCCTGCTCGCCGCGGGCCAGGCGTTCCTGATAGCGGCGGCGGGCGCGTTCCTCGGGCGAGGCGTCCAGGTAGATCTTCAGTTCGGCGTCGGGCATCACCACCGTGCCGATGTCGCGCCCGACCATCACCACCTTGCCACGGCGGCCAATGGCACGCTGCTTGTCGGTCAGGGCGGCCCGCACGCCGGGGTGCGCGGCCACAATGGAGACGTTGGCGTCCACTTCCGGCGTGCGGATGGCCCAGGTGACGTCTTCCCCGTTGACGAGGACGTCGTATTTGCGCCCGTCGTCTGTGCTGGGCGGGCGGACGTCAATATCCAGGTTGGCGGCAAGTTCGGTCAGTTTGTCGGCGTCTTCCACGGCATAGCCGCGTTGCAGCGCTGCCCAGGTCACGGCGCGGTACATCACGCCGGTATCAAAGTAGAGGTAGCCGAGGGCTTTGGCAAGGCGCTCGGCTAAGGTGGATTTGCCCGAAGCGGCCGGGCCGTCAATGGCGATGCGTAGAGGCAGGTTCATGGGGTCTCCGGATGTGAGGCGGGGGCGGCGGGGAAAAGGTCGGCGCGCACCCACAGGATCACGGTGATGCCCACAGGACGCGGCGGGCGGAAGGCCAGCCACTGAACGGTTTCCTGCGCTGTGGCGGCAGGGAGCAGCGGCGGGGTGAGGGCCAGGGGGAAATCCTGGCCGCGATAGGCATTGGCCTGGGCAGGTTTCCAGTTGGGGAAGGCGATGATGGCTTCCGGCCGGGCGTCGGGCGGCAGGGCGTTGACGAAGCGGGCGTTGGGATCGTGCCGTAGCAGCCAGCGCAGGGTGGCAGGGCTTTCCCGCGGCGCGACGACGGCGATTTCCGGCGTGTTGGGAAGGCCGTGAACCTGCTGACCGAGGTCGGCAAGGGTGCTTTCCAGCAGGCGAATTTGCGGCGCTGTGGGGGCGGCAGCCCACAATTCAGAGGCGGGCGGGCCGTAAGCGGCGTGGCTGAAGGCGCTCAGGGTGAGCAGTGCACCTGCCGCTACCAGCCCCCAGGCCGGGCCGAGGAGGCTTTCGCGCCAGGCAAGCGGCCCCCGAGGGTGCGAAAAAGCCAGCAGCGCGGTCAGCAGCGGCACGAGCAGCAGGCTCACGATGACCAGCCCCAGTTGCAGGGCGGCCTGACGGCTTCCCGCTGGGGCGCGGCTCCAGGCCAGCAGGCTCAGCCAGGCGAAGGTCAGCAGAGCCAGCGTAAGGGCGGCCTGCCAGCCGGTGTCGGCCGGGCTGCCGAAAGGCAGTTGCATCAGCGCCCACGCGCCGGCCACCCACAGCGGCACCAGCGCCCAGGCCAGCACCGCCACGCTGCGGCCGGGGTAAAGCATGGTGAGCACCAGCGCGCCGAGGGCCGCGGCAAGGGCAAAAGCCACAGCGGGTTCCCGCCGGTGGCGCAGCAGGGCCGCCCCCCCGATGGCCGCGCCGGTGGCGAGGGGGGCATAGGCCAGCAAAGCCACGGCCAGCAGGCGGAGGGGCACCGGGTTGAGGGGCACGAGGGTGTGCGCAAAGGCGCTCAGGCCGTTGAACCAGGCGCCCAGTCCTTCGGGCGTCCAAAAGGCGAGGGTGCTGCCGAGCACCGCAACGGCCACGGCGTTCCGCAGGCCCTGCCGCAGCCGATGGGGAGGCAGGGCGATGGCAAGCGGGAAGCCGAAGACGCGATAGAGCGCCGCGGCGAGCAGCAGGGCCAGCGCGCCGAACCAAAACGTCGGGCCGAGGAGCAGCCCCAGAAGGCCCAGCGGCAACGCCCAATCCCAGCGGGCGCGGGCGGCGGCGAGCACGGCGGCGCTCAGGGCGAGCACGGCGGGTACGGGGCTGTCGGCAAGGCGCGAGAGGGCGACCAGCCCGGGGTCAAGGGCGAGGGCAAAGGCCAGCAGCAGGGCCGCTTTGCGCCCCAGGCCGCGGCGCAGCGGCCACGCCAGCAGGGGCAGCAGGCTGCCCAGCAGGGCGGGCACCAGCCGCGCCACCGCGTCGGTGCTGCCCAGCAAAAAGAAGGCCAGGCCGGTGAGGCCGGTCAGCAGGGGAGCAGGGCCTAACGGCGTGGCGTGGCGGGCGGCTACCTTCAGCGCCGCCAGCGCGAGGACTGCTTCGTTTTCGCCCAGCGGCGCGCGCCCCAGCCCCCACAGCCGCACGACTAACGCCAGCCCCATGGCAGCGGCATACAGCAAGTGTTCGGTAGTGAAATGGTATTTGGATGACATGCGGCTCTCTGCAAGAAGGTGGCAATGAGAAAACCGCAGATTACGCAGATAGGCGCAGATTTTTTCCTGTGAAATCTGTGAAATCTGTGGAATCTGTGGTTTCTAATGTCCCTGGGTGGGCACGGCATAAATTGTAACCGCGCCTTGCCGGAAAATCACGGGCAAATGGCGCTGGAATTTGTCTTCCCGCACGGCGTAGGTGTTGCGTTCCAATGCGCCAACCACGATATAGCGGATGCCGTATTTGGCGATAATCTGGCGGGCGGTTTCCCACGAAGAGGTGGTGTAAAGGGTGCTGATGTCTTCCTGCCGCCCGGCAAACAGCGCCCCGCCGCCGCGCCACTGGCTTTCGTGCCCGGGCCAGCCCAGCACCGCCGCCTGCCCGCTGTAGGTGCTGATGCGGGCATATTGGGTGTAACTTCCGCCCACGGCCTCGGCCACCGTGCCTAAGGGGGCCTGCCACAGGGCCTGCATGGCCGCCCACTCGTCGGGCTGCTGGCGGGCAATGTGGATGCCCGCGTTCAGCGTCCAGCCCCAGGAGGTTTTGAAATGGTTGGTGCGGTTAGGCAGCGCCAGCACGGGGTAAACCAGCCCGGCGAGCAGCGCCGCGACCCACACCGCCTGGGCAAAGGGCTGCCAGGAAGCCCGCTGCCGCGCCAGCCACGCCACCCCGTAAGCCGCCGCCAGCCCCCACAGCAGCCAGCCCTGGTAGTAGAACTTGAACACCGTGTTCATGCGCGTGCCGAACTGGTCGCGCAGGTAGAAGAAGTCGGGGGCAAGCACCAGCAGCGCCCCGAAAATCACCAGCAGCAGGGGGAAACCGCCTTCCCACCGCCGCGGCGCAGGGGCAACGCGCCCCACCAGTAGGGAAGCCGCCAGCCCCAGCAGCGTCACCAGCGTGAGCGTGCCCCACGGGCTGCCGAAATGCCGCCGGAAGGCCGCTGCCGAGAGTTCCCGCCACGAAGCCGCGCCGGTGATGCCTAAGAAAGCCGGCCCGGCCTGTGCCAGGCGGGGCGAAAGCGGCGGGATGTGGGTAATCAGCCAGCCCAACAGCCACGCCCCGGCAAACAGCGCCAGGGCGAAGGCCAATGCCCAGCCGGTCATCCGCAGGGCCTCGCGGCGGGCTGCCTGCCCGCGATGGTGGATTTCCAGCCCCAGCCACAGGAAAAGCGGCACCAGCAGCGGCCCGAACATGACCCACAGCTGCGCCCCGCGGGTGGGATTGATGAGGTTGGGCACGATGCCGCCTGCCTGCGAGGAAAAGCCGATGTAGAAAGGCAGATAGAGCACCGCCCCGGCAACGCCTAACAGCAGCCCCAGGCCCAGGAAGGAGGCAATTTGGGCGCGCCAGCCTTCCCAGCGCGCCTGCCGCACGGCATAGGCCGCCGCGAACAGGCCGACGTAGATGGGGAAATCCCAGGTGTTGAGGAAGGCCATCCCGCCGAGGGCCACGGCGGCGAGAGCCAGGGAAGGCCACGAAAGGCGCAGCCACGGCCAGAGGGGGGCGTCTGCGGAGGGCGTCGCAACGGCTGCTGGTTTTTGGGGAACGCCCTCAACGCCCTCACCCCTCAAGCCGCCTGACGGCGGCTTTCTCCCCTCTCCCACTGGGAGAGGGGAGAAGCGGCGGCTGCCGCCCAAATAGAGGTTGAGCGCCAGCCCAATGGCTAACAGCGCAAAGGGGTAAGCGAGCACATGGGGGTGCAGGTCGCCGAGGAGGTAGGAAAAGAACGGGAATTCGTCAATGACTTCCTGGAATGCGCCCCGCAGGTTGTGGTCGCTGACCACGCGGGAAGCCCGCCACCACCACCAGAACCGCTGCGGCGTCCAGGTGAAAGGCGCTTGGGGCGCGGCGGCCAGGTCTTTGATGTCCAGCCACTTCCAGAAGGCGGGCGAAAGCAGGCCGCGGCTGTGGAGCACTTCCAGCGCGCCTTCCCAGTTGCCGGTCAGGGCGACGAAAAGCGGCGCCAGCAGGGCAGCCCACGCCTGCCGTGGTTTGATGAGGGTGTAGGCAATGCCGAAAGCGCCCACAATGGTGAGGGCGAAAACCGTGCTCAGGCCGAGGTTGAAGGCCACCGTGCCGGGCACGGCGAGCACCTTTGCCAACATGCCCACGAGCACATAGCCGAAGTAGTAATAGGAAATCGCGTAGCCCGAAAGCCAGGGGTCGTGGGGCGGGAAGGTGGGCGAGCGCAGGATGGCGTTGATGAACGCCAGTTCCATCGGCTTTTCGGTGCCGATGGCTTCGGGGATGAAGCCGCGCACGATCACCGCGGCGGCAAAGGCCAGCAGGAAAGCGGCCTCGGCGGTCAGCACGTAGCCGCGGTTTTCGTATAGCCAACCCTTGATGGCGTGGCGGCGTTTCCAGCCTGTGGCAACGCTGAGGGAAGCCATCACCGCCACAGCGGTCAGGATGCCGCTGGAGGTGTTGCGCGTCAGCCCCAACGAGGCCATCAGCCAGAAGATGTAGCCCCACAGCAGCAGGCCGAGGGCGCGGCTGAGGGCGTAGCCGCGGTCGTGCAGCGCAGGCAGCAGCCGGTAGGCCAGCGGGAAGGCCAGCCAGCCGGTGAGGGTGAGGGTGAGGTACCAGAGGAGGGAAGGGAGCATAATAGCGAGTTATGAATTGCGAATGGCGGGTGGCAATTTCGGCTGAAACGGGTGTTATTGTACACGATCTCTTTGGCGGCTGGTTGCTATCGTTGGGTTGTGCAAGGGAGTAAAATAAGAAAGGCGGTTCTTTTTTGTTCGCATGTGGAGCATGGTTAGGAGTGCTCGTTTGGGAGGGACAATATGTTGAATCGCTCTATCTCAAAGATTGCTTTTGCTTTGTTTGCATTGGGCCTCTTGATCTCTGCTTGCGCCGGACAGACTGTGGAAGCGGGATTGCCCGCTGCGCCGCCCACACCTACGGGAGCACCTGCCGTAAAGCAAAGTCCTGCTTCAAGTAGCCGCAATCAGGTCTTGGTTGAAGTGCCGCACACGCCGCCAGCCGAGGAAGCCGATGTGCGAACACGGGCTGCTGGCCTGGGTATGGAACTCCTCGAGTGGAGCGTTCGTACGGAAGGCGATACAGCTTTTGCAGTGGCTCAGGTTTGCGCACAACTCCCCGGCTTGAACTGGCATATCGGGCGCGCCGACCTGCATACGCAACTTGGCACCCAGCCGATGACCGCTTTTTCGGCCGTGAAGTTCGAAAAACGCGATG
>JALUXH010000117.1 GCA_027019065.1 Anaerolineales bacterium
TGGGCAGGTCGGCTTCGGAAAGCAGAAAACGATGCTGGTCGGACATGAGACACCTCCATTGAGAGTTTGAGATGATGAAGCGCCAATTCGGCACCTCGTGGAACCGGAGCACCGGAACACCGGGCATCAGGGCATCAGGGCACCGGGCATCAGGGCCCCGGGCATCACGGCACATGGCATCGGGCATCACGGCACGCTTAACCAAAAACGCGCCCGTCCCGTCTGGGGACGAACGCGTGGGAGACGTCCGCGGTGCCACCCCGGTTAGGCCGGCGCGCCGTTAAACAAAAAAACCCGCCGTGAAGCGACGGGAACACGTCGGAAATCACTGGCAGGCCAGCCTCACTCGTTTCGGGTACGGCGAGCGCCTGGGGCGCTGCTTATACCCTTTGCCTTGATAACGGTGGCAACTCCGGCCGGGGCTATTGCCATGCGGGTTCGCCCCGGCGGCTCAGAGGCCCATTCGGCGTCGGCGTGCAGGCCGGCTCTCACCTTGTCCGGCTCTCTGTGCTGCCGTTTCGGCGCTTACTCGTCCTCGTCGCAGCCTTTGGGGATGCGGGGTTGTTGGCGCAAGTTATACGCGCAACCGGCGCAGATGTCAAGGGTTGGCGCGCCGGCGCGGGGCAAATCGTTCTAAAGCAGCAAACCCAGAAAGTCACTGTTCAGCCTGCCCGCGATGCGCACCCAGAAGCATAAAAAGAGGTTAACGCAAAGACGCAAAGGAAGGCAAATGGTAATTACCTACCCCGAAGCATTGCGGATGGCCCCGTGCCCGTAAATGCTCACCCAGAGGACATGGAGAATATTTCCCTTTGCAAGCGCTTTTTGGAGTGCGGTGCCTTGGCACCGCTTTGGAAAGCGGCGACTCGTCGCCGCACTCCAAAGAAAAACTGCCGCCAGAGGCGTTGTGCCACCACGTAGGTAATTACGGCAAATGGCGCAAAGAGCAATTCTGTGCCCATCTGTGAAATCTGTGGATTCCCTGCCAGGGCTGAGCAGTTACCCCAGAAGTTTACTTTGCGTCTTTGTCCCTTTTGCGCTTGGCGTTACGCTGTTGCAGCCTTGGGGTCTCCTCTGCGCCTCGGCGTTTGCATCGCAGGTGGGCTGAACAGTTACAAAATGTTGACCCTTAAGGGAAAATTATGATAGAATGAGAATAGATGCGAGACTTACGTAAATCTTCAACGCGGCCGCGCCTGGCGTGGCGGGAACAACTGGCGGCGTGGGGGGTGCTGGAGTTTGTGAGCCGACTGGGAGGGCACGTGGCGGTCTTCCTGCTGATGGGTGCTGCCATATGGCTGTTGCAGCGCAGCCGTTTGCCGCGTTTGCTGGCATCTTCGGCGGGGGAAACCGTGCTTGCCGCGGCTCCGACGCCTTTGCCGACCTTTGCGGCGCCTGCGGAGGGGGCGGCGATGCCGCCTTACCTCGCCGCAGCCGAAGCCCGTACGGTGCGGCGCGCGGTGGTGCTCCATACCGATGTGCCTTCCCGCCCTCGGGAAGAAGTGATCCAGTATAAGGTGCAGCGCGGCGATACGGTTTTTGGCATCGCCGAAAAGTTTGGCCTGAAACCGGAAACCATCCTGTGGGGCAATTACAGCGTTTTGGCCGACGACCCGCACCGGCTGCGTCCGGGGCAGGTGCTCAACATCCTGCCGGTGGACGGCACCTATTATCAGTGGCACGCGGGCGATAACCTGCGCGTGGTGGCAAAATTTTTTGGCGTTAAGCCGAAAGCCATTATTGATTACCCCGCGAACCATCTGCCGCCCGATACCGACCCCGAACACCCCAACATTGCCCCCGGCACGTGGCTGGTGGTGCCCGGCGGGCGGCGCGCTTTTGTGAGCTGGAGCGCGCCGCAGATTCCGCGCAGCAACCCCGCCGTGGCCAAAATTTTGGGCCCCGGTTTCTGCGGCAAGGTTTACACCGGCCCGGTCGGCAGCGGCACCTTCATCTGGCCGACCACCTTGCACTACCTTTCAGGCTACGACTATTCGCCCGCCATCAACCATTACGGCATTGACATCGCCGGAAAACTGGGCTATCCGGTCTATGCCGTGGACAGCGGCGTGGTGGTCTATGCCGGCTGGAACAACTGGGGCTACGGCAATGTGGTGGTCATTGACCACGGCAACGGCTGGCAGTCGCTCTATGCGCATTTGAGCCGCATTCTGGTGCAGTGCGGGCAGGGCGTTGCCCAGGGCGACATGATTGGCGCCATTGGCAGCACGGGGCATTCCACCGGCCCCCACCTGCACTTTGAACTGCGCCATGAAAAGTACGGCAAGGTCAATCCGTGGAATTTCCTGCCACACCCGTAAAAGGGTGTGGCAGGTGTTTTTTCCCCTCTGACGGGGGAATGGAATCTTTTTAGCAGAAAAATGTTTGTGTCATTGAGCGGGATGAGGTGCCGCTTTTGCCCTCGCCGCAGCAGAAGGCGTCTTGAGGGATGCCCATCTGTAATTTATAGAGTGAAGAAGGAGTTCGCCATGTCATCGTTTTTCCGCACTTCTTAC
>JALUXH010000118.1 GCA_027019065.1 Anaerolineales bacterium
CCCCTCAAGGAACCCGTGATGAACGCCAGGAACCCCCACAAGCGCCTTCTGGGCCCCCAACTGATGGGGCAAATCCTCACCAAAGTGGCCAACACCCTGCCCGAGGAAATCACCTGCGACGAATGTTTGCAAGAACTGGACCGCTTCGCGGAGATGAAATTGTTAGGGCAGCCGGCAGAAGAAGCCATGCCTCTGGTGGCCCAACACCTGGCCGTGTGCCGCGACTGCCGCGAGGAATTTGAAGCGCTGCTGCGGGCATTGCGGGCACTGCAGGAAGAAGAAGACCCCAGCGCGTAGCGCGCAAGAGGGCCAAACGCAAAACGCCCTCGGTGAGGCGGTGGCTGTCGCCTGACCGGGGGCGTTGTCTGTTTTTGGAGGAGAGGGGGCGGTTTCTCGTGAGACGTCGGCTCACGCCCGAGCATGCCCGAAAACCAGCCCACAGGTGCGTTGCAGCAAAGCGGCCGCTTCTTCCCGGAGGGCATGGGCGGGCGCGGCCTGAATCCCGCCCAAAGCATCCAGCCGCGACTCCAGCAGGTCGCGCGTTTCGTCCAGCAACAGAGGATGATGAAAGACATAAGCCAGCAGCGGCGCGGCTTCCTGGTGCCTGCCCTGCTGGATCAGGGTCAGGGCCAGACCGGCCAGGGTGTCGAGCATGTGCGGCACGGCGTTCACTGCCAGCCCCAGGTCGGCGGCGCGGCGGTAATGGCGCCGGGCGGTTGCCAGGTCGCCGGCGGCCACGGCCACATGCCCCAGGTTGTTTTCCACAATGATCACCCCCCGCTGCAGCCGGAGCGCGGCAAACAGTTCTCCGGCCTTCTGGTAGCAGGCGCGGGCCTCGTCCAGGTCGCCCTGAAGCCGCGCCACCTCGCCCAGGTTGACATACGCCCCGGCCATCAGGTGGGCGTCATCCAGCGCCTCGCTCAGCCGCAGGCTCTCGCCAAAGCGCTGGCGGGCGTCCGTAAAGTTCTTTTCCATCAGGGCCACCACGCCCAGGCGGTTGAGGGCCACGGCCATACCTCGGCCGTCCCGCAGCGCGCGATAGAGCCGCAAAGCCTCCGCAAAATGCCACCCGGCCATGGGGAGCAGATGTAACGCCACATAGGTCAACCCCAGCGCAATGTACACCTCGGCGCGTGCAGAGGGATCGTCCTCGGTGTCCAGCGCGCCCAGGGCTTTCGTCAGGTGGCCCAGGGCTTCCCGCAGTTTGCCGCGGTCCGTCTCCACTTCGGCCAACAGGCGGCAAAGGGCAACCTTGAGGGCTGTTTCCTGCGTCTGGGCCAGCAGCCCTTCGGCCTGCTCCCGCGCCTCGTCATAACGCCCTTCATCCACCAGTTGGCGGAGGGCGTTGAGTTGCGCCTGGTGTTCGGGGGTTAAGGTCAGGATCATTGCCGACGCTCCTTTTGACATACGGCTCAGTCTCCTCCGGGACGATAAACCCGCGTTTCAGGCTTGAACGCCGCCCAGGAAAACCAGAAATGATTGACAGCCGCCACCGGCTTCAGCGCCCGGCCTGCCAGCGGCCCGCCCACGGCTCTGCCGAACACATCCCAGGCGCTGCCGGTTTCTGTGTCCACAATTTTCCCATGGCGGAAGCCGAAATCCAGCACCTGCCCGTTCAGGCGGCGGGAAAAGGCCGCTGCCATGCCCACATCGCGCCCGCCGGCCACCGTGGAAGCATCCAGCGGGGAAGCCGCGCCGGGCTGCCAGAAGACCGCCACCGGCTCGCCGCCCACGGTGTCGTTGACCACGTGAACTTCCTGCAACACGGTATAGGGGTAGGCGACGGCCTCGTTGCCGATTTCCAGGGCGAGCACCCGCGCCATCGGCGGGAGTTTATCGGGCGTGGCCGGGCCGGTGTAAAGAAACGGCCTCTGGCCGATGTCGTCGTAGCCGGTGTAAGGGTTGCGGCCATAGGGGCGGGAATAGCCGGTCTCGCGGGAAAGCACCTTGCCGTGGGGGTATTCGGTTTTGAAGGCTTCCCACGAAACGATGGCCGCGGGCAAAAACCTGAGGTGCGTGCCGGTCAGTTCGCCCACGATGGCCTCGCCGGTGGCCTGCTGCCACCAGGTTTCCGTCTGGCGGTCGTACATCACCAAATTGCTGTAACGCAAGCGCCCGGTGGTGCCGAAATCCAGCACCTGCCCGTTCACAGTGCGCTCAAAGGCGATAGCGGTGTTGCACAGGGGGCAAAAGGAAACCAGCACCGGCTTGCCGTGGACCACATCGTTGACGATTTCGTGCCAGACGAGAATCTGGATGGGGTAAGCCCGCACATCGTTGCCGATGCCGAAAAGGATGACCGGCTCCTCGGGCTTCAGCCAGCCATCGGCTTCGGCAACACCGACGAAAGCGGGGTTTTCCAGCGCCGGAATGCCGTCTTTGGGCGGCCCGCCGGAGAGAATTTCGGAAAACGGCACGCTGTGCTTGGAAAAGTCCGTGCGGAATTCGGCCTCGGCCCCGGCAGGCGGGCGCTCGGCCTTGCCGGTGCGGGGCGTTTGCGCCTCGGGGGCGGCGGCGGCCCCGGCAGCGGCTGCTTTCCCACCTGCAGCCGGGGTTGCCGTTTGGCCGGATAAGCCGCACGCGGCAAGCGCCAGCAGAAACAGGGGGGACAAAAGCCCCAGCGCCTTGCTTTGAGAGCACATGCTACCGGCCTCCAAAGGGGAAAATAAAACCGTGCCGCGAAACCGGCCAACCGTTTCACGGCACGGGGAACAAGGGGAGGAGAATCAGAAGGCGGCGTAGACCAGAGCAACCACGAAGCCAAACACCATATGCCCTACCAGCCCGCCCATGAAGGCCTTCATGCCGCCGTTGTGCGTCATGTAAGCGCCGGGGGCCGGCACCTTCCCGGACTGGATGCCTTTGTGCATCATGGGCATACCGGCCATCATGGCCCCGGCAATCAGCCAGTGCACGGCGCCAAACAGCAGGCCGATAGGCCAGGTGGCCGCACCGATGCCGTAAGCCCAGAAAGCGGCATAGATGAGGGCAAAAACAATGCCCATCATGAAGTGCATGGCCATGCCCAATGCCCGGTTGGGCGGCGCCCCGAACATGCTGCCCAACATGCCCACAATGTCCATTTTGGGCATGCCCATTTTGGGCGCCATGACCATCACGAGCGTCATCACAATCGTTCCAACAATTCCGGCAACAATGGCTGCAACTGCGTTCATTTTTCCAACTCCTTTGCTTGGCAAATGGCGAACCGACACCCTTTAGATGCGCCCGGCCAAGCAATTCTTACCCCCAAGTATCTGCTCAGCCTCAGCAGAAAGAAACCGCAGATTGCGCAGGTTGCACAGAAAAAACATCCCCAGATTTCACGGATGAGCACAGATTGGGGCTGATTGGGCAAAAAACGTAATGACCTACCCCGAAGCACTGCGGATGGCCCTGTGCCTGTAAATGCTCACACAGAGAACACGGAGAATATTTCCCTTTGCAAGCGCTTTTTGGAGTGCGGTGCCTGGGCACCGCTTTGGAAAGCGGCGACTCGTCGCCGCACTCCAAAGAAAAACTGCCGCCAGAGGCGCTCTGCCACCACGTAGGTAATTACCAAAAAACGCTGAAAAGCCCAACGCTCCCTTCCGTTTCTTGGCGGCTTAAATTCCGCGCCATCCGCGGCCTGTTTTTCCACGGCTGAACAGTTACGCACCGATACACCCCCGAAAGAAATGGCAATCAAAAGCCGCGCGTGAGGCCGGCCCCCTGCTCCCGCGGGCAGGAAGCCGCCTCCGCCGCCGGGCCGCCCGGCAGGGATGCGCCCGTGGAGAACCCTGACCCGCGATTTAGGCTATGGCTGTTTCAGGGGATTTTTCAGAGAAGGCTTCCCCCTGCGGCTCCAACGGCAGTACAACGGTGAAGGTGCTGCCTTCCCCCACTGCACTGGTGAACTGCAGCCGGCCACCCATGCGCTCTACCACGCCGCGCGCGACAATCAGCCCCAGCCCGCCGGCGTGTTGCAGGTCGAAAAGGTGCTTCTGCCGCTGGGAACTGATGCCCGCTCCGGTGTCCTGCACTTCCAGCGCCCAATGGTCGTCATCCAGGCGGTACAGGCGGGTGCGAATGCTGCCGCGGGAGGTGTAAGCCACCGCGTTGTTCAGCAGGTTGGTCAGCACGCGGGTCAGCCACGCCGGGTCGCCCTGCAACGGCCCCGGCAGGTCGGGGTCGATTTCCCATACGGTTCGCAGCCCTTTTGCCGCCGCCACGGCATCTACCCACGGCCGCACGTTTTCCAGCAAAGCCTGCGGGGCAAAAGATTCCCGCTGCAGCATCAGCGCCCCGCTTTCCAGTTCGGCATAATCCATCAGGTTGTTCAGGAAGCCCAGCATCTGGTTGCCCTGTTCCAGCGCCTGCGCCAACACCTGTTTTTGAGCGCCGCTCAGCGGGCCGTAGGTGCCGTGAAGCAGGGATTCCAGATAGCCGATGACCATGCCCGCCGGGCGGCGGATATCGCGCGTGGCACTGGCAAGCAAGCGGCTTTTCAGCGCGCTGGCCACAATGGCCATGTCGCGGGCCTTGGCCAGTTCTTCTTCCAGCCGTTTGCGCTGGGTGATGTCTTCCAGCGTAATAATTTGCCCCATCTCTTCCTCTTGGGCGCGAATGGCCGCGACCTGCACGTGGAACGTGCGCCCCTGGGAAGGCAGCGTGATTTCCATCGTCGTGTTATGCCCCTGGTAAAGCGCAAACAGCAATTGCGTGCGCAAAGTTTCATCACTTACCACTTCTTCTAAAGGCTTGCCTTGAGGCCGCGTGGGGGCGTGCGGGCACAAAGCCAGAGCAGCCGGGTTGATATCTACCACCCGCCGGGCAGCATCCACCACAATGATGCCTTGCGGCAGTTGCCGAATGATGAACCGGTGGGCAATGGGCAGCGTATCCAGAAAATGTTCCCGCAAAATAGCCACGGCCAGGAACGCCAGCGAGAGGGTAAACACGAAAGGATCCAGCCCCCACGGCAGAGGTGAAAGCCCCAGTTGGGTCAGCACGTTGGCAATAAGGGGGAAAAGCCCGGCCAGAATCAGCCACGCCAGTTGGGCGCGCTGCGCAGGGAAATCAATGTAGTGCCGAATGTAAAGCCACAAGCCCGCCAGCACCCAGAAAAACACCAGCGCTGCATACACGGTATAGAACACCGAATGCGTGGCATGTGTCACCAGCAGGCCGCTGGGCAGGCGGCTGGTGGTCTGCTGCGGCCACCAGGTGTGCCATCGCGGGTCCAGCAGCACCAGCGGCAGGAAAGCCACCGTGGAAGCCACAACCAGCGCCTGTTTGCGAAGGCTCATCCTGTCCGGAAAGTGGGTATGGGCATAAGCCAGCAGAAACCAGAAAGGCGGCACCACCATTGTGCCGAAATACTTGATGCGGCTGAAGAAGTATTGGGTGGCAAAATTATCCCCCGCGACGTACAGGCCATTGGCAAACGACCACCACGCGACGGCCAGCGAAAGCCCAAACAGCCAGCGCGCGGTCTGTTTGCCGCGCCGCCGATAAGCCAAAAAGGCGATCACAACCGCCGCCACGCCATTGCCCAGCAGCAACCAGGCGTACAAAGAAAACCGGAAGGCAAATACCATGGGGCCTCTGAAAATTGCGATGATATGGATTTGTCGCGGCTCAGCCCGGCCGCACCGGACAGCCAAGGCACAGGCAGCACACCCCTGCCTGCAAGCACGTTTTGCGTGTGCTCCAACGGCCAGGGGATATTTTCGGCGAAATCCGCCGGCGCTTCCCGCTGCGGCGAGTTACCCTACTTGAACACGATTTCGAACTCGCAGGCTTCCGCACCCGTGGCCGCGCACCGGATCTCGCGCACTTCCACCGGCCGTTCCAGAGCGGTTTCCAAAAAGCCGGCCCAATAGCCCGCAATGGGATGGCAAACGGGCTTCTTGCTTTCCAGGTTGGTGGCCAGCACCGAATCGCGCACGGTCAGCATCCACGGTTCACCTTCGCGCTGCAGCGCGGCTTCTCCCCAGCGGGAAGTGTTGAAAGCGACCAGCAGCCCTTCCACCAATGCATCGCCGCTCAAATGAAGCCGCTCCGCCAGCAAACGGGCGCCCTGCCGCCCCCCGGTTTTGCCGGCGCGATAGAGCAAACCGCCCAGGCCCAACCCCATCATCTTGCGGACTGCGTCGTACAGGGCAACGATGCCCTGCTTGTCCACCAGCACCGACTCTTCCAGCACCGTCGCGGCAATGGTTTCAGGGTCTCCGGCCATTGCACGCCTCCCGAAAACTGTGCGGCATCTTAAGGAGCGATTAAAGTATAACACTTTTTGCGCCGCAAAAGCGGACTTTTTGTGCTAAACTGGAAGCAACGTGGCCTTTCCCAAACCTCAGGCCGCGGCATAAATTCCTTGTAACAGGCGCAGGAGCATTCCGCAAGGCGCCTCCCGCCCAAAGGTGATGCGTATGGCTCTGGCTTTTTTTGACATTGACGGCACCCTCACGCCCGCGCACGTGTGGGGCGGACTGATGGCCTATTTCAAGACCCGCGGGCAGAAAAAAGGCACCCACCGGGCTTACCTGGCGGTGCACTATCCCCTTTTCTTCCTGCGGAAAGCGGGGCTGCTGGGCGAGCAGCCTTTTCGTTACCGCTGGTCGGCCGACCTGGGGTGGTATCTGCGGGGGGAAAGCGAGGCCTCGGCAGCCGCCATTGGCGACTGGGTGGCGCAGCAGTATCTGGAAGGCACCTGGCGGGAAGCCGTGCGCGCCCGCCTGGAGGAGCATTTGCAGCGTGGCGACACCGTCGTGCTGGTTTCCGCCGCGCCCCTGCCGCTGGTGGCCGCGATTGCCCGCCATCTGGGCGTGCCCCACGCGGTAGGCACCCGCTTCGAAATTGTGGAGGGCCGCTACACCGGGCGGGTGATTCCCCCGCCGGTGCTCAACGAGCAGAAACTGGTGCAGGCAAAGGCTTACCTGCGCGCCCACAACCTCTCCACTGACCTGACGGACAGCTGGGCCTACGCCGATTCCATCACCGACCTGGCGCTGCTGGAAGCCGTGGCCCACCCCGTGGCTGTGCACCCCGACGACGCGCTGCGGGCGGTTGCGGAGCAGCGGGGGTGGGAGATCGTCGGGTAGTCAGATCGTCAGATAGTCAAGTAGTCACAGCCGAGGTCGCCATGAACCCATACGAATTTGCCCAACAACGCATTGCCGAGGCCGCCGCCAGCGGCGCTACCGAAGTTGACCTATCCGAATTGGGGCTGACCGCACTGCCCCCCGAAATCGTGCAGTTGCAGGCATTGCAATCCCTTGACCTCGCAGGCAACGAGTTGACGGCGCTGCCTGCGGAAATCGTGCAGTTGCAGGCTTTGCAGTCCCTTGACCTCGCGCACAATCAGTTAACAGCATTACCTGAGAAAATCGGACAATTGCAAGCCTTGCAGTCCCTTGACCTTGCCGAAAACAGACTGACAATACTACCTAAGGAAATCGGGGATTTGCAAAAATTGCAAACTCTCGATATTTCATATAACGAACTGACAACATTACCAAAAGAAATTGCGCACTTGCGGGAGTTACAGTGGATGTGGCCCCATGGCAACCCACTGACTTTGGGCCTGCCGCGGCAACTGCTGGGAGACCCTTTGTGGGGCGCTGACGCCCAGGCCATTCTGGATTTCTACCGTGCCCTCTGGCAGGGCGAGGGGCGGGCCTTGGGCGAGGCGCGGCTGCTGGTGGTCGGCCAGCCTAACGATGGCGTCAGCGGCACGGCGTGTTTACCCAAAAGCACTGTTGGCGACGTTTCTTTGCTTACAAACCGCCAACGTTGCCCCACGGCGTAGCCGTGTCCGCTGCACGCGGGGTTGGGCTGGCCTTGGCTATGCTGTGCCCACTACCATCATCTCTATATCATCTATGCCTAACGGTTGGCCTTCAAATCTACCGGGGGCGCAGCCATAGATTCTGACATCCTTAAAACCAGCCATCTCAAACAACATCCGCATTTCCGAAGGAATATACATCCGCTCTTCTTCTCTCAACGGTACTCCATCCCAATCAGGGGGTGTCGTCCATTTTTGAATGCCATCCACAAAACTAAACCGCTTATCCCCTTCTCTCCATTGACGATACCGCCTTAATCCATTGAAAGTGGTCAAAACAAACCTTCGCTTTGGTTTCAGCACTGCTCTAACGCCTTTCAGAAACGCCAAGTCTTCTTTCCAACCTCCCAACACACCGAAACCCGACTCACAAATGGAAATTGCGCCGTCAAAAGCGATTCCTTCACCCAACAACTCCTCTAAATTCGCAACACTTCCCTGAACACAGGTGATCTGAACACCAGCCTTATCTGCACGCTCTCGCGCCACGTCCAAAAGCCACGGGGATATGTCAATCCCCACCACTTTGTAGCCGCGCCGAGCAAACTCAATGGCGTGACGCCCAGCACCACAGCCCAAGTCCAAAATACTCTCCTTGGGCTCAAGCCCTAACGCTCTTTCAAGAAAACTCACCTCTTGAAAGGTGCCGGGCAAAAAACGCGCGTCTATGTGTTTCAACGACTCTTCGGCAAACCGTTTATCTTCCCAAGGACTGCTCAACCTACCTCCTCAACAGCCCAACGTGGGCAAGACCTCCCTCACCTACCGCCTGACCGACGGCACCTATGACCCCCAACGCAAGAGCACCCTCACCGTGGAAACCCACACCCTCCCCCTGCCCGACGGCCACACCGCCCGCATCTGGGATTTTGGCGGGCAGGAGTTCATGCACGCCACCCATCCCTTTTTCTTCTCCGCCCGGGCGGTCTATCTGCTGGTGCTCAACGTGCGCAACACCTACGAACAGAACCGGGTGGAATACTGGCTGCGCCTCATCCGCGCCTACGGCGGCGATACGCCGGTCATCGTGGCCGCCAACCAGGCCGACGCCGACCAGCACCGCATGGATTTGCCCCAAAACCGCCTACACCGCGAGTTCTCCAACATCGTGGCCTTTGTGCAAACTTCGGCGCAGGATAATACCGGCATCGAAGACCTGCGGGAAGCCATCGCCGCCGCGGTGGATTCCCTGCCCCATGTGCGCGTGCTGTTTGCTCACAGCCACCTGGCCGTCAAAGCCGCGCTGGAAGCCGAAAAACAGCACGCCAACATCATCCCCCGCAGCCGCTATGCCGAAATCTGCGCCGCCAACGGCATCGAAGACCCCGAAGACCAGGAAATTCTGCTCGCCCTGATGCACGACCTGGGCGTGGTGCTGGATTTCCGCGACGAAAACAACGAGCCCCTCAGCGAAGCGGGCATCCTCAACCCCAACTGGGTCACCGAGGCCGTTTACCGCATCATCACCGCCGAAGAAGTGCGCGTGCGCACCCGCGGGCGCTTGACCGAAGCCATGCTGCGCCGCATTTTGCCCTCGGAAGCCTACACGCGCCCCCACCGCCGCCTGATTATGGAACTGATGCAGCGCTTTGAACTGGCTTACCCGGAAGGCGCGGGCACGTGGTGGCTTCCCAACGCCATGCCGCAAGACGAACCCGAAGGGCTGGACTTCCCCGCCGACGCCCTGCGCTTTGAATACGACTACCCCGAACTGCCCGAAAGCGTAATTACCCGCTTCATCGTCCGCACCCACGAGTGGATTGACGGCGGGCGGGTGTGGCGGTGGGGCGTGGTGCTGCGCCAAGGCGAAAACCGCGCCCTGGTGCGCGCCGACGTGCCCAACCGGCGGGTAGAAATTTTCGTGGACGGCCCGGAAACCACCCGGGTTTACCTGCTGGCGCAAATCCGCGGCCACCTTGAGACCATCCACAAAACCTTTACCCGCGACGGCAAAGAGGGCGAAAGCGCCTTCGTAGTCAAAGCCTACATCCGCCCAACGGCCTACCCGGGCCTGCGGGTTTCTTTTGACGACTTGCTGGTTTTAGCAAAGGATGGCAGACGAACGAAGACGGAAGTTTGGGAAGGCAAGGCTATAGATTTGGATGTGCATATGCTGCTGGTCGGCTACACCCCACCCGAGGAGCATAAGGAAATGGTAAAAGAACTCAACATTTACGGCGACGTGATTGGCAGTTCTATTGTGCAAGGAAGCGGGAATACGGTCAATCAGCAAAACCAGCGCAGTTTCAACACCCCATTCAATCCCGCCCTGGCCCCGCTTTTGGAAGAACTCACCGCCGCAGTCGAAGACATGCTCTCCCATCTGGACGATGATACCGCCCAAAAAGCCCAAAAGAATCTGCGACGGCTTCAGGAGGAACTTCAAGAAAAATCTCCTGACAAGGCATGGTACAGCGTCAGCATTGAGGGGCTGAAAGCCGCCGCCCGCAATGTAGGCGAAATCGGCGCGCCCGTCATCATGCTGGCCGACAAAATCTTGCGCCTATTGGGATAACGTAGGGCGGGATGACATCCCGCCCTACGTTTTGGAGTGCGGTGCCTTGGCTCCCCTCTCCCAGAGGGAGAGGGGCCGGGGGTGAGGGCGTAAAACGTGTCGCCGCACCAAACATGGGCGAAGCACGCTTTGCCCCTACGCGAGGCAGGACAGGCGTCCCGCCCTACAATTCCCTCCGCGTAGGGGCGCACGGCAGTGCGCCCGTTTTTTGGCGTGCGACGCTCCAGCGCCGCTTTTGGGGCAGGGCGAAGCACGCTTCGCCCCTACGCGAGGCGGGACAGGCATCCCCCTACGACTTCCTCCGCGTAGGGGCGCACGGCGGTGCGCCCGTTTTTTTGGCAGGGCGAAGCACGCTTCGCCCCTACAGGGGCGGGACAGGCATCCCGCCCTACATACCACAAGCCCCTCTTTGCGTCTTTGCCATTCTTTGCGTTCTTTGCGTTACTCTCTGCGCCCCTACGCCAACGCCCCCAGCCCGCCATAAGCGCGCGCCCGCTCGGCTTTGAACTGCCGGGTGTAAAGCCGGTAGTAGTGCCCCCGCAAGCGCAGCAGTTCGGCGTGGGTGCCCATTTCCACAATTTGCCCATCCTTCAGCACCACGATGCGGTCGGCGCGGCGGATAGTGCTCAGCCGATGGGCAATGATGAAACTCGTGCGGCCTTCCAGCAGGGCTTCCATGCCCCGCTGAATGAGCGCCTCGGTGAGGGTGTCAACGCTGGAGGTGGCCTCGTCCATCACGAAAATTTCGGGCTGCGCCAGCACCGCCCGCGCCAGGCTGATGAGTTGCTTTTGGCCGGTGGAAAGCAAGATGCCGCCTTCCCCCACTTCGGTGTCGTAGCCGCGCTCCAGCCGCATGATGAACTCGTGCGCGCCGGCGACGCGGGCGGCTTCTTCCACTTCTTCGTCGCTGGCCTCCAAACGCCCGTAGCGGATGTTTTCGCGAATCGTGCCGCTGAACAGGTGCGGCGTCTGGAGTACGATGCCAAGGCGGCGGTGCAGGCTTTCCAGCGTGTATTCGCGGTAATCCCGCCCGTTGATGCGGATGACGCCTTCCCGCGGCTCATAGAAGCGGCATAACAGGTTGACCAGGGTGGTCTTGCCGCCGCCCGTAGGGCCGACGATGGCGATGGTTTCGCCCGCGTGGACCGTGAGTGAAAAATCGCGGATGACCGGCTTGCGCGGCTCATACCAGAACGAAACGTGGTCAAACTCAATCGTGCCGAGCAGGGTTTCGGCGGGGAAGGCATCGGGGCGGTCTTGGATTTCAGGCTCGGTATCCAGCAAAGTGAAGATGCGCTCGCCGGCCGCGATGGCGCGTTGCAGTTCGGAAAAGACGCGCGCCAGATCTTGCACCGGCCACAGCATCATGGTGACATAGGCCACAAAAGCCTGAATGCCGCCCACGGTGAGCGCCCCACCCACGGCTTGCAGGCCGCCGTACCACACAATGACGGCCAGCACCAATGCGGCCACAAATTGCACCGCCGGCAGAAAAAGCGCCGACAGCCACGCCGCCCGATACGACGCCTCGTACATTCCACGCGTCAGCCCCTGAAATTCGTCCAGATTTTGGTCTTCGCGGTTCAGCGCTTTGACCACGTGAACGCCCATGATGGTTTCGTTGTAAGCGCCGGTGATTTGGGCGTTCATGCGGCGGGCGCGGCGGAATTCGGCCAAAATGCGTTTGCGAAATTCAACCGCTGCATACACCAGCACCGGCACCATGGCAAACACAATGAGCGCCAATTTCCAGTTGATGATGAGCATGTAAATGGTGGCAGTGGCAATGTTGAAAATCGCCCAGACGGTATCTACAAAACCCCAGGTGATCAGGTCGGCCACTTTTTGGGAATCGGAGGTGACGCGGGCAATCAGCCTTCCCACCGACTGGCGGACGTAGTAGGAAAGGGAAAGTTCCTGCAAGTGGTTGAAGGTGAGGCGGCGCAGGTCGTAGTTGATGCGCTCGGCGAGGGTGTCGGCGAGGTAGATGAAGAAGAAAACCGCCACCGCCTGCCCCAACTGCACGATGCCATACAGCAGCGCCAGACGATAGAGCGCGTGGACATCATGCCGTACGATGCCCTGGTCAATGATGCCCTTGTTCAGGTAGGTGAAATAGGAATCCATCCACGCGGTGATGCCGATGGCGACCAAAAAACCCAGGGTGCGCAGCCAGTAAGGGCGCAACAGCCCTAAAATGCGCCCCACCACGGGCATGGTGATTTGCGAGGTGTATTCTTCCTCTTCAAATGTGGTTTCGGTCATGAGAAGTGCTCCGGTGGTTCAGTGTCAGGTGTTTCAGTGAACGGTGTTCAGTGAACGGTGCGCTGTGTGTGGCGTCCTGACGACGCAACGGCCTGACGCCGCTACAACGCGCTCTCAATTTCCTTCTCCAGATCCTCCTCAATCCTGGTCTGGATTTCAAAAATCTGCCGATACATGCCTTCCTGCGCCATAAGTTCGGCATGGGTGCCCTGCTGCACCACACGGCCTTTGTCCATCACCAGGATCAGGTCGGCGTGCATCACCGACTGGACACGGTGGGCGATGATGAAGGTGGTGCGGCCTTCCATCAGGCGGGCGAGGGCAGCACGGATGGCGGCTTCGGTTTCGGTATCTACGCTGGCAGTGGCTTCGTCCAAAATCAGGATGCGGGGGGCTTTGAGCAGGGCGCGGGCAATGGCGACGCGCTGCTTCTGCCCGCCGGAAAGCATCACGCCCCGTTCGCCGACCATCGTGTCGTAGCCATCAGGGAAGGCCATAATGTCGTCATGGATGGCCGCGGCTTTGGCGGCTTCCACGATTTCCGCGCGCGAGACTTCCCGCCCCGCGCCGTAGGCAATGTTTTCCCAAATCGTGCGGCTGAACAGGAACGGCTCCTGTTCCACAATGCCGATTTGGCGGCGCAGCCACGCCCGCGGGTAACGCTTCAGTGCCACGCCGTCCAGCAAAATGCGCCCCTCGGTGTAGTCGTGAAAGCGGGGAAGCAGGTTGACGAGGGTGGTTTTGCCCGAACCGGTGGAACCGAGCAAGGCCACCACCTGCCCCGGCTCGCAGCGGAAGGTGATGTCTTCCAGCGCGGGCACCGTGTCGTCTTCGTAGGTGAAGCCGACATGGTCGTAGACGATTTCGCCGCGCGGCGGCTCGTCGGGGATGAAATCGCCCTCGTCCAGCGGCTCGGGCGCTTCCTTCAGAATGTCCACCAGCCGCCCGTAGGAAACCATGCCGGTGGAACCCTGCACGATCATCCGCCCCAGGCCGCGAATGGGCATGATGAGCCAGCTCAGCAGGCCGGTATAGGCCACGAACGTGCCTACGGTGATCTGGCCGTGGATGGCGAGCAGTGCGGCGTAGATCAGACCGCCCAAAATCTGTGCGCCGATCAAAAGGTCGGAAGCCGGCCAAAACAGGCTGTGCATGAAGGTCAACCGTGTGCCGAGAATGTATTTGCGCCGGTTTTCGCGTTCAAACTTCTGCTTTTCGTAGTCCTGTCGGGCGAAAGCCTTGACCACACGCACGCCGCTCAGGTTTTCCTGCAAGGCAGTCGTCAGGCGCGATTCCTGCTTTTGGTATTCCTCATAAACCCGCGACACTTTGCGGAAGAAGAACAGCGAAATCGCGAAGATCAACGGCACCACCACCACCGAAGCCCACGCCAGGCGGGTGTAAAGGTGGGCAATGGCGAGAAAGT
>JALUXH010000119.1 GCA_027019065.1 Anaerolineales bacterium
GGCTCCCCTCCCCGCATGCGGGGAGGGGACGGGGGTGGGGTCAACGCAGCGGCAGCGGTGCCAAAGGAAAACGCGGTGTGAAAACACGCCCTGCATTGCCAGCGCTACGATTTGGGTAGGTAATTACGTCTTCTGTGGTTTTCAATCTGCGTCATCTGTGATTTCTCCTTGTCTGGGCTGAACAGATACGATTTTGCGTGCCCCCCCGCCGCGCGGCGTTGCGCTTTGTGGTATAATCACCGCCGCTGACTTGACCGGGTGATGGCCGCGGCTGTTGCCCTGGAGACTTGCACAAAGGAGATGCATGGTCATGAGTTTGGATAAAACCACCAAAACCGAGGTCATTGAAACCTTCCACCGCCATGAAAAGGATACGGGTTCCCCTGAGGTGCAGATTGCCATCCTCACCACCCGCATCCAGCAACTCACTGAGCACCTTAAAGTGCACAAGCACGACGAATCTTCCCGCCGCGGGCTGCTGAAGATGGTCGGGCGGCGGCGACGCTTGCTCAACTACCTGCGCCGTACCAATTACCCCCGCTATCTGGAACTCACCGAGCGGCTGGGTATTCGCCGCAAGTGAGCGGGAAGGCATCCGCGCGTAGGCGCTTCCGCCGCCTACGCGTTTTTTGTGTGCGATGCTTACTGTGTGATTCAGGGGGATGCCACCATTTGCCCGGCTCCCTCTGCTTGTAAAAACCCTTTTGCATGCCCGCCGGTTGGGAATTGGAGCCTGCGGCCAACCCTGTTGGCCGCGGATTCCAGTCCCTGACCGGACGGGCGACCTATGGAGGTCCTATGAAACCCGAAAACCACCGTTACGAAACCGTGGTTGGCGACAAAACCGTCGTCATCGAAACCGGCAAGTTGGCGATGCAGGCCAACGGTGCCGTCACCGTCCGCCTGGGCGACACCATGGTGTTTGCCGCGGCGACCATGAGCAAAGAAGCCCGCGAAGGTATTGATTTCTTCCCCCTGCGGGTGGACTACGAAGAGCGCATGTACGCCGGTGGGCGTATCCCCGGCTCGTTCTTCCGCCGCGAAGGCCGCCCTTCCGAGGAAGCCACCCTCACCGCCCGCTTGGTCGACCGCCCGCTGCGCCCGCTCTTTCCCAAAGACCTGCGGAACGATGTCCAGGTGGTGCTGTATTCCATTTCCGCCGATGAATCCAACCCCATTGACATCCTCGCCATCAACGCGGCTTCCGCTGCACTGATGATTTCCGACATCCCCTGGCATGGCCCGGTGGGCGCAGTGCGCATTGGCCGCATCGGGGGCGAATTCGTGGTCAACCCTACCTTTCAGGATCTGGAAAAATCGGACCTTGACCTACGTATTGCGGGCAGCCGCGACGCCATCCTGATGGTGGAAGCCGGGGCAAGCGAAGTGCCCGAAGAGGTGATGGTGGAAGCCCTGGCCTTTGGCCATCAGGCGCTGCAGCCCATGATTGACATTCAGGAAAAGATGGCTGCCGAACTGGGCAAGCCCAAGCGGGAATACACCCCCTTCGTGGTGGAAGAAAGCCTGGCAGCGCAGATTGAGGAAATGGTCGGCGAGCGCATCAAGGAACTGCTGGCGACGCCGCACACCAAAGCCGAATTTAACAACGGCCTGGATGCGCTGAAGAAAGAGGTGCTGGAAGCCCTCGCGGGCGAAGACGCCTCGCAAGCCCTGCCTGTCAAAGTTGCTTTTGAAAACGTCCTCAAGAAAATTGTACGCAGCCGCATCCTCAACGAAGGCATCCGCCCCGATGGCCGCGGCACCACCGAAATCCGCCCCATCTGGTGCGAGGTGGACATCAGCCCCCGCGCCCACGGCTCCGGCCTGTTCACCCGCGGCGAAACCCAGGTGCTCACCCTGGCTACTTTAGGCACGCCCCGCGAAGCGCAGGAAATTGACGGCCTGACCCCCACCGAAAGCAAGCGCTACATCCATCACTACAACTTCCCGCCCTTCTCGGTGGGCGAAGTGCGCCCGATGCGCGGGGCTTCCCGCCGTGAAATCGGCCACGGCGCGCTGGCCGAACGCGCCCTGCTGCCGGTCATCCCCTCGGAAGAGGAATTCCCCTACACACTGCGGCTGGTTTCCGAGGTGCTTTCCTCCAACGGCTCCACCTCCATGGCTTCCGTGTGCGGCTCCACCCTGGCCCTGATGGACACCGGCGTGCCCATCAAAGCCCCGGTGGCGGGCATCGCCATGGGCCTCATCAAAGAAGGCGAGCGTTACAGCGTGCTGACCGACATCCAGGGCATGGAAGACCACCTCGGCGACATGGATTTCAAGGTCGCGGGCACCGAAAAGGGCATTACCGCCCTGCAAATGGACATCAAGATCGCGGGCATCACCAAAGAAATCATGCGGCAGGCCCTCGCGCAGGCGCGGGAAGCCCGCCTGTTCATCCTCGGCAAAATGCTGGAAGTCATTCCCGAACCGCGCCCGCACCTGAAACCGCACGCGCCGCACATGATCGTGGTGCGCATTCCGGTGGACAAAATCGGCGCCATCATCGGCCCCGGCGGCAAGACCATCCGCGGCCTGCAAGAGGAAACCAACACCAAAATTGACATCATGGAAGATGGCCTGGTTTACATTGCCTCTCCCGATGGGCCGGGGGCGGCAGCCGCCCGCGAGCGCATTGAAGCCCTCACCGAAACGCCGGAAATCGGGCGCATTTACACCGGCAAGGTGGTGCGGGTGACCGATTTCGGCGCTTTTGTGGAAATTTTGCCCAACACCGACGGGCTGGTGCACATTTCCCAACTGGATAGCGAACCGGTGCGCCGCGTGGAAGATGTGGTGCGCGTGGGCGATGAAATCACCGTGATGGTCACAAACATTGACCCCACCGGCCGCATCCGCCTTTCCCGCCAGGCCGTGCTGGAAGGCTGGACGGTGGAGGAAGCCCAGGCGCACGACAAGCCCAACCGCTCACGCGGCGGCAACCGCGGCGGACGCCGGGACAGTCGTTCCCGCGGCAACCGCGACCGTCGCAATCACTAACTCACGTTACGCAGCAACACTCAGGCAAGAACAATAGCACCACCGGCCTTGAGCTTCTACGCCCTCACCTATCCCCCAGAGCCTTGCTTCGCGGCGGCTCAGCCCCCTTTCCTCTCCCACTGGGAGAGGAAAGGGAGCGCGCAGCGGGGGTAAGGTGAGGGCGGCTAGATGTGCTCATGTTCCACTGTGTAACATGAGTCACTAAATTCCCTGCTCTCCCTTGCAGAACGAACGAAAAACAGGCCTGGCTTACATGCCAGGCCTGTGGTTATAAAAGGCGCTTTGCGCTTTTCTCGTCAATCGTCGTAAAGCACCGTGGCTTCGGCGTAATAGCGCACGCCTTTGGCTGCCAGGCGTTCCTGCAGCCAGGCGCGCAGGCGGGCGCGCTTTTCCTCAAGGCTGAGGGGGGCGGCCAGTTCTTCCAGCGAATAGTTGACCCGCAGCGCCCGCGGCGAAACGATGAAGCGGGTGATGCCCGGCGGCAGGAGGTGCCCTTCCGCCACCAGCCGCTGCACCTGTTTTACCTTGAACGGCGGGAAAATGACCACCCCGCTGATGTCGGGGTAAAGCGTTTTCAACACCTGGGCGTCGTGCTCGCCGGTGCGGTCCAGCGCCGCGCGCCGCTGGTAACTTTGCACCGCGCTGTTGAGCGCGGCCACGGTCGCAATTTCGTTGTCTTCCGGCGGGGCTGAAAACACCCGCCCGTCGGGAAGGCTGACCACGAGCATCAGTTTCCGTTCGTGGAGCGCGGCCACGCTGAGCGCCAGCGAGACGGAAGGCCGCAGCCGGGGGACGGCTTCCTGCAGGCCTGCCAGCAGGCTTTCTGTGGGCAGGCTCCAGACCACGTGGTTCCAGGTGCGCAGCGCCAGGCCGGGCGTGTTGGGTTCTACGATCTGGGCGATGATGTGCGGAATGCCCAGCAAACGCACCGCCGTGACGCGGTTGGTGCCGTCTAAAATCATGTAGCGGCGGCTGCCGTCGCAGAAAGGCATCACGATGGGCGGGTTCTTCAGCACGCCTGCGGCGCGCAGTTTTTCCATCAGGGGGTGGGCGCGCTGTTCGTCATAGTATTCATGGGGAAAGATGTTAGCCACAGGCAGAATATCCAGCGTGGGCAGGATGTTTTCCACGGCGTTCTCCTCGGAGGCAGGGTTTAGGGGCAGGCATTTTGCAGGTGCTGCTGGAAGGTGCGGCTGAACACGTGCCGCCCTGAGCCGTCACATGCGGCGCGGAAGAAAAGGTCGTTGGTGGAAGGCGCATGGGCAACGGCCTGAAGCGCCGGCAGAGAGGGGTTGGCGATGGGAGCTGGGGGCAGCCCTGCGTGGCGGTAGGTGTTGTAAGGGGAAGCCGCGTCCAGGTCGGCTGCCGAAAGGGGGGCAGGCCACCAGCGGCCGGGCTTCCCGAGGGCGTATTGCACGGTGGGGTCGGCTTCCAGCGGCATGGCGCGGCGCAGCCGGTTGAGGTACACCGCGGCGATGTGGGGCATTTCGTCGGTGTGGCGGGTTTCCCGCTGCACAATGGAAGCCAAAATGAGCGCCTGGTAGGGCGTAAGCCCTTTGGCGCGCACGGCCTGCTGCCATTCGGGGGTGAGCCACTGCGCCGCCCGCTGCAGCATGGCCGCCACCGCTGCCGCCGGGGGAGCCGTGCGCGGCAGGGTGTATGTGCCCGGGGCAAGGAAGCCTTCCAGCGAGGCATCGGCCGGGGCCGCGATGGGGAGGGCGGTGTTGGCGGCGCGGGCGGTGGCCTTCAGGAACTGCTGAGGGGTAAACGCCAAACCGCTGGAAGGCACCGCGGCGGCAATTTCTTCCCGCCGCCAGCCGGGCAGCACCACCAGCACGGCGTCTCGGGGCGGCGTTTCCCGCAGCCGGGCGGCCAGGGCAACGGGCGTTAGCGGCTCGCCCAGCCGGAAGGTGCCTGCCTGCAGGTCGGTGTCCCAGCCTTTGTAGCGCACGTAGGCCAGGAACGCGGCGGCGTCGGGTATCAGCCCGGCGCGCTGCAAGTGCTGTGCGATGCGGGCGGCGTTTTCGCCGGCGGCAATGTGGATGGCCGCGCCCGCGGTGGCCGGGTTGGGCGTCAGCAGGGCTTTTTCGGAAGTTGCCAGGGTGCGGCTCAGCCGCCAGGTGGTCAGGAAGCCCAGCCCCGCGGCCGGCGGGCCAAAGAGGGCCCGGGCGCGGTGAATGTCGGTCGTGGCGCGCCAGGCCAGCCCCCCCAGCCCAAAGAGAACCAGCAGCGTGAACAGGCACCCCAGGCGTTTCATGGCTCGGGGGTGAAGGGCGCTCCGGCATCCAGGTAACTTTGCAGGATGACGGTCGCGGCGACGGCATCGGGACGGCGTTGCCTGCGGCGTGCGGTGCCCATCATGGCCCAGGCTTCCAGCGCTTTTTGGGTGCTGCCGGTTTCATCCCACAACACGACCGGCAGGCGGCTGGCTTTTTGCAGGGCGGCGGCAAGGTTGGCGGCGCGGCGGGCCTGCAGGGTGGTGGGCTGCCCGGCGGCATCGGTGGCCTGCCCCACCACGATGCGCCCCACGCCGTGTTCGGCTGCGATGCGCGCGATGGCCTGTGCGTCGGTTTCGCGCGCCCGGTGCCGCAGCACCGCCAGCGGGCCGGCGATGGTGCCGGTGGGGTCGGAAATGGCCAGACCGATGAATTTTTCACCCGGGTCAACGGCTAAGATGCGCATGGGAAAAGGGGCTCAGGGGGTATGAATGGCAACCTGGATGCGGAGGGGCAGCCAACTGACCCACGGCCACCAGCGGGGCCAGGGGGAAACCTCGGGCGGGGCTGCCAGCGGAAGGGTTTGTTGCAGCCGCCGGGCGGCGGCTTCCGGCGTGCGGCCGCGGGCCAACCGGCGGGCGCTGGCGGCATTCAGCCGGGCAGCGAAGACCCCGCGGGCGCGAAGGCGCCACGCGTAGCCGCCGCCGGCTCGCGGGGTGATTTCTCCGGCTTCCACTTGAACGCTTGCAGGCTGCAATGCCATGCCCGGCGGGGCCTGGTGCGTGAGGGCCAGACGGGCAAGGGCGCGGGCATCGTCGGGGGAAACCAGCAAAGCCCGGTAGCGCACCCGCAAGGTGAGGTGCAGGGTGTTGGCGGGGGTCGGTTGGGGCGGGTCAAAGGTGCGCTCCAGGTCGGCGGCGGGCTGCAGGGAGGGAAGCACAATCCAGGCGTGGGGGAATTGGTCTTTCAGGGCGGCCAACGCCTGGGTTGCCAGCCGCGCGCGCAGGGCGGCTTCCAGATGGCGGTAATCATCGGGGGCGGGGGCCGGAACGCCGGCATCGCGCCCGCCGGTGGCCGGAAGAGGGTTGTCTGCCACGGCCTGGAGCGCCAGCGGCCCTTCCAGAAAGCCGAGGTCGTGGGCCGGGCGGTTGGCGGCGCGCCCGCGCCCGACCGAGACGGCGTGCCCTGCGGCGCTGCTGCCGGGACCGGCCGGAAGGCGGATGCTTTCGGTGGTAAGGAAGATGAAGGTGCCGGACCGGCTGTGTACGCGTGTGCCCGCCGGAACGGTAACGGCGCGGGAGGTCAGGTTGGTGAAGGTCAGGATGGCGCGGGCCGGGGTTTGCGGCAGGCGGGTGATGCCGCTGACGGCTTGTGCGGCGCTGCCGCCTACGGTCACGGTTTCCCGGCGGGCGGGCAGGTGATACCCGGCGGCGCTGACGGCGGCATAGGCCGGGCTGACCAGCGCGGTGAATGTAAGGCTGCGGGTGGCTCGGGCGGGCGTCAGGGTGAGGCGCGCGCTGGGCAGGGTGAATGCCGCCAGCAGCAGCACGGCCAGCACGCCTGCTGCAAAAGCGCCCCAGCGTTGAAAAGGCCCAAGACGGCTCCACGGCGGCGGGCGGTGTGCCCACCGTTGCAGGGTGTAGAGGTCGGCCTGACGCCGCCGCCGCGGCAGCCGTACCCTCCGCCACCGCCAGGCTTTCCGCAGAGCTGTTTTCCGGTCGGGGAACACGGGAATGCCCGCGGCTTCGGCTTCCCGCCGCAGACGGTGTTCGCGGGTGAGGAGGGCAATTTGCGTGCCCAGGGCGTCGGCGGCGCGTCGCAGGCGCACAAAATCCAGCGTCCGTGCCACTGCACAGCCCTGTTGCGGCCACAAAAGCAGGGCCCGCGGCGCTTTGGCCCAGGCGATTTTGTCTTCCAGGGCGGCAAGGTCGTCTAATGGATCCACGGGAATCAGCGCGGTTTTCATGGCTGAGGGAAATTATAGCATCAAGCCGCGCCTTCTACCATGCGCCGGAGGGCGGGGGATGCACACAGCATCTGTTGTAGGGCACGATGCCATCCCGCCCGGCGACATTTTGGGGCGCTCTGCCGGGATGCCGTGCTTTTTCGGGGGAGAATGTGGTATAGTTTGAAAAAAGGTAATTACCTACCCAGACAGCGCCACGGATAGCCTTGTGCCTGTGAACGCTCACACAGAGGACACCCACACGCTTTCCTTATTTGCAGGCGCTTTTTGGAGCGCGGTGCCTTGGCACCGCTTTGGAAAGCGGCGACTCGTCGCCGCACTCCAAAGAAAAACTGCCGACAGAGGCGTTTTGCCGCCACGTAGGTAATTACGAAAAAAGTGCGCTGCAGCCCTGATGAGGCCTCGGTACGAAAAGGCCACAGATTCTGGATTCCGGAAAAATGCTGCTGCAGCCGCGGCCTGTTTTTGTCAGGCTGAACCATTGCCAGGAAACATGGAGGGAACCCCTATGCCACACCTGTTACTCATTGAAGACGATGAAGGCATTGTGCGTTTTTTGAGCCGGGCGCTGACTTATGAAGGTTATCAGGTGGATGTGGCCACCGATGGAGAAACCGGCCTGGCGCTGGCGCGGGCGAACATGCCAGACCTGGTTGTTTTGGACTGGATGCTCCCCGGCATGGACGGCCTGGAGGTGGCGCGGCGTCTGCGGGCGATGGGGGATGTGCTGATTTTGATGTTGACGGCTAAAACCAGTGTGGCCGACCGCGTCCAGGGGCTGGATATGGGGGCCGATGATTACATGGTCAAGCCCTTCAACATGGATGAACTGCTGGCGCGCATTCGTGCGCTTTTGCGCCGCTCGCGGCAGGAAACCCCCAAAGTGTATCGCTTTGCCGACCTGGAACTGGATACAGGCACCCACGAAGCCCGCCGCGGTGAGCGTGTGATTCCACTGACGGCCAAAGAATACGAATTGCTGGAACTCTTCATGCGCCACCCCCGCCAGGTGCTGACCCGTGACCAGATCTACGAGCAGGTGTGGCAGTACGACTTCGGCGCGGCCAGTAACTTGCTGGAAGTGTATATCCGTTACCTGCGCCGCAAACTGGAGGAAGGCGGCGAACCGCGCCTGATCCATACCCTGCGGGGTGTGGGCTATGTCCTGCGCGAGCACGCCGAGGAGTAGCATTCCCCCATGCATACTTTGCGCGCCCGCCTCACCTTGCTTTACGTGCTGGTGACCGGCGGCATGTTTTTGCTCTTCGGCGCCGCGGTGTATGGGCTGGTAGGGATTTTGCTCATGCGGCAGGTGGACCGCACGCTGATCCAAACCGGCGCAACCCTGGTGACGGAAATTGAACTCCGGGGCACGGGGCATCGCAAAGGCATGGTGCCCTCTGATGTGGTCTTGACGGCAGGCGTGGTGGTGCAGGTGTGGGATCGGGAAGGCAACCTGGTGATGGTGTCGGGGGCAACCGACAGGCGGTCGCCGCTTTCGGGGCGCGGATTTTCGGTGGCGCGCCCCACTTTGCTGACCGAACACGACGGGCGGCAAGTGTGGCGTGTGCTGGCCGAGCCGATTTTCTTCACCGACAGGCGGGCGGGCACGCTGGAAGTGGGAATGGCGCTGACGCCGGTGGAACAGGCCCGTCAGGCCGTGCTGCTTGCGTTGGCCATTGTAACCGTGCTGGCCATGCTGCTGGCCGCGGGGGTGGTGTTTTTTAGTGTTCGGCTGGCGCTGGAGCCGCTGGCGCACGCTACTGCGCTCGCCGACCAGATTACCCGCGCCGATGACCTCTCCCGCCGCATTCCGGTGCCGCGCGGCGCCGGCGATGAGGTGTGGACCCTGGTGCAGGCTTTCAATGCCACCCTTGCCCGCCTGGAAGCCCTTTTCCAGGCTCAACGCCGCTTTGTGGCCGACGTGGGGCATGAGCTCCGCACGCCGTTAACGGTCATCAAGGGTAATGCCCAATGGATGCGGCGCATTGGACGGCTGGATGCCGAGGCGTTGGACAGCATTGAAGAAGAGACCGACCGCCTCGGCCGCCTGGTGGAAGACTTGCTGCTGCTGGCGCGCGCCGAAGCGGGGAAGTTGCCCCTGCGCCAGGAACCTGTGCTGCTGGATGCCGTGCTGGCCGACGTGCTGCGGGAAATGCAGGTGGTTGCCCGCCAAAAAGGCATCACGCTGGAGGTGAAGGCCGACCGGCCGGTGCAGGTCAGGGGCGACCCCGACCGCTTGAAACAGGTGCTCATCAATCTGGTGGGCAATGCGGTGAAATATACCCCCAAAGGCGGGAAAGTTGCCCTCATGCTGGGCGAAGAAAACGGCCGGGCAGTGTGCCGGGTGAGCGATACCGGCCCGGGCATTCCTCCCGAAGACCTGCCCCATGTGTTTGAACGCTTCTATCGCGCCGATAAAGCCCGCAGCCGCGGGCACGGCTTCGGGCTGGGGCTTTCTATCGCTTACTGGATTGTGAAGCACCACGGCGGGTGGATTGAGGTGGCTTCCAAAGTGGGGGAAGGCACCACCTTTACGGTCTATCTGCCCGGGGCGGAAAAAGAGCCCGCCGGCGTTGCCGATGAGCCGTAACGGTTCGGCCCGTGGGGGCGGGAGGGCATTCCGCCCTACATTGCCTGCCACGGGGTGGCTGAATCGTTGTAATGGCCTACCCAAATCGTAGCGCCGGCAATGTGGGGCGTGTTTTCACACCGCGTTTTCCTTTGGCGCCACTGCCGCTGCGTTGACCCCGCCCCCCTCCCCGCATGCGGGGAGGGGAGCCAGGGGAAGGGTATGGCAAAGGCACAGCGCATCAAAACGCATGGAGGGTACCACAGCGTAGGCAGTTACGAATCGTTACGATTAGCCGAGCAAGTGTTTCAGCCGGTCCAGAAAACTGCGCTCCTGCGGCTTGACCTCGGCGCCCAGGCTTTGCGCCAGTTCGTGGAGCAAGGCGCGCTGGTGCTCATCAAGGCGGGTGGGGATTTCCACATTGACCACCACAATCTGGTCGCCGCGGCCGCCGCGTTGCAGGTGGGGCACGCCTTTGCCGCGCAGCCGGAAGGTGTGGCCGGGCTGCGTGCCCGCGGGAATGGGCAGCTTTTCGGGGCCGTCTACGGTGGGCACTTCCACCTCGGCGCCCAGCGCGGCCTGGGCGATGTTGATGTTGAGGTGCAGGATGATGTCATCACCCTTGCGCTGGAAGAAGCGGTGGGGTTTGACCTTGATTTTGATGTAAAGGTCGCCGGGCGGCCCGCCGTTTTCGCCGGGTTCGCCTTCGCCTGCCAGCCGAATTTGCGTGCCCGTGTCTACGCCGGGGGGCACGTCCACCACTTTGCGGACGGTGCGGCGTTCCACGCCCCGGCCGCGGCAGGTGGGGCAGGGCTGGGAGATGACCTGCCCTTTGCCGCCGCAGGTGGGGCAGAGGGTTTCCTGCACCATGGTGCCGAAGAAAGTGGTGCGTGTTTGGCGGACGCGCCCGCTGCCGTGGCAGGTGGGGCAGGTTTGCGGCTGGGTGCCAGGGGCCGCGCCGGTGCCGCCGCAGGTGTGGCAGGTTTCGTTGCGGGTGAAGCGCACTTCTTTCGCTGCCCCGAAGACGGCTTCTTCAAATTCCAGCGTCAGGCCAATTTGCAGGTCGCGGCCGCGCCGGGGGCGCTGGCGGGTGGTCTGCTGCCCCCAGGCGCGCGCAAAGCCGCCGAAGCCGAAAATTTCTTCAAACAGGTCGGCGAAATCGCCCATGTTGAAATCGGGCGCGCCGCGGAAGCCGCCGCCTGCACCGCTCACGCCCGCGTGGCCGAAGCGGTCGTACGCGGCGCGCTTCTGAGGGTCGGAAAGCACCGCGTAGGCTTCGTTGATTTCCTTGAACCGCTCTTCGGCGTCCGGCTCGCTGCTGACATCGGGGTGATACCGGCGCGCCAGCCGTCGGAAGGCGGCTTTGATTTCATCCTGGCCGGCGTTGCGGGGAACGCCCAGAACTTCGTAATAGTCGCGTGGCATGGTGTTTTTTCGTGAGAACATGGTCTCCGCAGAGGGCGGCACGAAGCGTCAGGGTTATCAAGTTCATCCGCTCCGCGGCCGCACAATCTGCGGAATCTGCGGTGCTATGCCGCCTGGGGCAGGGCTTCCTGCACGGCGTGGATGGCTGCCCGGATGGCCTCGGCGGTGGCGTTTTCGTCGGCTGCGGTTTCCCGCAGGGAAGCCACGGCCGCGCGGATGCGTTCCTGCTGCTCGGCAGGGATTTTCTCGCCCAGGTCGCGCAGCACTTTTTCCGCACCGTAAGCCACCTGCTCGGCTTCGTTGGCCGCTTCAATGCGCTCGCGCCGCTGCCGGTCTTCGGCGGCGTGTTTTTCGGCTTCTTCCTGCATCCGGCGGATTTCGTCTTCTGTCAGCCCCGACGAGGCCGTGATGGTGATGTGCTGGCTGCGGCCGGTGGCTTCGTCTTTGGCGGTCACTTTCAGGATGCCGTTGGCGTCCAGGTCAAACGTGACTTCAATTTTGGGCACGCCGCGCGGCGCAGGCGGGATGCCGTCCAGAATGAAGCGCCCGAGCGATTTGTTATCCTTTGCCAGCGGGCGCTCGCCCTGCACGACGTGGATTTCCACCTGGGTCTGGTTGTCGGAAGCCGTAGAGAACACTTGGCTTTTGCGGGTGGGGATGGTGGTGTTGCGGGGGATGATGGGCGTGGCGATGCCGCCCAGCGTTTCAATGGAAAGCGTCAGGGGGGTTACATCCAGCAGCAGGATGTCGGTGACTTCGCCGCCGAGCACCCCGGCCTGGATGGCCGCGCCGAGGGCGACCACTTCGTCGGGGTTGACGCCTTTGTGCGGCTCTTTTCCGAAAAACTTGGCGACGGCTTCCTGCACGGCGGGCATGCGGGTCATGCCGCCGACCAGCACCACTTCGTCAATCTGGTTGGCGGTCAGGCCGGCGTCGCGGAGGGCTTCTTCCATCGGCTGCAAGGTGCGTTCAATCAGGTGGGCGGTCAGTTGTTCCAGTTTGGCGCGGGTCAGCGTCATGGTCAGATGCTTGGGGCCTTCTGCCGTGATGGTGATGTAGGGCAGGTTGATTTCGGTTTGCAGCAGGCTGGAAAGTTCTTTTTTGGCCTTTTCGGCGGCGTCTTTGAGGCGCTGCAGGGCGTTGCGGTCTTGCCGCAGGTCAATGCCTTCGGCTTCCAGGAAGGCCTGCAGCAGGTGATCCATGATGGCCTGGTCAAAGTCGTCGCCGCCGAGGAAGGTGTCGCCGCGGGTGGCAAGCACCTGGAAGACGCCTTCGCCGACTTCCAGAATGGAAATGTCAAACGTGCCGCCGCCGAGGTCGTACACGGCGATGGTTTCGTTCTGCTTGCGGTCAAGGCCGTAGGCCAGCGCCGAGGCGGTGGGTTCGTTGATGATGCGCAGCACTTCCAGCCCGGCGATGCGTCCGGCGTCTTTGGTGGCATTGCGCTGGGCGTCGTTGAAATAGGCGGGCACGGTGATGACCGCCTGGGTGACGGGCTCGCCGAGGAAGGCTTCCGCATCGGCTTTGATTTTTTGCAAGATCATGGCCGAGATTTCCGGCGGGGCGTATTCCTTGCCGCCCATCAGCACGCGCACATCGCCGTTGGGCGCGGCGGTCACTTTGTAGGGGATGCGCTTGCGGGCTTCCTGCACTTCGGGGTCGTCGTATTTGCGCCCCATGAAGCGCTTGACCGAAAAAACGGTGTTTTCGGGGTTGACGATGGCCTGGTTGCGGGCCACGCGCCCGACCAGCCGCTCGTCTTTTTTCACTGCGACCACCGAAGGCACCAGACGGTCGCCCTCGGCGGAAGGGATGATGGTGGGCTCGCCGCCGGAAATGACTGCCGCCACCGAGTTGGTCGTGCCCAGGTCAATGCCAATGGTTTTTCCCATGAGAATGTCCTTTCTAAATCAAGTCATGATGTCGCGAGGTCACGAGGCCACCCTCTACTGCGCCACCCGCACCAGCGCCGGGCGGAGCACCTGGTCGCCGATCATGTAGCCGCGGCGCACGACTTCAATGATTTCTTCGCTGCCGTGCTCGTCGTGGGGTTCGTGGGTGATGGCTTCGTGGAAGCGGGGGTCGAAGGGGTCGCCGGGGTGGGTGTCCATCGGTTGGACGCCTTCGGCTTCCAGCACGGCCAGCATTTTGCGGTAAATGAGTTCAACGCCCTCGGCCCAGGCAGCGCCTTCGCCTTCGGCAGGCTTGTTTTTGAGGGCCAGTTCCAGGTCGTCCAGCACTTCAAGGTAGCGTTTGGCGATGCCGGCGACCAGGTCGCGGCGCGCCTGTTCCTGCTGTTCTTCCACGCGGCGGCGGTAGTTGGCGAAGGCCGCCCGTTCGCGCTGCCAGCCGTCCAGGTATTCCTGCATTTGGGCGCGGGTGGTTTCCAGTTCGGCCTGCAGCGCGGCGGTTTCATCTGCAGGTTCGGCGGCGCTTTCTTCGGGCGGGGCGGCTGCCGCGGGGGCTTGGGTTTCCTTTGCGGCGGCGGGGGAAGCCGCTTCGGCGGCGGTTTTTGTTTCCCCGGCTTCCGCGGCGGTGAGGGTTTCTTCTTGCGGGGTCGTCGGGGTGGTGCTCTTTTTCTTCTTGGCCATGGGTGGTTCTCCCTATTCTGCCAGGGTTTCGGTGACCATGTCGCTGAGCAAACGGGCGACAAAGCGCACCGTGGGGATGGCACTGCTGTAAGCCATGCGGGTTGGGCCGAGCACGCCCACCATGCCGGTGGCCAGGCCGGGGGCGCCGTAACGTGCCAGCACCAGCGAGCAATGGCGCAGTTCTTCCCAGTCTTCGCTGCCCACCAGCACCTGCACGCTGCCGATGTCGGCCTGGG
>JALUXH010000120.1 GCA_027019065.1 Anaerolineales bacterium
CGCCCACGCGATGCTGCGGGTGCGGGAAAGCCCCCAACGACGCACGCTTTCGCCCAATCCCGCGGCAGCCAGCACCGCCAGCGCTGCCCAAACGCCCTCGGCCAGACGACGCTGCACGGTGAGAGGGGCATAAACCAGCGCCGGAAAGACCAGCACCCACACCCACGGCAGCGCCTTTTTCAGGCCGCCGTGCAGCCAACGCCGCCGCCCCCACCACGCTAAAGGCAGCAGCCAGCCGTAAGCCAGCACATACTGCCAGAACGGGGGGGAAACAATCTGATTTTGCGCCGACCAGACTCGCAAATAGGCCTGGGTGCGGGCCAGCAGCGCGTAGCCTCCGGCGGCAGCCACGGCGGCGGCCAGTGCAGGCCCCGCCTGCCGTCCATAGCGCCGGCAAGCGCGCTGCACCCCGCGCTTCCCCTGCTGCCGCCCCTGCCAGAGCACCGCGCCCCCGCCCCAGGCGCCCAACACCGCCGCCAGCGGCAGCAGTTCCAGCGGATGCAGCCACGCCAGCAGCAGCGTCAAAACCGCCGCCCCCCATTCCCAACGGGCAGGGCGGGCAAGCAGCACCCGGCGCAGAATCCACAAAAGCAGCGCTCGCGCCCAAACCAGATGGGGAAGCAACAACGCCGCCAGAAAGCCGTAAGTTTCAGGCGAATAAAACGCCAGCGGCCCGGCCCAGCTCAAACGCACCCACGGCGCGGCCAGCCAGCCCAGGCCTGCGCCCGCCGTCGCCAGCACCACCGCCCAGCGCCGCCAGCGCTCGGCGGGCAGGAACACCGCCGCGAAGTCGTAGGTGGCTAAAGCAAGCGCCGCCACGCCCAAAGAGCGGAGCAAGTGGTAGCCAACCGCGAGTTGCAGGTGCAAAGCGGGCGGTGCGGCCAACTTGCCCATGAGGATGTAAAAGCCGAAAAGCGGAAGCGGCGGCACGCTCTGCGTGGTGTAGGGCGGACGGAAAAGCCACAGGCCGTTAGCCCCCAAAAGCATTTTGGCGATGTAGGAATTGCCGTCTTCCACGCCGAGCAGAAAGCCGCTAAAGCGCCACGCATGCCCCTGCGCCTGCCACGCCGCGGCGTAGGGCAGCAGGAGGAATGCCGCCAGCAACGCACCGTAGGCCAGCGGCCAGCGTCGGGAACGCAAGTAAGCCCTCATGCCCCCGATTATAGCCTAATGCGCGGCATCCGGCTTTCGGGAAATGGGCCGCGGATCACGCGGATAAAACGGATGGCCGCAGATTATCAGGTCGCCAAGCACGCCAAGAAACGGAAGTGAGCATGATGCTTTTCAGCATTTTTCGGCCAATCTGTGCGCATCTGTGAAATCGGTGGATGTTTTTCTGCGGAATCTGCGAAATCTGCGGTTTTTCTTGGCCGAGGCTGATAGATACGAATGCTCGCAGATTTTCAGGTTGTCAAGGCTGCCAGGCAAATAAGGTCTGCGCCCAATTCATGCTAACCTGTGAAATCTGCGTCATCTGTGGTTTTTCCCTCCCAGAGCCGAGCAGGAAACCGCCACACGCCCACCAGCCCCAGCAGCGCCAACACCAGGCCGAGGTACAAATCCCGCGGGCGGAAACGCCACACCACCACGTGCTCACCCGCAGGCAAGGGCACAGCGCGCAGCACCTCGTGGGCGGTCCCGCTCTCAACAGGACGCCCATCCACGGAAACCCGCCACCCGGGGTAAGCCATTTCCGAAAGCACCAGTTTGCCCGGCCCGGAAGCCCACACCGTCACGGCGTTGGGCGTCCACCGCACCGCCGCAGCGGGCTGCCAGCCCGTTACGGTTTCCACCCACGCCCGCGGGCGTGCCTGGGTGTTCCGGTAGAGCCACAAGCCCCCCCGATGAGCAACTTCCTGCAAAGCCGGATGCCCCAGGGGGCAAACGGCAACCAGAAAACGGACATTGAGCAAGCCCAACAAAGCAGGCGAAAGTGCGGCGTTGCAATTGGCGCGCAAGTCGCCGTCTTTCAACGGCGGCAGCACCACGGTGTAGCCTTCCAGCGGCACGCCGCCGGCGCGGGAGAGAAAATCGGCATAGGAAGCCAGCACCAGCGGATCCACGCCGTTGGCGAGTTCCCAGCCGCGGGCAGCGGCGACCTGCTGAGGAAGGCTATACGAAGGGGTGTAGAAACGAAACGACGCGCCCGCGGGCACAGGGGCCGCGGGCACAGGGGCCGCGGTCAGCACCGCCGGGGCCCTCATTTCGGTTTTCCAGGGATGCGGCACACTCAAACGGTGCGCCACAAAGAGCAGATCCAGCGCCAGCAACGCCCCCAGCGCATAGCGCCAGCGCGGGGAACGCTGCAGCCCCCACAGCCCGGCCGCGGCCAGCAGCCACATCGTCACGCCCCACCCCGCTGCCGACATCCGACCGGTGGCTATTCCCAGGGCAGCCGACAACACCACGCCCGCCACCACCAGGGCAAACAGCGTCAGGCGTTCCCCGCGATGCAATCCACGCCCCGCGG
>JALUXH010000121.1 GCA_027019065.1 Anaerolineales bacterium
CGGCTGGAAGTCGTGGCCGACATGCACACCCGCAAAGCCCGCATGGCCGAACTTGCCGATGCTTTTGTTGCCCTGCCCGGCGGCTACGGCACGCTGGAAGAAATGTTTGAAGCCCTCACCTGGGCTCAAATTGGGCTGCATGCCAAACCCCTCGGCCTGCTTAACTTTCGCGGCTATTACGACCACCTTCTGCGTTTCATCCACCACGCGCGGGAAGAAGGCTTCATCTTTACCGAACACGAAGCGCTGTTCATCCACGCGGCGGAAGCCGAGCCGCTGCTGGACGCGCTGGAAAACTACCGCCATCCGGGCGGCGTGAAACGATGGCTCCGCGAAACGCCCTGACCCGCGCCGCGCACACGGCATGGCTGTGGTTGCACGAGTTCACCACAGGCGCCGCCCTTTCGTGGGTGGCCGTTCCCATGGTGCTCCGGCGGCGCGATGAAACCGAACGCCTTTTCGGCCTCCTGATGCTCATGCAGGCCGAAGGGCTGCCCCTCCTGCCCCCGCGGGAACGCCTCTTCCTCCTTCCCACCGTGGTGCCCCACATTATGACATGGCGCCGCCGCCTCCGTCTGTGGGACGACTCCCTGGAAACCGTAGACCTCAAACACATCGGACACTGACGCTTCACCTCACCGAGGATCCTCATGGCGAACAAAATCATCCCCTCCGTCAAAGGCACACGCGACTTTTACCCCGAAACCATGGCCGTGCGCACCTGGCTGTACCGGCAGATGCGCGCCGCTTCCGAAGCCTTCGGCTATCAGGAATACGACGGCCCCTTCCTGGAACCCATTGCCCTTTACGCTGCCAAATCGGGCGAGGAACTGGTCAAAGAGCAGGCTTTCGTCTTCCCCGACCGCGGCGGCGACCTCATCACCCTGCGCCCCGAACTCACCCCCACCCTCGCCCGCATGGTGGCCCGGAAACAAGGGCAGCTCGCCTTCCCGCTGCGCTGGTGGTCGTTTGGCCCCTTTTGGCGCTACGAACGCCCGCAAAAAGGGCGCGCCCGCGAGTTCTTCCAGTGGAACATTGACATGCTCGGCGTCAACAGCCCCGAAGCCGATGCCGAACTGGCTGCCGTAGGAGCAGAATTTTTCCGCCGTGCCGGGCTGACCCCCAATGAAGTGCACATTCTGGTCAACAACCGCCGCCTGATGGATTCCCGCCTGGACGCGCTGGAAATTCCTCCGGCCCGGCGGAAAGCCGTTTTTCGGCTGATCGACCGCCGCGAAAAAATGAGCGCCGCCGCGTGGGAAACCTACGCCGGGGAAATCGGCCTTTCGCCCGCCCAACTCGGCGGCCTGAAAGCCCTGCTGGCCGATGAACGCCTGTGGGAACAGTCGGAAGAACTGGTGCGCTTTTTCGCCGCCGCCCGGGCCCTCGGCGCGCGAGACTACCTGCGCTATGCCCCGCATGTCATCCGCGGGCTGGATTACTACACCGGCACCGTGTTTGAAGCCCGCGACCGCGATGGCGAATTCCGCGCCATCCTGGGAGGTGGGCGCTACGATAACCTGGTGGCCGATGTCGGCGGCAAGCCGTTGCCCGGGGTGGGCTTTGCCATGGGCGATATGGTCGTTACCCTGGTGCTGCAAAAATATGGGCGTCTGCCGGCGCTTGACGCCCCCCCCGCGCCTATCCTCGTCACGGTATTCGACGCCGACCACCTGCTGGAAGCCTACCGCCTGGCCGCAGAAGTACGGCGGGAAGGCTTCCCCGTGGCCGCCTACCCCGAACCGGCCAAACTGGGCAAACAATTCAAGTACGCAGCCCGCATCGGCGCGAGGCTGGTGCTGGTGGTCGGTCCCGACGAACTGGCGCAGCAAGCCGTTACCGTCAAAAATCTGCGCACCCGCGAACAAACCACCCTGCCACGCGACGCCCTTTTCCAACACCTGCATGCCATGCTCGCCACCTGAGGGTGCCTCGGCCTGCCCGGGCGCGCTGCCTTCCCGCAGCACCGCCCGCCATGTCGGCTTCTATCCTTCCATGACCACCGAAAATTTCCTCTTCAAGCAAGCCGCAACGCTCACCCACATCCGCTGGGGCGTCTTGCTGTTTGTAACCATCCTTGTGCTCATAAGCGCATCGTTGGGGGCTCCTCTGAGCCTTTTCCACATTTACCTGGTCCTCATCATCCTGACGGCAGGCTTCAACATCGTCTCAACGCTCGCTTACGAACACTACCAGCAACACCGGCAGGCCTACACGCGGCGGCAACTTGCGGCGCTCCGCGGGTGGACTTACGTCCAGACCCTGGCCGACCTGCTTTTGCTCACCGCGGGCATTCACTACACTGGCGGCATCCACAGCCCGGGCATTTACCTGCTCATCGTTTACGTGGCCGGAATGGCCATGACTTACGGCAAAATCGTACCGGTGGCCGTGTTCACCACCATCAGCATAGTCCTCTTCACCCTGCTTTTCACCGCTTACCGCGAGCACTGGCTTCCCCCGATGGGGGTGTTCTCACCGCCCAACACCAGCGTGCCGCCGACGGCCAGTTTTGTCATGGCCGTGGTGGCCATAGACGGCCTGCTGCTGACTATGGCCGGCATCACCCTCGCCGAATCCAGCCGCTTGCGCGCCATGTGGGAACGGTCGGTCGCGGAGTGGGACTTTTTCTCCGCACTCCACGAGCTCAGCCACCACGGGCTGCAATACCACGACCTGCAGCAAACCGTCAACGTGCTCACCCGCCGCCTGCAAGCCCTGATGAACGCCGACGACGCCTTCACACTTTTGTGGGAAGAACGGGAAGGACGCCTGTTCCCCCTGGCGGCGTACAACGTGCATCATGATTTGCTCAACCACACCCCCTCGCGCCAGGAACACGAAACCTTCCAAAACCATTGCACCCTTTTCCTGGAATCTCTGAAGCGCTTGCAGCCCACCTGGCTTCCGCTGTCTTCACATCGTCAGGCCCTGCCTCCCGCCATGCAACAGCGTTTTGCCGGCTATCAACAAATGCTGCTCTTCCCCGTTCACGCGCCGGGAAGCCAGCGTTTGCTGGGCATGGTGGCGCTGGCTTTCCGCCGCCCCCCGCCCGACATGGAAGAACAGACCACCCGCGCCCAACGGGCAAGCGAAGTCGTAGCCCCGCTGTTTGCGCGCGCCCTTTCCCTGCACAAAACTTCGTCGCGCCTGGCCCTGCTGGAAGAACTTGCCAACGATGTTACCGGCCTGGCTCAAACCCTCAGCCTCCCGCAGATCATTCCCACCATTGCCGAAAACGCCGCCCACCTGCTCAATGCCACCGCCGTCCTCTTCATCCCATCGGAAACCGCCCCCACAGCCCCCCACCTGAACGCACCCTACCTTGCCGGCGCAGCCGACTTTTTCGCCCGCCGGTGTTACGAAAACCCTGCAGCCTGCCTTCACCCCCTGCAAGACGATCCCTTCCTGCAGCTTTCCCTGCCGGAAGACTGCGCGCTCTTCTCGGAAGCCCTGCAGGAAACCTGCCAGGCTCAACCGACGCATCTGATGGCTTTCTTTGCCATTCCCTCGCCGCGCACCCCGCTGGGCGCGCTGGTGCTTTTCTGGCACGGCAACCGTCAGATGCTCACCCCTCACGAAATTGCGGTAGGCAAACTTTTTGCTGCCCGCGCCGGCGCGGCGCTCTACAACGCCTACCTTTACCACCTGCTGCACCAGGAAGCCCGTACCGACGCCCTCACCGGCCTGCCCAACCGCCGCGCCGTGGACGAAGCCCTGGAAAACGAATGGAAACGCGCCCAGCGCTACCACCACGTCTTTTCCATCGTTATGCTGGATATCAACCATTTCAAACGCATCAACGACCGGTTCGGCCACCAAAAGGGCGATCTGGCTCTGCAGCACGCCGCAAGGCTGCTCAAAAAGAACCTGCGGGAAACCGATTTTGTCGGGCGCTACGGCGGCGATGAATTCCTCGTCATTCTGCCTGAAACCGATCAGGCCACATCCCGCCTCGTGATGAGCAAAGTCGCCCAGGCAGCCGCCCAAACCCCGTGGGAATTCCTGGCGCCCGGGTTTCACCTCACGCTGTCTTACGGCATCGCCATGTACCCTGCAGACGGCGAAGACATCTACGCTCTGGTAGACATTGCCGACAAACGGCTCTACGAAAACAAGCCCGCTTCATGAGCGGGCTGTGCTATACTTTTGACCACAGCCGCCCCGCCCCTTCGGCGGGCATCCTCCACCGGCGGCAATGTCCATCCTGCCTTCCGAGGAGACGGAACCATGTCCCTGTATGACCCCAAAGCCGTTGAAGAAATTCGCGAGCGCAAACAGCAGTGGGAAAACACCACGCTCAAGCGCTCACTGGAACGCTTTCCCGAGCGCGCCGAGGAATTCATCACCGCCTCGTCTGAACCCGTGGAACGCCTCTACACCCCCGACGATGTCGCCGACATGGACTATGCCCGCGACCTCGGGATGCCCGGCGAATACCCTTACACCCGCGGCATCCACGCCACCATGTACCGCGGGCGGGTGTGGACGATGCGCATGTTCGCCGGTTTCGGCACCGCCGAAGAGACCAACCAGCGCTTCAAATACCTGCTGGAGCAGGGGCAAACCGGCCTTTCGGTGGCCTTTGACCTGCCCACCCTGATGGGCTACGACACCGACGCCCCCGAAGCCCTGGGCGAGTTCGGCAAGTGCGGCGTGGCGATTTCCTCGCTGGCCGATATGGAGCGGCTCTTTGAGGGCATCCCCATGGGCAAGGTGTCCACCAGCATGACCATCAACGCCCCCGCGGCCATCATCTGGGCCATGTACATCGCCGCGGCCGAAAAGCAGGGCTTCCGCCAGGAAGAACTGCGCGGCACCATCCAGAACGACATCCTCAAGGAATACATCGCCCAGAAAGAATACATCTTCCCGCCCGAACCCTCCATGCGGCTGGTGACCGACACCATTGAATACGGCTCCCGCCACCTGCCGCTGTGGAACACCATCAGCATCAGCGGCTACCACATCCGCGAAGCCGGTTCCACCGCCGCGCAGGAACTCGCCTTCACCCTTTCCGATGGGCTGGAATACGTGCGCTGGGCGCTGGAACGCGGCCTGAAAATTGACGAATTTGCGCCGCGGCTGTCGTTCTTCTTCAACTCCCACAACGACTTCTTTGAAGAAATCGGCAAATTCCGCGCCGCCCGCCGCATCTGGGCGCGTGAAATGAAGGAAACCTTCGGCGCAAAGAACCCGCGCTCGTGGCTGCTGCGCTTCCACACCCAGACCGCGGGCTGCACCCTCACCGCCCAGCAGCCGGATATCAACGTGGTGCGTGTCACCATTCAGGCATTGGCCGCGGTGCTGGGCGGCACGCAGTCGCTACACACCAACAGCCTGGATGAAGCCCTGGCGCTGCCTTCCGAAAAGGCCGTCACCATCGCCCTGCGCACCCAGCAGATCATCGCCGAAGAAAGCGGCGTCACCAACACCATAGACCCTCTGGGCGGCTCCTTCTTCGTGGAAGCCATGACCAACCGCCTGGAAAAGCAGGCGTATGACTACTTCCGCCGCATTGAAGAACTCGGCGGCGTGCTGCCCGCCATTGAAAAGGGCTTTTTCCAGAAAGAAATTTCCGAAGCCGCCTACCGCTACCAGCAGGAAATTGACGAAGGCCGCCGCCACATCGTGGGCGTGAACATCTACAACGACAACAAACCCTACGAAGTCCCGATTCTGGAAATGGACCCCGAAGGCTACAAGCGGCAGGTCGCCCGGCTGAACGAAGTGCGCGCCAAACGCGACCAGGGGCGCGTTGGGCAGACGTTAGACCGCCTGCGCATTGCCGCCCAGGGCACCGAAAACATGATGCCCTACATTCTGGACGCGGTGCGGGCGTATGCCACCTTGGGCGAAATCGTGGGCGTGCTGAAAGAGGTGTTCGGCACCTACGAAGAGCCGACGTGGATTTAGGAGATGCCCGGTGCCGGGGTGCCCGGTGCACGGTACCCGGATGCCCGGTACCCGGATGCCCGGTGCCCGGTGCCCGGTGCCCGGTGCCCGGATGCCCGGTGCTAAATCGCTAATCCTAAATCGCCCTCTGTGCCCATCGGTGAAATCTGTGGATTTCCCCTTATCCAAATGATGACCACCCTCAACGTCCTCATCACCGGTGCGGCGCGGCGGGTAGGCAAGATGCTTGCCGAAGCCGTGGCCGAAGCGGGCGGCAACATCGCGCTGCACTACGGGCATTCACGCACCGCCGCGGAGGCCACCGCGGCGGCGTTACGCGCCCGCGGCGCCACCGTTGCGCTGCTGCAGGCCGACCTGAGCAACCCAGCCGAAGCCGCCGCGCTGGTGGACCGCGCCTGGGAAGCGTTGGGCGGACTGAATGCCCTGGTCAACAGCGCGGCCATCTTTGAAAACCTGACCTGGGAAACCACCGACCTCGCCGCCTGGGAACGCCACTTACGCGTCAACCTGACCGCGCCCTTCCTGCTCTCGCAGGCCTTCGCCCGCCGCCTGTTGGCCGAACCGGAAGCCCAGGGGCGCATCGTCAACATCCTGGACTGGCGCGCCCTGCGCCCCGCCGGCGACCACCTGCCCTACACGGTCAGCAAGGCCGGGCTGGCAGCGCTCACCCAATCCCTTGCGGTGGCCTTTGCGCCCCGCATCACGGTGAACGGCATGGCGTTGGGCGCGGTGCTGCCGCCTTCCGACGGGCAGCCCGCCCCGAAAGTATTGCACGCCACGCCTGTCAGCCGCTGGGCCACGGCGGAAGAAGTCCGGCGCACTCTGCGCTTCCTGCTCACCGGCCCGGCCTACATCACGGGGGAAATCATCCATCTGGACGGCGGCAGGCATCTGGTGTAACCTCTCCTGAGCGCAAAAGCCCCCGCCAAGCGGGGGCTTCTCTTCGTCGGTGGGGCTACGGCAAACTCGTCCAGTAATCCACCTCATCCACCGCGGCCGTAAAATCGGCCGTCTTTTCCGAAGCCACAACCAGCCCAAAATACCCCGGCGCGCTATACCGGTTTTGCGAAACCGAAGCCAGCAACACCCGGTTGGCATACAGTTTCACCGTGTTGCCTTCCAGCCACACCCCCATCCGGTTAGTTTGATTGGGCCCGGCATGGATACCCGCACCGTGCGCCCAGCGGTGCAGCGGCGTGTAGTTGGTGCCATCCCAAATGTAGAGGCGGTAACGTCCATCGCAGGAAAATTCCGCCACCACCCCCTGGCTGGGGTCGGGGGAGCGCACGATCAGGCCATAGCGGTCCAGGCCGGTGCAAATCGCCCCTGTAATGAAAGCGGCTTCCACAAAGCCGTCGCCCAACGGCGGGTAAGAAGAGAGCGCCCACGAATCCAACATGCCGGGCGTCAACCCGTGGAGCAGCAGTTTGCCGGAGCCCATTTCAAATTTGGCATCGGCGGTGTTCAGCAAATACCAGCGGGCTGCGCTGTTCATCGGGTCGGCGACGGTAGGCGTGCCCAGGTTGAGCGTTGCGGCCACCTGAGGCACCTTGATTTCCACCCACACCGACCCCTCGCCTTGCTTCCCAGGGCCAAAGCGGTTGCCTTTCGGGTCTTCCAGCCGCCACTCGCTGCGATACGTGCCCGGCGCGGCAGGAGCCACAAAGTTCACCTTCAGCGTCGCCAGACCGCCCGGCGGCACGGTTTCAGTCAGGGGCACACGGTCGGGGGCGCCCAGCAGGTCGTCCTTGGTGTGCACCAAAGCGTAATCTTTCGTCCACGGGCACGTGCCGGTGTTTTCCAACACCCATTGTTTCGTAAAAGGGTCGCCCGGCGTCACTTCCGAACCGTCGGGGTAGTTTTCCGAGACGAATTTCGCCCGATTCTCGCAATGCGTCCACGGGAACCAGCCAAAATTCACGGCAGCGGTCTCTCCGGCCCGCACCACAACCTGCCGGAAACCGGTTTTGACCGCCGGTGCGGTCCAGTCGCCCGCCGCGAACACATTGCTGTTCGGCGGCGTCAAGGGGTCCACAAACACACAATAAGTGCCGGGCGGCACCTCGGGGAAAACATACTTCCCCGCCTCGTCCGTCACAGCCGTGCGGAAATCCACCCCTGGGCATTCGCCTTTGGCCAGTTGCACCTTCACATTGGCCATGCCCGGCTCTTCCGGCTGGTGAACGCCGTCGCCCGCGTAGCCGATTTCGGGGTACTGTTTGCAGTGAGGGCCGGGGGTGGGGCTGGCTGCGTCGCCGGTGGTGGTACACAGGTCCTGCCACACCAGGCCTTCCAATGCCCCGGTCTGAGCAGCAGGGGTGCCTGTGGCTGCAGGTGATGTGCCACCCGGCAGGACCGAAGGCGTGCCGGCGGGCACCGGGGTTCCCTGGGGGGCCCGCGTCACAACAGGGGTCAAGCGGCTTCCCCCGCCCGCCGCCATCGCGGTCAGCGTGGCATGTACAGCCGTTGCCACCGGCGACTGCGGCGTAGGCTGCGGCAAATTACATGCCGAAAGCGCCAAAGCCAGCACCAGCACAAACCACCCGCGGCGTTTGAAAAACATTTTGCACCTCACTCACGGCCCAGCAATGCCAAAGCCCGCCCCAGTAACAGGCTCAGGCCGCCCAGCAGCACAAAGGCATCGCGCCAGAAGCGTTCCGGAAACAAACGGATGAGCGAATCGCTATAATTGAACAGCCAGGTATCCCCCTCAAAGAAAACATGATGAAAATCCACGAACAGCGTTTGGAAAGCCGCGACGGCCAGCGCCACGACGGCCAGCATCAGCGCCACCGTCAGCCAGCCGCCCCAGGCCAGCCCGCGCCGGAAGGCTGCCCACTGCTTCCAGCGGTAAGCCGCGAAGCCCAGCAGCACGCACAGCGCCAGCGCAGCATACCACACCCGCAGCGCGGCTTTCACCACCCGCTTCACATCGGCCATGTGGCGCAGTTCGCGGGCATTGTAGAGCAGCGCGCCATCGGGCAGGCGCTGCCGCGCCAAAAAGTCAATGTCGGCATGGTTGAGCAGGTATTGCCGCGAAATATCGGCCCAATGCAGCCGGTCGGCGGTGGTAAAACCAAAAACATCGGGAGGAAAGTTGGGCAGGCGGTATTCCACCTGAATAAAAAGCGGCGTGAGCATCAGCCGCACCACCCCCAGCACGATGACCGGCGGCACCAGCAGCATGATAAGCCAGGAAAGCACTTTGGAAAAAGTCATGGGAGCATATTCCGGCGTTTGGGGTTCCCGTCTCCGGTGCGGGGTTGCAAAAAGCGGCCGCCTTGCAGCAGCCGCCCTTGTGTTTGCAACGGGTTACTCAAAAATCCAGCGGTCAAGGTCGCGGTTCCAGGAAACCAGTTCTTCCGGCCGGAACCAGAGGGCAACTTCTTTCGCCCCGTTTTCGGGCGAATCGGAAGCGTGGGTCAGGTTGCGCCCAATTTCCAGCCCGAAATCGTGGCGGATGGTGCCCGGCGCGGCCTCGGTGGGGCGGGTGGCGCCCATCGTCTGGCGCACGGCAGCGACGGCATTGGGGCCTTCCCACACCATCGCCATCACCGGCGCCGAGGTAATGTAGGCAATCAGGCCGTCGTAAAACGGCTTGCCCTTGTGAACGGCGTAATGCGCTTCGGCCAGTTCGCGGCCGACCTGCATAAATTTGGCCGCCACCAGACGCAGGCCGCGGCGCTCCAGGCGGGAAATCACCTCGCCCACCAGCCCGCGCTGCACACCATCGGGCTTGACCAACACAAGCGTTCGTTCCACGGAAAACCTCCTTGTCGCGATTGGTGCCGTCATGGTCACTGCTCAGCCTGTTCGCGAGGCTCTGTGCTCATCTGTAAAATCGGTGGTTTTTTGTAACTGTTCAGCCCTGGAAAAACAGGCCGCGGATGGCGCGGATTTCAGGTCGCCAAGAGGGCGCCAAGGCCGCCAGGCAACGGAAGTCAGTGTTGCGCTTTTCCGCGTTTCTCACCCAATCTGTGCCCATCTGTGAAATCGGGTAATTACTACCCCGAAGCACTGCGGATGGCCCTGTGCCCGTCAATGCTTCCACAGAGAACACAGAGGACACGGAGAATATTTCCCTTCGCAAGCGCTTTTTGGAGTGCGGTGCCTGGGCACCGCTTTGGAAAGCGGCGACTCGTCGCCGCACTCCAAAGAAAAGCTGCCGACAGAGGCGTTTTGCTACCACGCAGGTAATTACGAAATCCGTGGATGTTTTTCCGCGCAATCTGCGCAATCTGCGGTTTCTTTCTGCTGAGGCTGAACAGATACAGTTTTTTCTCCGGAATCTGTAGTTTCTCCTTACCGTGGCTGAACAGTTACCGTAATTGTACCATGCACCCGGCAGCACCCGCGGGGCGCGGCGCTGCGGAAGGCGCGCCCCGCAGCAGCCAACAGAGGCATGGGCATTCAAACGCCGCAACCGCGAACGGGCGCAGGTTTTCCGGTATAATGACCCCCGCAGCAGCCTGCCGTCCCCACCCTCCCCGCCGGAGTGCGTCCTGATGTCTTCCTCCCGCAAGCATCTCTTTCGCCCCCTTTCCCTGCCCTGGTGGGATTTTGTCCCCTTGTTCGACTGGGGCGACCCGGCGCTGGAAGACCTCGGCGCGATGGGCTTTTCCCTGTTGCCGCGCCGCGTGGACGCCCCCACGCTGGAACACGCGCGCGCTTTCCTGACCGTGCGCTTTCCCAGCGCCAGCCTGGGCAAAGCCCTGGCCAACGAGGCTATGGTCGTCGTGCCGGTGGCCGCCGAAGCGCCCCCCGCGCCGCCTCGGCACACCACCCGCGGGCCGTGGGAACACCTCCAAACCGAAACGCCGGCCGCGCTGCACGGCACCCGCAGCCATCAAAGCCGCCAGGGCGGCCTGAAATTGACCTGCCACTACGACCTGCACCGCGAGCAGCCGGTGGTGGCCTGGCGCCTGGGCATCACCAACACCACCCCGCGCCCCCTACGGCTGGAAAGCGCCACCCTGCTGCGGGTTGGCCCGGCGCAAAAAGTGCGCAAGCACCGCCGCAGTGACTTCATCCCCAGCCGCTTCCGCCTTTTCAAACTCCAGCGCGCCCCCAAAACCCAAAGCGCCTATTACGACCTCACCGAGCGCTTCGGCAGCCTGCGCTTCCACGCCCTGGATGCACTGGCCTTCCAAGCAGAAGAAGCCGCCAACCCCGCCGCCCTGGCAAGCGGCCTGCCGCTGCCGGAAGGCTGTTTTCCCCCGGCCTACGCGGCGCTGCTGAAACCGGAAAGCGGCCCCGCGCTGGCGCTGCTGACGGGGCCAGCAGCCTTCCCCGGCCATTTTCGGCTGCAGGTGAATGCCGACCCCCTCGCCCCCGGCCTTACCCTGCGGCTGCTGCCCGCCGAAGAAGTCATCATTCCCCCCAGGGCGGCATTCACCCTGCCGCCCACCGCCCTCGCCTGGCTGGAAACGCCCCTCCCCCGCACCTGAACCACCTCTCCGGAGCCACCGATGAGCCTTTTTGCCGATCCCCTGCAAGCCTTCTTCGCGCCCCGCGGCGTGGTCGTGGTCGGCGCGTCCACCGACCCCACCAAACTGGGCTACGGCGTCGCCCGCAACCTGCTGGAAGGCGGCTTTCCGGGCGCCGTGCACCTGGTCAACCCCAAAGGCGGCCGCCTTTTGGGGCGCCCCCTCCACCCCACCGTTGAAGCCGCGCCCGACCCGGTGGATCTGGCCGTCATCCTCATCCCTGCGCCGGCCGTGCCTCCCGTGCTGGAAGCCTGCGGGCGGCGGGGCATCCGCGCGGCCATCGTGGCTTCCGGCGGCTTTCGGGAAACCGGCCGCCAGGGCACCGAACTGGAAGCCGCCTGCGTGGAAATCGCCCGCCGCCACGGGATGCGCCTGATGGGGCCGAACTGCATCGGCCTGGTAGACACCCACCTGCCGTTAGACACCACTTTCCTGCCGCCGCCCGGCCCGCCGGCGGGGCAAGTGGCGTTCATCACCCATTCGGGGGCGCTGGCCGCAGCGGTCATCGATTGGGCGCGCGGCCAGGGCTTCGGCTTCTCCCGCCTGGTGAGCCTCGGCAACCAGGCCGATGTCAACGAAACCGACATCCTGCCGGTGGTGGCGGCCGACGCGCACACGCGGGCCATCGCCATGTATCTGGAAAGCGTGGGGGCCGGCCGCCGCTTCGTGGAAACCGGCCGCACCGTCGCCCGCCAAAAGCCCATGGTGGCGCTGAAAGTGGGGCGCACGGAAGCCGGGCAGCAAGCCGCGGCCTCGCACACCGGTGCGCTGGCCGGGCAGGAACGCGCTTTTGAAGCGGCCTTCCGCCGGGCGGGCGTGCTGCGCGCCGAAAAAGTGCAGCAAATGTTCCAGTGGGCGGAAGCCCTGGCGCGTCTGCCCCTCCCCCGCGGCAACCGGGTGCTCATCCTGACCAACGCAGGCGGGCCGGGCGTCACCGCCGCCGACGCCATCGCCGCCGAGGGGCTGCGGCTGGCGCGCCTGACCGCCCAAACCCGCCAACTGCTGCGGGAAATCCTGCCGCCCGCCGCCAGCCTGCACAACCCCGTGGACATGCTGGCCTCGGCCTCGCCAGAGCAATACGCCCAGGCGCTGCGGCTGGGGCTGGACGACCCGGGGGTGGACATGGTGATGGTCATCCTGCCGCCGCCGCCGATGTTCAGCGCGGGCGCGGTGGCGCGGGCCATGATTCCCCTCATCCAGACCGCCGACAAGCCGGTGGTGGTGGTGCCGATGGGCGACCCGCTGATTGCCGAAGCCGTGGCGCACCTGCGCGCTGCGGGCGTGCCGGAATACCGCTTTCCCGAAGATGCCGCCTCGGCGCTGGGGGCGCTCCACCGCCGCGCCCGCTGGCTGGCGACTGCCGAACAGCCCCCCCTCCAACCGGCGGGCAAAAACGCCGCAGCCGCCGCCCGCCGGATGCTGGACGCCGACACCACCCCGGCGGGCGCATGGCTGCCGCCCAAAACCGTGCGCGCCCTGCTCACGGCCTACGGCATCCCCACGCCGCAGGAAGCCGTTGCCCACAGCGCCCCGGAGGCCGCTGCGGCCGCCGAAGCGATGGGTTTCCCCGTGGCGCTGAAAGTGGTTTCGCCCGACATCGCGCACAAATCCGACGCCGGCGGCGTAACACTCGGCCTGGAAAGCGCGGGGGCCGTGGCCGCGGCCTACGACGAGATGATGGCGCGGCTGCAGGCCGCCTTCCCCCAGGCGCGGCTGGCAGGCGCGCTGGTGCAGCAAATGGCGCCCGAAGGGCAAGAGGTGATTGTGGGAGCGGTGCGCGACCCACTCTTCGGGCCGCTGGTGATGTTCGGTTCGGGCGGCGTAGAGGTGGAGGGGCTGGGGGATGTGGCTTTTGCCCTCGCGCCGCTGACGGCCGCCGACCGAGAACACTTGCTGGAAAGCACCTGGGCCGGGCGCAAACTGGCGGGCTTCCGCAACCTGCCGCCGGCTGACCGCCCCGCGGTGGAAGAGGTGCTCGCCCGGCTGGCGCAACTGGCCGCCGATTTCCCCGCCCTGGCCGAAATTGAAATCAACCCCCTGCGGGTGCTGCCGGAAGGCCGCGGCGCGCTGGCGCTGGATGTGCGCGCACGGCTGGGGTGAGTTTTCCCCCCTCAACCCCAAAAAGCCCCCGGCCGGGGGCTTTACTTTGGTATCTATCCGAAAAAACGGCGGGGCTGTACGATGCATCGCCTTGCGGCGACGACCTCGCTACTGATCTCCCTAACCCCCGCCCTGGCCGCGCGTTGCGCGGCCAGGGCCGCCCCCTTCCCCTCTTAGTAAGAGGGGAAGGGGGCAAAGGAGCCGAGCC
>JALUXH010000122.1 GCA_027019065.1 Anaerolineales bacterium
AAACTCTGGAAAACAAACCCCACCTTGCTGTTACGAATGCCTGCTAACTGGTCGTCGTTCAATTGGGAAACCGGCTGGCCGTCGAGCAGGTATTCGCCGGAAGTGGGGCGGTCAAGGCAGCCGAGAATGTTCATCAGGGTAGATTTGCCGGAACCGGAAGGCCCCATGATGGCGATGAGTTCGCCGCGGTCCACGTGGAACGAGACGCCGCGCAGGGCCGGCACTTCTACCGTGCCCATGCGATAAATTTTGGTGATCTCGCGTACCTGGATGACCTGCCCGGCCATCATTGGCCTCCGAAAAGGTTGAGGGTTTCTGCCGGCGGGTTGATGATCACCGGGTCGCCCTCTTTGAGGTCGCCTTTGACCACCTGTGCCATCGTGCCCGAGGTCGCGCCGAGGGTGATGGGCACCGGCTTGGGCTGTCCGTTTTTCAGCACAAAGACCACCGGCTTGCCGTCTTTGACCCGCACGGCGCGGTTGGGCACCAGCAAGGCGTGGTCAATTTTTGTGGTCTGGATGTTGACCGCGGCAGTCATGCCGGGGCGGACGCGGGCGTCGGCGTCGGTCATGCGCACGGTCACGCGAAAGTTGACATTGCCGCTGCGGTCAGGGGAGCCCGCGAGGGCGACTTCCTCAACCTTGCCGTGGTAAACGCGGCCGGGCAGGGCGTCAAACGAAAGAACGGCCGGCTGGCCGACGGTAACATGCGCCACGTCAAGTTCCGAAAGTTCCACATCCACATACAGCGATTGCAGCGCGTCAATCCGAAAAGCCAGCGTGCCGGGGGAAACCACATCGCCCGGGTGAATGTGCACATCGCTGATGGTGCCCGCGAAAGGGGCTTTCAGGGAAGCCATATCCAGCGTGGCCTGGGCGGCATCAATTTGAGCCTGCAAAATGGCAATCTGGTCGGCGGGAGCGCCGTTTTTCCAGTGGTCGGCATCCCGCTGGGCCTGCTCCACCTGGGCTTTGGCAAGGGTGAGGTTGGCCTGGGCTTCTTCCAGGTCCAGGTCGCTGGGGCCGTCCAGGTTGGCTTTGGCAACCTGTTCCTGCCGTTTGGCAAGTTCCAGTTGCGAGCGGGCGGCGTCTTGAAGGGGGCCGGGAACGGCGGGGTTGTTGATGTCGTGTTGCAACGACTGCACGAGGTTGTGCCATTTGTTGTATTCTTTCTGGGCTTTGTCTTTATCCCAGTTAATCAGCCAATCGTAGTGGTTTTGATAGCGGTCGCGCTGGCGCTTGGCCGCGGCCAGGCGCTGCATGGCCTGGGCATATTGCAGGCTGGCGGAATCTTGCAGGTCTTGCAGCTGCTTTTGGGCGTTCAGCAGCGAGACGCGGGCCTGCAAAAGGGCCTGGGGCCAGGAATCCTGCCGCAACGTTGCCAGCACTTCGTCCTGAGTGACGTGGTCGCCCAGGCCTGCATGCACCTCCCCCACAATGCCGCTGATTTGCCACGCGAGGGTTGCGCTTTGAGCCGCGCGGACGGTGCCGCTGGCGTCAATACTGGCTTCCAGTGTGCCGCGTTTGACCGGCACGGTGCGCCACTGGCTGGCCTGGTCGGCTTGCTGCTGGCTGCGGGCGCGCACATACCACGCGCCGCCTGCCGCGAGCAGGAGAAGAATGCCCAGCCAGATAAACCATCGTCGTTTCATGTCGAGCCTCCAGTTTTTTTGGGCCGCAAAGGCCTGCTACTTACCAAATGGTAAGTGGATTTTATCAGCAAAGTCATGTCTTGTCAAACAAAGTGAGCGGAGCGTTGGGCGTTTCGGTTTTTGAAAGGCGAAGGCGTCGGGCTATGTCCTGGGGTTGGGGAAGCCGCATCCGCGGCCCGGGAAGGCGCTCGTGCGCCCCCCTGTGAGCCGAACGGCTGCACAAGGGGGTCTTATGCTATAATCTCTCCATCGCCGCGAAGGAGCAGCCGATGGGTTTCAATCCAACGCTTACGCGCAATTTGCTGGTTATTGTTACCGTGTGGGGCGGGGCATTCCTGGCCGCGCTGTGGGTAAGCCTGGTGTTCTGGACTTACCGCGACATGCGCGCCCGCGGCCGCGACCCCCTGGCGCCCATTCTCGCCGCGCTGGTGGTTGCCGTGCTGTCTCTCCCCGGCCTGCTGGTCTATCTCATTTTGCGCCCCAGCCGCACATTGGATGAAGAATACCAGCGCACGCTGGAAGAAGAAGCCCTGCTGCAAGCGGTGGAAGAAGCGGCGCGCTGCCCCGGCTGTGGACGACGCGTCAAAGACAACTGGCTGGTATGCCCGCACTGCCATACCAAGCTCAAGAAAGTATGCCACCATTGCGGCAAGCTGATGGAACTTTCGTGGAATATTTGCCCGTATTGCGGCACGCCGGCGCCCGGGGTACGGAAAGAAGGGGGAACGCTGGACGATGCCCTGCAGACACTTTCGCAAGCCAAAGAAGAATAGCCGGCGTCTTCAGGCAAGCATCACGGCTTCCAGCCCCACGAGCACATCGGCCGTTTGCGGTCGGCGGCCGCCCTCGGTTTGGCAGCGCACCTCAACGGCATGGACGAACTGTTGACGCGCCTGCTGCCAAACGGCAGGCGTGACGCCCGGCCAGGCCAGCATGAGCGCCGCTTCAGAAACTTCCGCAGAAAGGCCGCCGTGCAACCCCCGCACAGGATGGCCGAAATAACGCTTACTGCCCGGCGAGAGCAGAACCACCACGTCGCCGGCCAGCGGGGAAGCCATGCCTGCAAGGCGCGGCAGCGCTTCTACGGCATCGTCGGTCGGCAGGCGGTGAAACCACGCCTCCAGGGTTTCCAGTTCCCCTTCGGGCGTCAAGGCCACGTAGCTGCTGCGCCAGCCGGCATGCGCCGCATCCCGCACCAGCACAGCCGCCACAGCCCCCTCCAGCGCCGGCGCTGCCGCCCCGCGGCGGTGAGCCTGCCAAAAACGGCGCGCCAGCGGCAGCACTTCATTGTGAAAGTCGGGCGGCTGCGCCCAGGTTTCCCCTTGTCGGCGCACATACACCAGGGCCATACTGCCGTTGAAAGCCATCACCGCATCGCTATGCCTGCCCTCGCCGGGGTAGTCCAGCAGGTCGCGCCCTTCGGCAGCAAAAAGCGGCTCCATGGCCCGTAACGGGACGGCGTGGTCGTCATCGGCAGGCACGGCGCGCTGCCCGTGGTCGGCGGCCAGCACCCAGAAAGGCGGATAGGCTTTAGAAGCCAGAGCCTCCACAGCCGAACGGAGTTCTCCCACCAGGGCATCCAGCGTTTCCCGCACGTACACGCGTTGGCCGTCCGGCCCGTGGGCATGGCTGTAAGCATCCAGCCCCATGAAATAGACCGTCAGGATGTTGGGGAGGCCGTGGGTACGCAGCTCGTCCAGAGCAAGGGCGAGCACGTGCCGGTCAAAATCTGCCGGGGTTATTTTCAGAGGGCCGGGGGCTTTGGTCAGGCGCGCCAGCATCTCCACTTTTGGGGGCAGCCAGCGGTCGGCGCCGTTGGCGTACATGTGCCCCACAACCACGGCGTGCTGCCCGCGGGAAGCCGCCCGCTCGTAAAGCGTGCGTGCGCCCAGGCAGCGGCCGGCCAGCCCGCGGGTGAAGACTTCTACCGCGTCGTCTACTTCCAGCGTATCGCCCACATCAAAAGCATAGTGCCGCGCTTTGCCGCCGTGGTGCATTCCAAAGCGGTCAAAAAACTGATTGCCGGGCACATCATGGCGGTTAGGATGCGCCCCCGTCACCAAACTGGCCTGAGAAGCAAAAGTAATACTGGGCGCCGGAGCGAGCACAGAGGTTAGCCAGCCGCGGTTTTCGCCTTCCCCCAAAAGCGCCTGGAAATGCGGCGCCTCATCGGCGCGCACGGCCTCGACCAGCGCATCAGGCCGCAGGCCATCAATAAACACCAGCACAATGTGCCGAGGGGGCATGGCAACCTCCTTTGCCTTGTAACTGCTCAGCTGATGGAAATAGATCGCGGATGACACGGATGCTCAGGGGTTTTTAGGACGCCAAGACCGCCAAAAGCGCCAAGAAACGGAAGGAAACGATATGCTTTTTAGCGTTTTTCGATTAACCGGCGCTCATCTGTGCTCATCTGTGAAATCGGTGGGAGGGGGTTCTGCGAGATCTGGTAATTACCTACGTGGTGGCAAAACGCCTCTGGCGGCAGTTTTTCTTTGGCGTGCGGCGACGAGTCGCCGCTTTCCAAAGCGGTGCCCAGGCACCGCACTCCAAAAAGCGCCTGCAAAAAAGGAAAGCGTGTGGATGTCCTCTGTGTGAGCGTTCACAGGCACAAGGCTATCCGTGGCGCTGTCTGGGTAGGTAATTACGGAATCTGTGGTTTCTCCCTGCTCGGGCTGAGCAGTTACTTTGCCTTTACGGTTCAGCCCAGGTGAGGAACGCGAGCGTAATGCGCCAGGTCGCCTTGTCCACGGCTTCCAGGCGGGCATAGCCCATCCGCCCATTGCTGCTGCGGTAGCACAAATAGGTGCCCACAGCCAGGCTGTCCACCGGAATATCGGCAGCGCTGCGGTTGCTGCGGCGGCAGGCTTCCAGCGTGGGCGGGATATTGCCAAAAATGCCCCAACGGGCGGCGTCTTGGGGGCGCAGCACGTGGGCGCCGTTAATCAGCAAATAGAGCACGTCGGTAGCGGAAGCCTTTTCGCCGTCCACTTCCAGGCCGTCGCCCAGCGTCAAGTCCCGGCGGCCCATCGTTTGCACGGGCGGTGTTGGCGTGGGGGAAGGCGTAGGCGTGGGCGTGGCGGTAGGCGGCGGGGTAATGGTCGGCGTCGGCGTGGGAGAAGCAGCGAACAGAGAAGTCACGCGAATCCGCACCCAAAACGGCGTGCCTGCCCCCGGCCCAATGCCGAACAGCGAGCCGTCTGGGGCGCGCAGTTTCCAGTAACTCTGATACACTCCCTGAGAAAGAGGGGCGACCATATCCACCGCGAGGCTGACGGTTTCCCCAGGGCGCACTTCCCGCCCCAACGGATACGCCGCCGAAGCGCCCAACCGCGCGCCGGAAAACCATACCAGGCGGTAAGCAGGCGTCCAGGTGCAGGTGCCGGTATTGACCAGTTGCCAGATTTTTGTAAAGATTTGCCCCGGGCGCATGACCGTATCGTCGGGCACGGTAACATCCAGGGGGCTGCCTGGGGCCGCCCGATTTTCGCACCGGCGCGGCGTCGGCGAAAGCGCCGGAGAAGAGGCTTCCGGCAAAGGGGAAACCGCAGGTGCTGCCGTTGCCGGAAGGGTTGCCGTGGTCAAAGGCTGGGCCGTTGCCGTCCCATCCACGGCCAGCGCAGCACCCTGTAACAAATTACAGCCCGTCAAAACGGCGGCAAAAAAAGCCCACCCAAGCCCGCGGGCAAATTTAAACATCGGAAAGGTCTCCATCTTCAGGCGGCAAAATTACTTTCAGCCGCCGCGCCAGTTTGCGACGGGTCAACAAAATACGCCGTCCGCAGGTCAAACATTCCAGGCCAATATCCGCCCCCAACCGCACGACACGCCATTCATAGCCGCCGCAGGCATGGGGCTTCCGCAAACGCACACGATCGCCAAGTCGTAATTCCGGCAGCATGGGGAAATCCTGTTCCGGCGCTTCAGTGCTCGGGTGATACACTGTTCCGGTGGTGGGTTAAAGCGATTATACCATCGCGCCGGCCGCATGATATAATGCGCGCAGCGCCCGCAAGTTCGGGGCACGGCGGCCGAGGCGGCCGCCCGCCCTTCACATCAACGCACAAAGGCAGTGCCATGCTTGTCCTCCCCGACCTGATCGACACCCTCTTCCGCCTGGCGATTCTTACCCTCGCCTTTCCCATCCACGAATTTGCCCATGCCTGGACGGCCACCCGCTTTGGCGATGAGACTCCCCGCCGCGCCGGCCGCCTGACCCTCAACCCCTTCGCCCACCTGGACCTGTGGGGGACGCTGCTCTTCCTCTTCACCGGCTTTGGCTGGGCCAGGCCGGTGCCGATTTCTCCCTACGCCTTACGCAGCCGCCGCGCTTATTTTTGGGTGGCTTTCGCGGGGCCGCTCAGCAACCTGCTGCTGGCCGTTGCGGCGGCAATCCTTTACCGCCTGGCATGGGGCGGCCTGCCCCACACCGGCATCAACGGCGTCTTGCTGCAATTTCTCGGCAGCGTGGTTTTCTTTGACCTGCTCCTGTTCTTCTTCAACCTCATCCCCATCCCCCCGCTGGACGGCGACAAGGTCATTGCGGGCCTCTTCCCCCGCCTGTGGGAAGCCTACCTCGCCCCGCTCCAGCCTTACGCCCTTCCGCTGTTGCTGATCGTGCTGTTTGTGCTTCCGTGGTTCCATCTTGATGTGCTGCAATGGATCGTGGTATGGCCGACCCGCCTGCTCGGCACGCTGCTCTTAGGCTGATCTACCGCCTGCGCCAGTTCTGGGAAGCCCTGCGGCCGCGGCCAGACCTTCGGGCGCTGGCATCTGCCCAAAAAATACTCCCTCCTCCGCTGTGGGCGCTCTTCCGGCAGATGCCGCTCAATGAACAGGCCCACGCGTTGCGGGTCTTCCAGCGGCTGCAACGGGAAGACCACACCGACCGCCGCTTGCTGGCCGCCGCCCTGCTGCATGATGTCGGCAAAGCGCTGCAACACCCGCACCTGTGGGAACGCGTGGCCGTGGTGGTGGGGTATGCGTGCTGCCCCTCATGGGCTGCCCGCGCGGGGGAAAGCGCGCCGTCTGGCTGGCGGCGGCCTTTTGTGATTGCCCGTCGGCACCCCGAATGGGGCGCTCACCTCGCTGCCAAAGCGGGGGCTTCCCCGGAAACCGTTGCCCTCATCCGCTACCACCACACCTTCCCCCCGCCCGACCTGCCCGGCCTTGCAGCGCTTCAAGCCGCCGACGACCGGGAATGACCCCCCTTTGGCCGGAGACGCCGCAATGCCCCCCGACTGGCGCACCCTTGCGGAACAAATGGTCAAAGAGCAAATTGCCGCACGCGGCATCGGCGACCCGCGCGTGCTCACAGCCATGCAAAGCGTGCCGCGCCACCTTTTCGTGCCCGAAGCCTACCGTGAAGCAGCCTACGGCGACCACCCCTTGCCCATTGGCGCGGGGCAGACCATCTCGCAGCCTTTCATTGTGGCCTACATGACGGCGCTGCTCCGCTTGCAAGGCAACGAAAAAGTGCTGGAAATCGGTACCGGTTCAGGCTATCAGGCCGCCGTGCTGGCGCACCTTGCGCAGGAAGTTCACACCGTGGAGCGTTTGCCCCAACTGGCCGCACAGGCGCGCGAACGGCTGGCCGCGCTGGGGCTGAACAATGTCCGCGTGCACGTCGGCGACGGCAGTCGGGGGCTGCCGGAGCACGCCCCTTACGACGCCATCCTGGTCACCGCGGCGGCCCCTGAAGTGCCCCCGCCGCTGCCGGAGCAGCTGAACGAAGGGGGACGGTTGATTGCGCCCGTGGGAGACCGCGGCTACCAGCACCTGGAACGCTGGACGCACCGCCGCGGCCATCTGCAGCGGGAAATCCTTGAGGCCGTTGCCTTCGTGCCGCTGCTGGGGGAACACGGCTGGCCTGCCTCTTAATCTTGCTTTAGGCCAAGATTGCCCAAAATTCACTGGCAAAAGCCCCCTGCCCGCGCTATGCTAAAAGCACCTTTGCCCTGCAGGAGGCTGCTGTGAACTGGACCGGCCCGGCATTAGGCCTTTTCATGCTGTTTGCCATTGGCTTTGGCTTCTTTTGGGTCATCAAACTGGAATATTACCTCGGGGCGCGTGTTTGGCCCTTTGTGCTGACAGCAGGCGTTATACTGGCGGCCGCCTCCCTTTTTGTGCCTTCGTTTTGGGCCTCGGCATTGCTCGGCATTTTCGCCGGCTCGGTCATCTGGGGCAGCACCGAACTTCCCGACCAGGCCCGGCGCGTGCAGCAAGGGCTGTTCCCTGCCAATCCGCGGCGGAGGGCGCGCTCATGACGACGCAATGGGCCGGCATTGTGCTTGCCGGCGTGACCTTTGCCACCATTGGTTTGGGGCATGTCATGGTGCGGCGCTTCCACGCGCGTTGGGGCACCCGCCCGGCCGTGCCATTCTTTGCTTTAAGCGCCCTGGTGCTTGCCGCTGCACTGCTGAGCGCCAACGACTTGCTCTCGGGGGCCTTCGGCATCACGGCCGTTACCCTGTTCTGGGACGGCGTGGAAATCTTCCGGCAGGAAAAGCGCATGCGCCCTTGAAAGAAGGCCTTTTCCGCAGAAAAGCATCCACACTCCGTGTGCAGGCATCATTTCTCGCGTTTATGCTATAATTCGGGCATGGCTGCTCATTCCTTACCCAAGGGCACCTTCCGCCCCTTGCAGGGTTCTCGCCGCGGAGAGGCTTATGCGTGGGCACTGGCCGCGGCCATGCTGGCGGTCACGGCCATCACCGCCTGGCGGCTGGGCAGTGTGCCGTGGTTCCTGTGGGTCATGCTGGGCTTTTTCACGGGCTCGGCGCTGCTCAGTTCCTTCGGCAACTGGGTGGATAGCCGCACCGCGCTCACCCTCGGCAGCGAGGGGGTGGAATTCCACAACGGCCTGCGGCACGTGGTTCTCAGGTGGCCGCAGGTGCAAAGCGTGCGCATCGTGCGCGACCGCTGGGGGCAGCGGGTGCAGGTGCAAGGGGAAGACGGCCGGCATTTTGCCTTCCGCACGGTGGCCGAGGTGGAAATTCACGCCGGTCGCCCGCAAAAACTCTTTGGCTTTGAAAAAGGCGAAGCCCTGGCACAGGCCATCATCCGGCAGGCAGGACTTGTGCCTCACACCGAGAACAACGGCGAAGTTTATTACGCCCGCGGCTAACCCCCTTTTCCTGCGGGCTCATCGCAGCGCACCCCGCAGGGTGCGTTTTTTTATTCAGGAGGCTGCCATGACCGATTTGCGCCAGATGTCTATTGATGAGCAGGTTGACTTGTTGATGCAAGGCACGGCTTACGGTGATGATAGGCTTGCTGTGGCTATGCGAAATGCACTCAAAGAACGCCTGCTGGAAGCCCGGCAAGAAGGCCGCCCCTTGCGGGTGTATTGCGGCTTTGACCCCCGCACTTCCGACCTGCACCTCGGCCACACCGTGCCTATGCGCAAACTGCGCCAGTTTCAGGAACTCGGCCACGAGGTGATTTTCCTCATCGGCAATTTCACTTCCCTCATCGGCGACCCTTCCGACAAAGACAAACTGCGCCCCCAGCTCACCCCCGAAGAAGTAGAAGAAAACGCCCGCACTTACGCCGAGCAGGCTTTCAAAATCCTTGACCCCGAAAAGACCATCATTGAATACAACGCCAGGTGGCTTTCCAAACTCACTTTCGCCGACCTGATCAAACTGGCTTCCAACTTCACCGTGCAGCAATTCCTCACCCGCGAAAACTTCCGCAAACGCTGGGATAAGGGCGAGCCGGTTTACCTCCACGAAACCTTTTACGCCATCATGCAGGGCTACGATGCCTACGCCCTGCGCGCCGATGTGCAGATCGGCGGCACCGACCAGCTTTTCAACATCGTCACCGCCGCCCGCAAACTGATGACCTTCATGGGCGCCAAGCCCAACATCGCCATCATTTTAGATATTCTCCCCGGCACCGACGGCGAAGTGAAAATGAGCAAATCCCTGGGCAACCATATCCCGCTGCTTTCCAGCCCCGAGGATATGTACGGCAAACTGATGAGCGTGCCCGACAAGGCCATGGGCGCCTACATGCGCCTGCTCACCCGCTGGACGCCGCCGGAAATCGCCGAACTGGAAACCGGCATGGCCGAAGGCCGCCTCAACCCGCGCGATGTGAAGATGAAACTGGCGCGCGAAATCGTGTCCATCTACCACGGGGCGGAAGCCGCCGCCCGCGCCGAGGAACACTTCGTGCGCGTGTTCCAGCAGCGCGACATTCCCGATGAAATGCCCGAATACCACCTGCAGGCAGGCGAAACCGTGCTTCAAGTGCTGCGGAACGCCAACATGGTCAGCAGCAACAGCGAAGGCCGCCGCCTGCTTCAGCAAAACGCCGTGCGGCTTGGCGACGAAGTGCTTACCGACCCCCGCGCGCCCTTCCCCGGCCCCGGCGTGCTGCGGGTGGGCAAACGCAAATTCGTGCGGGTGGTGGCCTAAATTCCCGACACGCCCTTTCAAGCCATCTGTAAAAACGCCGCGCAAACCCTTGACACGAAGAAGCAAAAAACCTACAATTTATTCGGAATTTTCGGAAACCCACGCGCGCAGCGAGGTGCTCATGCCCCCCAAACTCACCCGCCGCCAGCAGGAATTCCTCAGCCGGTTCATAGACCTTTACCGAGAGGCCCAAGAGCCCATCCACTACGCCGAGGTGGCCCGCCGGCTGGGCGTGGGCAAAGTCACGGCCTACGAAATGTTGCGCCTGCTGGAAGAGCGGGGGCTGGTGTCTTCCTCATTTTACCTGCCACCCGAAAAACACGGCCCCGGCCGCGCCACAGTACGCTTTGCCCCCACCGGAGAAGCCCATCGCCTGTTGCTCCGCCTGGCCGGCCCGGAAGGCCGCCCCGAAGACTGGGAGGCTTTCAAGGCCGGCATCCTGGCCCGCCTGCGCCAGGGCCGGGTGGAAGGCTACGAGCCGCTCCTGAGCGAACTCCTGGCCCGCCTTCCCGAACGCCGCAGCCCCTTGCGCTACACCGCCGAACTCATCACCGCCATGCTATTAGCCCTGCGCACGCTGCTGGAAGGCGCCCACGGCCGCGAACTGCGCACCCGGCTTCAGCGCATCGGCATGCCCGGCGAACTCGGGCTGAGCGCGCTGAGCGGCCTTGCTCTGGCGCTTGACCTGGCCGAACGCCTCAACCGGCGCTTCTCCACCGCCCTCCTGGCAGAAATCAACCGTTACCAGCACACCGTGCAAACCCTCTCCGAAGACAACCGCCAACGCCTGGCAGCTTTCGTCCGCGAGGTGGCAGCCTGTCTCTTCGCCGGGCCTGAAGAAAAGCCCGGCAAAACCCATCCCCCCGCCTGAGGAGCTCCACATGTTCGCCGCCCCATTGCATCCCCTGTTCGTCCATTTCCCCATCGCCCTGCTGACCGTGGGCACGCTGGTTTACCTGTACATCCGTCTGAAACCCGCCCAGGACCAGGCCTGGCACCGTATCAGCCTGTTCCTCATCGCGACGGGATGGCTCACCGGCTTGCTGGCTTTGACCACCGGGGCCATCAATTTCTCCTCCGTGCCTGACAGCCATCCCGCTCATCCCACAGGCGTTGCCCATGCAACGCTGGCCTTCGTCACGGAAGTCTTTTACCTCATCGGGCTCCGCCTGGCCCTCAAGCCTCGGGATCAACGTTTTGCCTGGCTGTTCCTCACCCTCGGCCTGCTGGCCCTCATCGCCACAGGCTACTTCGGTGGCGAACTGGTGTATCACTGGAAATTAGGCATTGCGGGATAACCCGCCTCTGGGAAGAAAAGCCCGACTTCTGGAACCTCGGGCAAACCCTTCCCCTGCCCGCACGCCCTTCACTCAAACAATGCAACTTTCACGGAAAGCGAGTCAAGGGCGTCGGGCTTCTTTGTGCGCCGATATTTTCGTTTTCTTCGTAACAATGGCAGATTAGCAGATGGCAGATGGCAGATAGCAGATAGCAGATAGCAGATGGCAGATGGCATCTCTTCCAAAAGCCTAAACCACCAGGCACTCCACAACCCACAGATAAGGAGGTTTCCATGTTCCGCTCATTAGCCCGTTTCACCACCCGTCACAAATACGCGGTCATCGCCTTCTGGCTTGCGTTAGCCGCGGCCATGGCCCTCTTCGCGCCCAAACTTTCCAAAGTGGGCGTCACCAACGAATCCAACTTCCTGCCCGAAGGCGCACCCTCCATCACGGCGCAAGACGTGCTGAACCAATACTTCCCCGACCTTGCTTCGGGCGGGGAATTAATCGTGGTGCTTTACGACAAGGAAGGCTTGACCGACGCCGACCGCGCCTACGGGCGCGATTTGGTGGCCTGGCTGAAATCTTCCGACGCCCCCGACCCCGCCATCAAAATCACGTCGGTGTATGACCAGCCGGAAATGGCCTCGCTGCTGGTCAGCAAAGACCATCAGGCCATGCTCATCCTGCTGGAACCCACCGCCGAACCTTACAGCGACGCCGCCAACATCCTCGTGAAGCAAATCCGCGAGCACATCCAGCGTACCAAACCCCAAAACCTGACCGTGGCGCTGACCGGCCAGGCCGCCATTGGCGCCGACCTGATGACGGAAATCTTCAACAGCGTGGACAAAACCACCTGGGCGACCATCATCCTGGTCATCCTCGTGCTGCTGCTGGTCTATCGGTCGCCCGTGGCAGCAGGCGTGCCCCTCATCACCATCGGCACCGCCTATCTGGTCAGCCGCGGCATTCTGGGCTATCTCGCTCAGGCCGGGATGAAGATTTCTTCCATGATGGACGCCTTCATCGTGGTGCTCATCTTCGGCGTGGGCACCGACTACGCCCTCTTCCTCATCTCCCGCTACCGTGAGGAAGTCGCCCGCCGCCCCGACCACGACCGCCTGGCCGCCGACCACGAAACCATCGTCAAAATCGGCCCGGTGATTACCGCCAGCGCCGCCACGGTGGTCATCGGCACGTTGGGCATGATGGTCGCCCGCTTCCAGATGACCCGCACGCAAGGCCCGGCCATGGCCGTCGCCATTGCCATCGCGTGGCTGGCTTCCCTCACCATGACCCCTGCGCTGCTTTCTTCCCTGGGCGCGCACCTCTTCTGGCCATTCCATCGGGAAATCCGCGACCGGCAAACCGAGCACCGTTCCCCCTTCTGGGAAAAACTGGCCCAGACCATCACTGCCCGCCCCGCTCTCAGCGCCACGCTGGTCACGCTGGTGCTGCTCCTGCCCTACTTCTTCCTGCCGCAAATGACCCGCTCCTTTGACATTCTGGGCGAACTGCCCAAAACCACGGAAGCGCGGCAGGGCTTTGAAATCATTACCGACCACTTCAACCAGGGCGAACTGATGCCCGTTACCGTGGTGCTCACCGATGGGGAAAACCTCCAAGACCCCGCAGGGCTGGCGCACATTGCCGCCGTCCATCGGGCGCTGGCGCAGGTGGAAGGCGTGGACAAGGTGCGCAGCGTGGTGCACCCCACCGGCGGGGAAAACGCCGACCTGGAAAAAGCCCTGCTGGCGCGAGAACAGGTGCACACCCTCGCCCAGGCCCTGCAGGATCACCTGACCACGATGGATCCCGCCGAGCTGGCGCGGGGTTCAGGCGACCCCACCGAGGCGCTGAAGCCCATCGCCGACTATCTGGACGAACTGGGCAAGGCCTTCCCGAACATCAAGGACGTCCCAGCCTACACCAACGCCCGCCAGGCCTTGCAGGGGCTGCAAAACCAGATGGACGCCGCGCTGAACCAGCTTCAGGTGCACACCCAATTGACCATGCTCGCCGCCCAACTGGGGCGGATGAACGCCGCGGGTTCCGGCGCAGTCCCCCAAAGCACCGCACCGGGCCTGAAACCCATCCAGGGGTATCTGGACGAACTGGCGCAGGCTTACCCCGAGGTCAAGGACAACGCCGGCTATCGGCAGGCCGAAAAGGCCGTGGCGCAACTGGCGCAGGTGCAGCAGACGGCGCAGCAGATGAGCCAGGTGAGCG
>JALUXH010000123.1 GCA_027019065.1 Anaerolineales bacterium
GTCAATGCTCATGGGTTCCTCGGGGTTCATGGGTGCCTCCAGTAACATTTTCTTTTGGAGGTTCATCTTACCCCGGTAACATTTTAGATGACAGAACGCGAGCGCATTCCCGCCGCCTTTTCCCAATGGTATAATGGGTGCGCTTAACACGCCAAGCCATCCCCATTGCAGGAGCCCGGTTTTGTTCAACCCCATCAGTTGGCTGCTGAGTTTTTTCGCGCTGGATATCGGCATTGACCTGGGCACAGCCAATACCCTGGTTTATATTCGTGGCAAAGGCATTGTGGTCAACGAGCCTTCGTGGGTGGCGGTGGATAAACGCACCCGCCAGCCGCTGGCCGTCGGCAGCACGGCCAAGCGCATGGCCGGCCGCGCGCCGGCCAATGTTTTGGTCATTCGTCCGTTGCGCGACGGCGTGATTTCCGAGTTTGATATTACCGAAGCCATGCTGGAGCACCTCATCGGAAAGGCGCACGAGCAGAGCATTGTGCCTGCGCCGTATCCGCGGGTGGTCATCGGTGTTCCTGCGGGCGTCACCGAAGTGGAACTGCGCGCGGTGTATGATGCTGCCATGGCCGCAGGGGCGCGGGAAGCCCATTTGATTGAAGAGCCGGTTGCCGCGGCGCTGGGTGCCGGGCTGCCCATTGGCGAGATTCAGGGGCATATGATCGTGGATATCGGCGGCGGCACCACCGAGGTGGCCGTGCTCTCGGTGGGGCGCACGGTGGTTTCCCGCTCGCTGCGGGTGGCGGGCGATGAAATGGATGAGGCCATTGTGCAGTATTTGCGCAACAAATACAACCTGCTCATCGGCGAGCAGATGGCCGAAAGCATCAAAATGCAAATTGGCTCGGCGCACCCCTTGCCGGAAGAGAAAACCGCCGTGGTGCGCGGCCGCAATCTGGTCACCGGCCTGCCGGAAGCCGTGGAAGTTTCTTCCATTGAAATTCGGGAAGCCATTGCCGGCCCCGTGCAGACCATCATGGATACCATCCGCGACACCATTGATGAGGCGCCGGCGGCCATCATCGCCGACCTGATGGAAAGCGGCATTACCCTCGCCGGCGGCGGGGCGCAATTGCAGGGGCTGGCCGAGCGCATCACCGATGAACTCAACCTGCGCGCCTGGGTGGCCGAAGATCCGCAAAGCTGCGTGGCCCGCGGCGCAGGCATGGTGCTGGAAGATTTCCGCACCAACAGCCAGTTCCTTGTCGACATGGAGAATGTCGTCTGAGGGCAGGGTTTCCCTCCCTTGCGTTTGCGATGAAATTTTCCCCTCGCACCTTACGGGCGTTGGTCATTGCGTTGGTGGTCGTTGGGCTGCTGGCGCTTTCGTTGGGGGGGTATCTGACGCCGTTGACGCGGTTGAGCACCCAGCCGGTGTTGGCAGTGCAGGCGTGGCTGGCCCGGGCTTATGCAGGCATCCGGGCGTATCTTAACGCACCCAAAGATGTCAACACCCTGCGCGCCGAAAACCAGCAACTCAAGGCCGAAGTCAGCCGTTTGCAGACCGAGGTCGTCACGCTGCAACAGCAATTGGCCGAGGCCGAACTGCTTTCGGCATTGCTGGATTTTGCCCGCGCTCACCCGCAAAACGAGTACAAGGCCGCCCAGGTCATCGGCCGCGACCCCAGCCCCTTTTTGCATTACATCATCATCAACCGCGGCTCCGATGACGGCCTGCGGGTCGGCATGCCCGTGGTGAGCGCCGAAGGGCTGGTGGGGCACATCACGGCTGTGATTCCCAACGCGGCGCGGGTGCAGTTGATCACCGATACCGACTCGGCTGTGGATGTGGTGGTGCAGCCTACGCACACCAACGCGGTGCTGGTGGGCAGCCTGACCGGCGAACTGTCGCTGGATATGGTTGCGTTGGACGCCAAAATTAAGCCGGGTGACCTGGTGCTGACCTCCGGCCTGGGCGGACGCTACCCTCCGAACATCCTGGCCGGGCAGGTGGTGAGCGTGCGCAAACTTTCTTACGCGCTTTTCCAGGAAGCCGCCGTGCAGCCGGTGGTGGACTTCCGCCGCCTGCAGATTGTGCTGGTCATCGTGAACTTCCGCCCCGTGGACGTCACGCCGCTCACCAGGCCGCAAGGAGGCACGCCGTGATGGCTTCCCTTTCGGGCCTGGTCGTGCTGGCGCTGGCCACCGCCTTGCAGAGCGCGGTCTTCAGCCGGATTCACCTGCTGCAAGGGGCAGCCGATGTTGTGCTGCTCACCCTCGCGGCGTGGTATATGCACGAAGACGCCCCGGCTTCGTGGGTGTGGGCTGTGCTGGCCGGGTTGATGGTCGGCACCCTTTCGGCGCTGCCGTGGTGGTTGTTTGTGGCCGGCTACGGTGTGGTGGGAGGGTTTGCCATGCTTCTGCGGCGAAAACTCTGGCAGCCTTCCTTTTTCGCTTTCTTCACGGTGGTGTTGCTCGGCACGCTGGCCACGCAGGGGCTTTCCTGGGGCTATTTGCGTTTTGTGGTGCGCAGCCCCCTGCCGTTGGGGGAAGCCCTCAACCGCGTGGTTTTCCCCAGCCTGTTGCTCAACCTGCTTTTTGCGCTGCCGGTTTACAGCCTGATGGATGAATGGGCAGCCTGGTTTTTCCCGAACCGCGAGGTGGAACGATGAACGGCGAACCGGAAATCCACGCTGCGCCGCTGGAAGGCTGGCGGCTGGGCGTGACGGCAGCCGTGGTGGCGCTGGTGCTGCTGGCCTTTGTGGCCCGCCTTTTTGACCTCCAGGTATTGCGTTACGACGAGTGGATTGCCCGCGCCAACGCCAATCGGGTGGAAGAAATCAACGTGCCTGCGCCGCGGGGGGCCATCTACGACCGCAACGGCGTGGTGCTGGCGCGCAATGTGGCTTCCTACACGCTGGTGATCACCCCGGCTTACCTCCCCGACGACCTCGGCAAGGTGGATGCCATCTACCGTCAGCTTTCCGCACTCACCGGTGTGCCTGTGAGCCGCGGCACGGTAGATAAAGAGCACCCTTACGTCCCCTGCCGCTCCGACCAGGGCATTCGCCAGATCGTGAATTTTGGCGAAACGTTTGCTCCCTACCGCCCGGTGAAAATCAAGTGCGACATCCCGCGAAAAACCGCGATGATCATCCGCGAACGCGCCGCCGACTGGCCCGGCGTGGGCATTGAAGTGGACCCCATCCGCGATTACCCCACGGGCTACCTGACGGCCGACGTGGTCGGCTTCCTGGGCCCGGTGCCTGAAGCGCTGGTAGATTATTACAAGCAAAAAGGGCTGGTGCCCAACCGCGACAAGGTGGGCTATGCGGGCGTGGAACTTTCTCACCAGGATTTGCTGGCGGGCACGAACGGCCATCGGACGGTGGAAGTGGATGTGGCCGGGCACATTCTGCGCGACCTGAAAGAGCCGCAGCCGCCCAAACCGGGCGCCAATCTGGTGCTTACGATTGATACCCGCCTGCAGGAAGCCGCGTATAACATTCTGGTCCATCAAATCAAATATATCAACGAGCGTTACCCCATGCCCGACGGCGCGCCGCGTACGCGGAGCGGGGTGGTCATTGCCATGAACCCGAAAACGGGCGAAATCCTGGCCATGGTTTCTTACCCCACTTATGAAAACAACCGCATGGCGCGCTTCATTCCGGCCTATTATTACCGGCAACTGGCGGCCGACCCCGAGAAGCCGCTCCTCAACCACGCCATTTCGGGCGAATACGCCCCAGGCTCAACTTTCAAACTGGCCACCGCCACCGGCGTGATGAATGAGCACGTCGTTACACTGGATAAAATTATTGACGCGCCGGGCATTATCTACCTTGCCAACAAGTATTACGCCAACGACCCCGGCAAGGCCGAAAAATTCTACGACTATAACTACAAAGAAGGCGGCTTCGGCAAGATTGACTTCCTGCACTGCATTGCCTATTCCAGCGATGTGTGTTTCTACAAACTCGGCGGCGGCTACGATGATGAAATCAACCCCGGCCTCGGCATCTGCCGCCTGGGCACTTATGCCCGCGCCCTCGGCTACGGCGACCGTACCGGCATTGACCTGCCCGGTGAAGCAAAAGGGCTGATCCCCACGCCGACCTGGAAGCGCATCTACAAAGGCGAAAACTGGTCCACCGGCGATACCTACCTTGCCAGCGTGGGCCAGGGCTACGTGCTCGGCACCCCTCTGCAGGTGCTGATGTCGGCCGCAACCATCGCCAACAACGGCGTGCAAATGCAGCCCACCGTTTTGCGCGAGGTCGTTGACGCCGAAGGCAAGGTGATTCAACCTTTCAAGCCTAAAGTGCGCTGGGATATTACCACCGACCCCATCATCAAGGTTTACCGCAACCCGGGCGGCATCGGGCGCTGCAAATGGACCGGTCAGTTGAAGACCGTAGACCCCTGGGCAATCAAACAGGTGCAGCGCGGCATGCGTCTGGCCGTTACCGACAGCATCCACGGCACCCTGCACCACGTGTTTGAGGGCTTCAAGAAAATTGCGGTGGCCGGGAAGACCGGCACGGCGGAATACTGCGACAACGCCGCCCAAAAACGCCACCTCTGCCGCCGCGGCGACTGGCCGACCCACGGCTGGACGGTGGCGTACGCCCCTTACAATGACCCCGAAATCGTGGTAGTGGCCTTCCTCTATAACGGCGGGGAAGGCGCCGTGGTGGCCGGCCCGATTGTGCGCCAGGTGATGGAAGCCTATTTTGCCCTCAAGTCTGCCGACGCCTCACGGTAGTCGGGCACCTTCCCCCCCGCAACTTGCCGCCGGCCATTTGCAATTTGTCCCACGCCCATCTGTTCTTCCGCAGCCTTTCTGTAATTACCTGCCCCAATCGCGGCGATGGCAACCCCGGGCACGTGTTCCCACCGCGTTTTCCTTTGGCACCGCCGCCGCGTTGCCCCCACCCCCGTCCCCGCTTCGCATGGGGGGAGGCGCTAAAGGCGCAGCGCATCGGGACGCGTGGAGAGCACCACAGCGCAGGCAGGTAATTGCGCCTCTCTCACTTTCGGAGGCCTCTATGCCCTACAACGGCGTCATTCCCCGTTATCGCGACTGGTTGAACCTTCCCGACCACGCGCAGGTGGTTTCCCTGCTGGAAGGCGACACGCCTCTGGTGCCGGTGCCGCGGCTGGCGGCGCGCCTCGGCGGCGGCTTCCGGCTCTTCGTGAAATACGAGGGGCTGAACCCCACCGGCTCGTTCAAGGACCGCGGCATGACCGCCGCGGTGAGCGAGGCCATCGGGCGGGGGGCCAAGGCCGTGATTTGCGCCTCCACCGGCAACACCGCGGCTTCGGCGGCGGCCTATGCCGCCCGCGCCGGCGTCAAGGCCGTGGTGCTGATTCCCGAAGGCAAGGTGGCGTTGGGCAAACTCGCCGGCGCGCTGGCTTACGGCGCACAGGTGGTGCAGGTGGAAGGCTCTTTTGACGACGCCCTGCGCCTGGTGGTGGAGATCAGCCGCAAGCACCCCCTCGCGCTGGTCAATTCCATCAACCCCTACCGGCTGGAAGGCCAGAAGACCGCTGCTTTTGAAATTTGCGACACCCTCGGCCACGCCCCCGACTGGCTCTGCCTGCCCGTGGGCAACGCCGGCAACATCACCGCCTACTGGATGGGCTTCCGCCAGTACCACGAAGCGAAGGGCACCGGCCTGCCCCAACTGCTGGGCGTGCAGGCGGCGGGTGCGGCGCCCTTAGTGCTCGGCCATCCCGTGGAGCACCCCGAAACCGTGGCAACCGCCATCCGCATTGGCCGCCCGGCCCGCGGCGAGCAGGCGCTGGAAGCCGCGCGGCAATCGGGCGGGCGCATCATCGCCGTGAGCGACGACGAAATTTTGGCCATGCAGCGCCTGCTGGCCGAAGAAGAAGGCCTGTGGGTGGAACCCGCTTCGGCGGCAGGCTTGGCCGGGCTGGCCGCCGAAATCCGCGCCGGCCGCTTCGACCCCGCGGGCAAAACCATTGTGGCCGTTTGCACCGGCCACGGCCTGAAAGACCCCGACGCGGTTATCCGCCGCACACCCGAACTCGCCACCGTGCCCCCCGAACTGGCGGCGCTGGAGGCGCTGATCGTGTAAGATATATGGTGCAGCCTTGGTGAAGAGAAACCGCAGATTGCGCAGATTTCGCGGAAAAACCTACCGATTTCGTAACTGCCTACGCTGTGGTGCTCTCCATGCGTCTTGATGTGCTGCGCCTTTGTCATACCCTTCCCCTGGCTCCCCTCCCCGCGTGCGGGGAGGGGACGGGGGTGGGGTCAACGCAGCGGCGGCGGTGTCAAAGAAAAACACGGTGGGAACACAAGCCCAGGGTTGCCGTCGTCGCGATCTGGGTAGGTAATTACCCGATTCCACAGAGAGGAGCCGTTTATGCCCAAACACCCCCCTGAACCTTTCCGCATCAAAATGGTGGAACCCATCCGCCTGCCCGACCCCGCCGAGCGGGAAGCCGCGCTCAAGCGCGCCGGCTACAACCTTTTCGGCTTGCGCTCGGATGAAGTTTTCGTGGACCTGCTGACCGATTCCGGCACCGGCGCGATGAGCCAGCACCAATGGGCGGCCATCATGGAAGGCGATGAATCCTACGCCGGGGCGCGTTCCTTCTTCCAGTTAGCGGAAGCCATCCACGAGATTACGGGCTTCCGCTTTTTTGTGCCCACCCATCAGGGGCGGGCTGCCGAAGGCATTTTGGCCGAAATCATGCTCAAGCCCGGCCAGTATGTGCCTTCCAACATGCACTTTGACACCACCGAAGCCAATATCCTCGCCCGCGGCGGCCGCCCCGTCAACCTGGTGGTGGACGAAGCCTTCGACACGTCCCTCGACGCCCCCTTCAAGGGCAACCTGGATGTAGAAAAACTGCGCGCCTTCATCCGGGAAACCGGCCCCGAAAACATCCCCTTCGGCATGATTACCGTCACCAATAACAGCGGCGGCGGCCAGCCGGTCAGCATGGCCAACATTCGCGCCGTGAGCGAGGTTTACCACGAATACGGCATTCCGTTTTTCATTGACGCCTGCCGCTTTGCCGAAAACGCGTGGTTCATCAAGCAGCGGGAACCCGGCTATGCCGACAAAACGCCGCTGGAAATCGCCCAGGAGATGTTTTCCTACGCCGACGGCGCAACGATGAGCGCCAAGAAGGACGCCATCGTGAACATCGGCGGCTTTCTGGCGATGAACGACGAAGATGTTTACCGCCGCGCCGCCAACGCGCTCATCCTGCGGGAAGGCTTCCCGACCTATGGCGGGCTTGCCGGGCGCGACCTCGCGGCGATGGCTGTGGGCCTGCGCGAAGCCCTGCAGGAAGATTACCTGGCCTACCGCACCGGGCAGGTGCGCTACCTGAACGAGCGCCTGAAGGGCCTGGGCGTGCCGGTGCTGGAGCCTGCGGGCGGGCACGCGGTTTACATTGACGCCAAACGCGCCCTGCCGCACCTCCCGCAGGCGCAGTTTCCTGGGCAGGCCTTTGCGGTGGAACTCTACCGCGCCGGCGCGGTGCGGGGTGTGGAAATCGGCTCGGTGATGTTTGCCCACCCCGACCCCGACACCGGCGAAATGGTGTACCCCCAACTGGAACTGGTGCGCCTCGCCATCCCGCGGCGGATGTACACCCAGAGCCACATGGATTGGGTGGCCGAGAGCGCCGCAGGGGTGATGGCGCTGGGCGAAAAAGTGCCCGGCTACCGCTTCACCTACGCCCCCGAACTGCTGCGGCACTTCACCGCGCGCTTTGAGCCCGTGAAGTAAGAACCACAGAGAACACAGAAAGTGCACGGAAGACACAGAAATCTAAAGAACCTTCTGTGTTTTCTGTGGAACTTCTGTGTTTTCTGTGTTTGCTGCCCTGTTTTTACCAACCGTTTCAGGAGTTTAGAATGCCCCTCCACACGATGACCCCCGAAGACCTGTACCGTTTCCGCCTGATTCAGGACTTGCGCATTTCGCCCGATGGCGAGCACGTCGTGTTTACCGTCCAGCGGGTAGACTGCAAGACCGAGAAGAAATACACCAACCTGTGGCTGGTTTCCACCCGCAACGGGCGCAGCCGCCAGTTCACCAGCGGGAACCAGAACGACGTCATGCCCCGCTGGTCGCCCGACGGCAAGACCATCGCCTTTGTTTCCAACCGCGATGACGAAAAGCAGCCGCAAATCTACCTCATCCCCACCGACGGCGGCGAAGCCCGCAAACTCACCGACCTCAAGGGACGCATTTCCAGCCTCGCATGGTCGCCCGACGGCAAGCGCCTGCTCATCGGCTTCCGCGAACCCGACCCCGAGGTGCTGGAACGCGAAAAAGACCCCCGCAAGAAGGATTTGGGGCCGGTGTTCTTCCACCTGGCGCGGCTACACTACAAGGCCGATGGCATGGGCTTGCTGCCCAAGCGCACCCAGCACCTCTGGCTGGTGGACGCCCGCACCGGCAAAGTCACCCAACTTACGCCCGACCACGAAATTTACGAGGAATACGGCGCGGTGTGGTCGCCCGATGGCAAGTGGATTTACTACCTCAGCAACCGCCAGCCCGACCCCGACCTTGCGCCGGAAGCCATTGACATCTTCCGCATCCCTGCGGAAGGCGGCGAGCCGGAACGCCTGCCCACACCCACGGGCGCGAAGGGCGGTCTTGCGGTTTCCCCCGACGGCAAGTGGCTGGCTTACCTCGGCAGCGAAGGGTTGTACGAGTGGTGGCGGGCGACTTCCCTGTGGGTGATGCCCGCCGATGGCAGCGGGGAAGCCCGCAACCTCACCGCCGCCCACGGCCTGCACGCCGCCGCCGACGTTATCAACGACCTCATTGCGGCCATCACCACCACCCCGCCCCGCTGGACGCCCGATGCCGAGGCGCTTTATTTCCACAGCGCCACCCACGGCAAGGTGCAACTTTGCCGCATCAGCCGCGACGGCGAGCATCTGGAAACCCTGATTGACGAAAACGGTGCGGTGGGCGCGCTCTCGCTTTCCAAAGACGGGCGCACGTTAGCGTATTTCTACGGCGACCTCACCGACCCGGGGCAAATTTACCGCTTAGACACCGCCACCGGACGCCGCCGCCAACTCACCCGCGTCAACGCCTGGCTGCGCCGCACCAATTTGGGCGAAACCGAGGAGGTCTGGTTCACCAACCCCGAAGACGGCTACCGCCTGCAGGGCTGGATTCTCAAGCCGCCCGATTTTGACCCTGCCAAGAAGTACCCGCTGATTCTGGAAATCCACGGCGGCCCGATGACCCAGTACGGCTTCCTGATGATGCACGAGTTTTACGCCTTTGCCGCGAAGGGCTACGTGGTGGGCTTCTGCAACCCCCGCGGCGGCACCGGCTACGGCGAGGCGCACACCAAAGCCATCTGGGGCAACTGGGGCGACCGCGATTACAGCGACATCATGGCCTGGGCCGATTACCTCGCCGCGCTGCCCTATGTGGACGAAGAGCGCATGGTCGTCACCGGCGGCAGTTACGGCGGCTACATGACCCTGTGGGTTGTTGGGCACACCGGGCGCTTCAAGGCCGCGGCGGCGCAGCGGTCGGTTTCCAACCACATCAGCATGTGGGGCGCGAGCGACATGAATTACCTCACCCAGCACCTTATCGGTGTGGGCAAGCCCCCGTGGGAGGCGCTGGACGATTACTGGCGCATGTCGCCCCTGCCTTACCTGCACAAGGCCACCACGCCCACCCTCATCATCCACAGCGAGCAGGATTTCCGCTGCCCGATTGACCAGGGCGAGCAGGCTTACGCGGCGCTGAAATACAGCGGCGTGGAAACCGAGTTTGTGCGCTTCCCGGGCGAGCCGCACGGCCTTTCGCGCGTCGGGCGCACCGACAAACGCATCGCACGGCTGAACCACATCGTCGGCTGGTTTGAAAAATATGTGGGGTAGTCGCGTAGTCAGTTAGTCGTGTAGTCAGTTAGTCGTATAATCGGGGAGTTGGACTAATTGACTAACCGACTATACGACTATACGACTATACGGCTAACTGCCCGACTTTTTGAGATTGGGCTGCGCCCTCGGTTTTTATTTTGCCGTCAGCGTCAGCAAACCGGCCAATATCAGACATCCCGCGGAAAGGATGAAAACACTTCCGAGCGTGAGCATCAGCGCGCCGCCGCGCAGGGTGCGTTTCAATACAGCATCCTGGGGGTTTTCCGGGTTGTAGTACACTGTGACGCTGGCCCCATAAGGATAGGCGGCGAGGGCTTTTTTGGCTTCGCGCAGGGTGTTCTTTGCCGGCGTGCCCCCAAAGGTTATCTGCGAGCCGGTGTAGGTTTGCCCCAGCACGCTGTATTCATAGCGGATTTGGGGGTAGTACACGGTGTTCAGGGAATCGCCGCTGCTTGAAGCCCGCACTTCGGTGTGGATGATTTTGCCTTCTGTGGCCGGCCATCCGGCGCTGGCGCGCGCCTCGCCGCGCTGCTGAAAGTAGGTGTAGAGCAGCGCCGCGCCCGCCATGCCAAAGATAAGTGCGGAGCATCCAAACCAGAGAATCGCGAGGGTCATGTTTTCCCTCCGCCAGGGTGGTGCAGGGTGTGCCTGGAGGTGGTTTCCCAAAGGTAACTGTTCAGCCTGCCCGCGATGCGCACCCAGAAGCATAAAAAGAGGTTAACGCAAAGACGCAAAGGAAGGCAAATGGCGCAAAGGGCAATTCTGTGTTTTCTGTGCCAATCTGTGAAATCTGTGGATTCTCTGCCAGGGCTGAGCAGTTACCGGAAAACACAGATTTTTTCTTTGCGTTCTTTGCGCCTTCGCGTGACTTCCGCCGCCGATTCTCCCAGGGCTGAACAGTGACTCCCAAAGTATAGCACACGAAGCACGTGGCTGTTCGGCGGGATGCACCATGCAGGGCGGAACGCCGTTCCGCTCTGCAACCCGGGTTTACCGGCCAACGGCTACATGCTGATTTCTTGTGTCGCCACTGTTCAGCCCACCTGCGATGAAAACGCCAAGCGCAAAGGGAACAAAGACGCAAAGTCAACTTCGTTTTCTGCGACGCTTTTGTGCTTTCTGGGGTTGCAATCGGTGTGAATCTGTGGAATCTGGGGATGATTTTCTGCGGAATCTGCGTCATCTGTGGTTTCTCCTTGCCTGGGCTGAACAGATACCTTGTGTCAATGCCGCAGGGCCGCAAAAAAACGGCGGCCTGATTTTTCAGGCCGCCGCACCGTTTCGTGGCTATGGGGGGGTTATCCCACCTGCTCGCGGGCCATGTTGCGCAGCACGGTGTGCAGAATGCCGCCGTTGCGGTAGTACACCACTTCCATCGCCGTATCCAGGCGGGCAATGGCGTTGAAGACCACTTCGCTGCCGTCGTCTTTCACGGCGCGCACGGTGACTTCGCTCAGGGGCTGCAGGTCGTTGCTCAGCCCTTCAATGTGGAAGACCTCATGGCCGGTCAGGCCGAGGCTTTCCACGCTGTCGCCTTCCTTGAACTGCAGCGGCAGCACGCCCATGCCCACCAGGTTAGAGCGGTGGATGCGCTCGTAGGACTGGGCAATCACGGCTTTCACGCCCAGCAAAATGGTGCCCTTCGCCGCCCAGTCACGGCTCGAGCCGGTGCCGTATTCCTTGCCCGCCAGCACCACCAGCGGCACACCCTCGCTCTCGTATTTCATCGCGGCGTCGTAAATGCTCATCTGCTCGCCGTCGGGCATGTGGATGGTGTAGCCGCCTTCTACGCCCGGCACCAGTTTGTTGCGCAGGCGGATGTTGGCGAAGGTGCCGCGCATCATCACCTCGTGGTTGCCGCGGCGGGAACCGAAGGAGTTGAAATCCTTGGGCTGCACGCCCTTGGAAATCAGGTACTTGCCGGCGGGGCCGTCGGGCGGGATGCTGCCCGCGGGCGAGATGTGGTCGGTGGTGATGGAATCGCCCAACACCGCCAGCGCACGCGCACCGTGGATTTCCTCAATGGGCGGCTCGTTCAGCCCCAAAGTGGTGAAAAATGGCGGTTCCTGGATGTAGGTGGAATCGGGGTTCCAGGCGTAGATTTCGCCATCGGGGCTGGGCAGTCGGTTCCACATTTCGTTGCCGGTGAACACGTCGGCGTATTTTTCCTTGAACAGGTCGGGCTTGACGTAGTCGGCGATGGTCTGCAAAATCTCTTCGCTGCTGGGCCAAATGTCGCGCAGGTAAACCGGGTTGCCGTCGGGGTCGTAGCCGAGGGGGTCTTTTTCCAGGTTGATGTTCACCGTGCCCGCAATGGCGTAAGCCACCACCAGCGGCGGCGACATCAGGTAGTGCGCCTTGACCAGCGGGTGCACGCGGCCTTCAAAGTTGCGGTTGCCGGAACTCACCGCGGAGACCACCAAATCGCCTTCGGTGATGGCGCGCGCTACCTCCGGCGGCAGGGGGCCGCTGTTGCCGATGCAGGTGGTGCAGCCGTAGCCCACAACCTGGAAGCCGAGTTCGGCCAACGGCTCCAGCAGGCCCGACTGGCGCAGGTATTCGGTCACCACGCGGGAACCCGGCGCAAGGCTGGTCTTGACATACGGCTTGCTGAGCAGGCCCTTCTCGCGGGCTTTCCTGGCGAGCAGGCCCGCACCCACCAGTACCGAGGGGTTGGAAGTGTTGGTGCAGGAGGTAATGGCCGCAATTACCACCGAGCCGTGGGTGATTTCGGTTTCCTGCCCATTGCGCACCAGGGCAACCTTCTTCTCGGTCTCTTCGGGCTTGAGGCCAAAGCCGTGCAGGCCGGCTTTGGTGGTGAGCGCCTTGCGGAAGGCTGCGCCCAGTTCGGGCATCGGCACGCGGTCTTGCGGGCGCTTGGGGCCGGCCACGGAGGCGCGCACGTCGCCCAGATCCAGTTCCAGCGTGTCGGTAAATTCGGGCACGGGGGCGTCATCGGTGCGGAAGAGGCCCTGCGCTTTGGTGTAGCGTTCCACCAGATCAATGAGCTCTTCCGAGCGTCCGGTGAGGCGCAGGTAGTTGAGGGTTTCCTGATCCACCGGGAAGAAGCCCATGGTCGCGCCGTATTCGGGCGCCATATTGCCGATGGTGGCGCGGTCGGGCAGGCTGAGGGCGCTCACGCCGGGGCCGTAGAATTCCACGAATTTGCCCACCACGCCCTTTTCGCGCAGCATCTTCACCACGGTGAGCACCAGGTCGGTGGAGGTCACGCCTTCGGGCAGTTTGCCGTACAGTTTGAAGCCCACCACTTCCGGCGTCACCATGTAAATCGGCTGGCCGAGGATGGCGGCTTCGGCTTCAATGCCGCCCACGCCCCAGCCCACCACGCCGAGGCCGTTGATCATCACGGTGTGGCTGTCGGTGCCGACCAGCGTGTCGGGGAAGGCCACCATTTCGTCGCCCTCTTTGGCGGTCATTACCACCCTGGCGAGGTATTCCAGGTTGACCTGATGGATGATGCCGGTATCGGGCGGCACCACGCGGAAGTTGTCAAAGGCTTTCTGCCCCCAGTGCAGGAACTCATAGCGCTCGCGGTTGCGCTGGAATTCCACCTCGGCGTTGCGCAGCCAGGCGTCGGGGGTGCCGAAGAAATCCACCTGCACCGAGTGGTCAATCACCAAATCCACGGGGATGAGGGGTTGAC
>JALUXH010000124.1 GCA_027019065.1 Anaerolineales bacterium
AACGCACTTTGTGGGGGCCGAGGGGTTCAATGCCTGCCGTGCGCAGCCACAACCCCAGCGGCGGCAGGCCGCCGAGGGCATCGCGCCCGCCCATCGCCTCGCCGGTATCGGCATGGTAGGCTTCGGCAAAGGTGCCCTGGGCGGTGAGGGCGCTTTCGGCGGCCGCGGCGAGGGCTTCCAGCAAGCGGGCGGCGTCGGCCACAAAGCCGTGCGCCAGCAGCCCTTCCACCGCAAAGAGGTTCCACGGCATGTGAACGGCGCGCCGCCAGGCCGCCGCCTTCTGCCCGCCGCGGGGCGAGAGGGGCGCGCCGTAAGGCCGGGCATAGTCGCGCTCGGAGGTCAGCGCCCGCCGCACCGCATCGGCGGCTTCTTCAGCCAACATTTCGGCCCAGAAAGGCAGCAACAGGCTGATGTCGGGCGTGGCGTAATCGGGCGTAAGCACCACAAAACGGCTGCGGCTGCGCAGTTTTTCGCCTTCCACCGTCACCGTGGCAAGGTGGCGAAACACGCTGCGGGAAACCGCCACGCCGCGGCCTTCGTGCCAACGGATGCGCCCCCCGCCGAGGGTTTCTTCCAGCGGCTTGCCGCGGGCATCGCTGCCCCGCAAAGTAATCGTCGCCGAGGCAACCTGCCCGCCTTCGGGGAAAAGATGCACCACCACGCGGCCGGGCAGGGCAAAAGTTTCGGCCACGGCCAGCGTGCCCGGGCCGCGATGTTTGCCCAGGGTGAGGTGGGGCGGGCGCTCGTGGGTTTCGTAATCGCGGTACAGAGGGGCGCGGCGGCGGGCATCCCACATGGCGGCCACGGCCTGGCGCAGGCGGCGGCGGCGAAGGCGCAGGTCGGGGGGTGGGGCCTCTCCGGCGGCCGCGGCGAAGGCTTCCAGCCGCTCCAGCGCCCGGTAAAGGAAGGCGTACAGGGCCGGGCTTTCGGCCTGGGCGAGGTCGGCGCCCACCGAATCGCGCCGCCAGGGGGCGAAGCCGGGCAGGTCGGGCAGCCCCATTTGCAAGGGGTGCGACCATTCGGGGAAGCCGTCGCGGTTGGCGTCGCTCTGGGCGTACCACGCCTCCACAAAGCGCAGCAGCGGGCGGTAAAGCGCCGCCAGCCCTGCCGGGTCGTGGGCGTAGGCGCGGTAAGCCAGTTCCACCAGCAGCGGCGAGGCCAGGCGGCGGCTTTCGGGCTGCGCCGGCCGCCAGGGGATGAAGCCGTCGTCTTCCTGCCGGGCGAGAAAGGCGGCCACCCACCCCTGCACCGGCCGGGGGGCGGTGGGCAGAAAGGCAGTGGCAGCAAGGTGGTAGGCGTCCAGCACCGAGGCCGCGCGGTTAAGCGCCCGCGGGTCGGCCGGCCCGCCGTGGTCGGGGGCGCGGGCGGTGAGCAAAAAAGGCTGCGGCAGGTCGGGCAGGCGGACGAGCAGGCGCTGGGCGGTCTGGCGGGCGCGCAGGAAAACCCACGTGCGCGCCGGCGCGGCGGTTTCCAGGCGCGGCCGGCCGCTTTCCAGCAGGGCAAGGCGGGCCAGGAAAGCCGGCCAGGAACGGGCGGCCAGTTTGCGGGCCAGTTCAAAACCGGCTTCGGCATCGGCCAAGGCAGTTTGCACCCATGTCAGGCTTCGGCTTCCCCCTGCGGGCAGGCCGAAGGCCACTTTCAGCGAAGGGAAGGGGCTGAGCGCGGCTTCCGCCCCGCCGGTGAGGAAAACCACCGGCTGCAGCCCTCCGGCTTCCCCTTGCAAGATATGAACGGCATGGCGCTGCCGGGGCGTCATGCCGTGTTCATCTTCGGTGAACGGCCGCAGCACGGCGGCGAGGCCCAGTAAGCCCTCGCGAGGCTTTTCGGCGCGGTTTTCCAGCGTCAGGCGGCCGATAACGGCCTGGGGATGCGCCACCCAGTATTCGCAGCGCAGCAGCAAGCCGCGAAAAGGCTCGCAGGTGAGGTGCGCGTAAGCCGGGGCAAGGTCGTGAATCTGGGGCCGGCGCGCAAAGGCCGGCGACGCCCAGCGGGGCTGGCCTTCCGCCACCACATAAGGGAAGAGCGCCAGAGACTGCACCCGCAGGCCGTAGGTGGTTACGAGTGCCAGGGCGTCGCGTTCCCCCCACGCGGCGTGGAGCGCCCAGACATGGTCTTCGGCAGGGGGAGTGTCGGTCAGGCGGGCATCGGCGGCCAGCACCACCTGGGCAGGGGGGCGAAAAGGCAAGGGGGACATGGAAGTATTTTACCGTAAATCCTTTGTAACTGTTCAGCCCACCTGCGATGAGAACGCCAAGGCACACAGGAAACCCAAAGGCTACAACGGCGTAACGCAAAGAGCGCAAAGGGAACAAAGACGCAAAGTCAACTTCTGTGTTTTCTGCGGTAATTACCTACCCCGAAGCACTGCGGATGGCCCTGTGCCTGTGAACGCTCACACAGAGGACACCCACACGCTTTCCTTGCAAACACTTTTTGGAGCGCGGTGCCTGGGCACCGCTTTGGAAAGCGGCGACTCGTCGCCGCACTCCAAAGAAAAACTGCCGACAGAGGCGTTTTGCCACCACGTAGGTAATTACGACGCTTTTGTGCTTTCTGGGGTTGCAATCGGTGCGAATCTGTGGCCGATTTTCTGCGGAATCTGCGTCATCTGTGGTTTCTCTTTACCAAGGCTGAGCAGTTACAATCCTTTTTCTTTTTGGCGGCGGCTGGCATTTGCCGCGGTTTTGCGTTACCATAGAGGCATGACCGCGTGCAAACGACAGTTTTCGGTGTATGATCCGCGCCTGCAGCGCGAGGTGGAAGTGGAAATCCGCCGCGACAAACGTCTGAAACGCACCGTGCGCTGGCAGCAGGAAGCCGGCGGCCGCATCGTGCTGCGCCTTCCTTTCTACCTGCCCTGGCGGGAAGTGCCCCGCCTGCTGCAACAGCTGGAAGCCGACCTGGCGAAGGCGGCCGAAAGGGCTTCCCGCCGCACGGATGAAGCCCTGGCGCGGCGGGCGCAGGCGGTCAACCGCAAATATTTCGGCGGCAAGGTGCCGTGGGTGGCCATCCGCTGGGTGGGGAACATGCGGCAGCGGCTGGGCAGCGTCACGCTGGGCGGCAGCACCCACGGGCACATCCGCATTTCCGAGAAAATCCGCCACTGGCCGCCGTGGGTGGTAGACTATGTTATCGCCCACGAATTTGTGCACCTGCTGCTGCCCAAAGAAGGCCACAGCGCCAAATTCTGGGAAACCCTGCAACAGGCCTACCCCCTCACCGAGCGGGCCCGCGGCTTTATTCGCGGTTACTACTTTGCGCAAGGGGAAACCGACGAACCCACGACAGAGGAGACCGCACTATGAACATCCCCACCATTCGCGCCATCATTCTGGATTTCGGGGGCGTGCTGCTGCAGCCCGGCGACCCCGCCGTGCACGAAAGCCTGGCACGGGAACTCGGCATTTCGGCAGATACCCTGCGGCGGGAAATTTTCGTCGGCCCGTTGAGCCTGGCCGCCCAGCGGGGTGAAATCTCGCCCCAGGCGCTGTGGGCGGCGCTGGCGCGGCAGTGGGGGCTGCCCGCCGAAAAAGGCGAATGGCTGGCCATGCGCTTTTGGGAAGGCATCCGCATTGACACCGAGCTGGCCGACTGGCTGCGTCAGCGCAAGCGCCGCTACCGCACCGGCCTGCTTTCCAACGCCTGGAGCGACCTGCGCGACCTGCTCCAGCGCCTCGGCATAGACGATGCCTTCCACGCGATGGTGATTTCTGCCGAAGAGCACCTGATGAAGCCCGACCCCGCGATTTACCGCCTGATGTTAGAGCGCCTGGGTGTAGAGCCTGCCGAAGCCGTGTTTGTGGACGACCGGCTGGAAAACGTGCATGCCGCCCACACGCTGGGCATGCGCACGGTGCAATTCCGCCACCGCGGCCAGGCCCTGGCCGAATTGCGTAACCTGGGCGTGGGCTAAACGCGGGGCAAAGCGCACCCTGCCCGCTTCCCCCGCCTTGTGCTATACTCGCGGCATCCCCGCCGGCGTCCGGCGCGGCGGCCGATTTCGGAGGTTCCATGAAACGCCTGCTTTTCCCTCTGGTGTTGCTCTTTGCGTTGGGAGGGCTTGCGGCATGCAGCCCGCAGCCCGTGGCTGCGCCGACCCCCACCGCGGCCGCCGGCGCGCCCGCGGCTTCCCTGCAGGTGCTCTTCCGCGATGACTTTTCCAACCCCCACAGCGGCTGGGATACCGACCATGAGAAAGATGCCATTCTGGAATACACCCCCCAGGGGCAATACCGCATCTGGCTCAACTACCCCCACACCACCATCTGGGCCAACCCCGGCCTCCAGTTCACCGATACCCGCACCGAAGTGGACGCCCTCAAAGCCGCCGGGCCCGATAACAACCAGTTCGGCATCATTTGCCGCTATGAAGACGCCGACAACTTCTATTTTTTCCTCATCAGCAGCGACGGCTACTACGGCATCGGCAAGAGCAAAGACGGCCGGCAAACTCTGCTGACCGGCGGGGGCAAGATGACCTTTTCGCCCCGAATTGCCCAAGGCCACGCAGCCAACCACCTGCGCGCCGACTGCGTCGGCCAGAACCTGGCGCTGTTCGTCAACGGGTATCATCTGGCCACGGCCGCCGATGCCGATTTCACCCGCGGCGACGTCGGCCTGATGGTGGGCACGTTTGATGAGCCCGGAGCAGACCTGCGCTTTGACAATTTTGCCGTTTACGCCCCCTGATGGTATCGGTTCAGCCTCGGCAAAGAAAAACCGCGGATGACGCAGATTTCGTAATTACCTACCCCGAAGCACTGCGGATGGCCCTGTGCCCGTCAATGCTTCCACAGAGGACACGGAGAATATTTCCCTTTGCAAGCGCTTTTTGGAGTGCGGTGCCTGGGCACCGCTTTGGAAAGCGGCGACTCGTCGCCGCACTCCAAAGAAAAACTGCCGCCAGAGGCGTTTTGCCACCACGTAGGTAATTACCAGATTCCGCAGAAAAACATCCACCGATTTCACAGATGAGCACAGATTGGGCAAAATCACCGCCCGGCCTTTGGCAGCGCGCCGGGGCACCTTGTAGGGCGGGATGGCATCCCGCCCCACGCGGCAGCAAAGGGACTTTGGACGCCTCCCCGGCCGAGCGGGCAGCCTTTTTGGTATCTCTCAGCCCGCGCATCGCGAGCAGGCTGAACAGTGCCCCCTGATGCCTTTTCTTCCCCCCTTTTTTGACTTTTTGGCGGCCCCACGATGCTCAAAACTCTTAAAACCTACGGCTTTTTACTGCTGCTGGGCGGCGGTGTGTTGCTGGCCGACCAGGCTGCCAAAGCCTGGGTTGAAGCCCGCATTCCCTTTGGGCGGCAGCTCACGCCCCTGGCCGCCCTGCCGTGGCTGCGAATCACCAACTGGCACAACAGCGGCATGGCCTTTGGCCTCGGCCAGGCCTGGGGGCCTGTGCTGCTGGCGTTAGGCGCGGTGTATGCTTTAGGCGTGCTGGCAGCCTTCCCCGCCATCAGCAACGGCGGCTGGGGCATGCGCTGGGGCATGGCCATTCAGTGGGGCGGGGCGCTGGGCAACCTGCTCGATCGCCTGCGCCACGGCTATGTGACCGATTTCGTCGCCGTGGGGCGCTTCCCCGTGTTCAACCTCGCCGACGCTGCCATCAGCCTGAGCGTGATTGTCCTCCTTCTGGGTGAACTGCTGAGCGCGCAGGAAGCCTCCCCCGCAGCCCCCGCCGAGGCTTCCTCGCCCGAAGCCCCGCCGGTTTCCGAAAAAACGCCCGATGCCTGAAGCCGAACGCCTGGCCGCCTTTGCTTTCCCGGGCGGCACTCCCCAACGGCTGGATAAATTCCTCACCGTAGCGCTGGAAGGCACGTATTCCCGCAGCCGCATCCAGGCATGGATCAAAGCAGGGCGCGTGGCCGTGAACGGCGCCACCGCGACCAAAACCGGCCTCATGCTGGAAACCCCCGCCACCGTCACCGTGGCCATCCCCCCCATTTTGCCTGCCGAACTGACGCCGGAAGCCATCCCGCTGGATGTGCTGTTTGAGAACGACGACGTGCTGGTGGTGAACAAACCCGCGGGCATGGTGGTGCATCCTTCCCCCGGCCACAGCCGCGGCACTTTGGTCCATGCGGCGTTAGCCCACGCGCCCGAAATGCTGGGCGTGGGCGGCGAACACCGCCCCGGCGTGGTGCACCGGCTGGATAAAGACACCTCCGGCGTTATCATTCTGGCAAAGAACGACGCCGCCCACCGGTTCTTGCAAGCCCAGTTCAAAGCCCGCACGACACACAAGGTTTACCTCGCCATCGTGGATGGCGCGCCGCCCACCCCTACAGGCCGCATAGAGGCCCCCATTGACCGCGACCCTGCCCACCGCAAGCGCATAAAGGTCGTGCCGCCTGGCAAAGGCCGCGCCGCGGTCACCGAATACCGCACCGTGGAAGCCTTCCCCCGCCACACCTTCGTTGAAGCCCGCCCCCTCACCGGCCGCACCCACCAGATTCGCGTCCACCTGGCCTTCGTGGGCTGCCCCGTGGTTGCCGACCCGCTCTACGGACGCCGCCGCCCCAGCCTGCCCCTCGCCCGCCACGCCCTGCACGCTTACAGCCTCACCATCCGCCTGCCAGGGGAAGACGCCCCCTGCACCTTTACCGCCCCCCTGCCCGCCGACATGGAAGCCGCGCTCGCGGCGCTGCGCGCCGCTTCGTCGGGTGGTCGGATAGTCGGGTAGTCGGGTAGTCCGCCTCCTGCAGTGACACGCCTCCGCCCCCTCCTCCTCTTCCTGCTTCTCCTCACGCTGCCGGCGTGCAACCTGCCCGCGCCCGCCGGCCTGCGGGCTACCCCCGCGCCTTCCGCCACCTTCACGCCCGCGCCCTCGCCCGCGCCCACCCTCACCCCCACACCCGCGCCCTCGCCGACGCCGCAGCCTTCCGGCTGGCTGGATGCCGGCCAACGCGCGCTGTTCTACGGCGACTGGGACGCCGCGCAGAAAGCCTTCCGGAAGGCCTCCCAAAGCCCCGACCCGGCGGTGCAGGCCGCGGCGCAGTTGGGCCTGGGGCGGGCAGCGCTGGGGGCGCGGCACTATGCCGAGGCACTGGACATTTTGCGGGGCGTCCTTACCACCTACCCCAACACTGCCGCGGCCACCGATGCCTATTTCTTCCTCGGCGAAACTTACCGGGCGCTGGAACGCTACGCCGAGGCCGCCGAGGCCTATCAGGGCTTCCTGCAGCACCGCCCCGGCTACATCGACGCTTACCTCTACGAGTGGATGGGCGACAACCGGTTCAACGCGGGCGACTACAGCGGCGCGGCTTCGGCTTACCAGGCCGCCCTCAAGGCTTCCCCGCCCGCAGACCGCATCTACGGCATCAAACTGGGCATTGCCCGCGCCCATCACATGGAAGGCGACCTCACCACGGCCATTGCCGAATACCGGGCGCTCTATCAGGCCGACGCCAACGGCTACCGCCGCGCCGCGCTGGACTGGTACCTCGGGCAGGCTTACACCGCCCTCGGCGACGCCGAAAAGGCGCATGTCGCCTACCTGGACGCCGTCAACAACTACCCCGCGGCGTACCGGTCTTACCTTGCCCTCACCCAACTGGTGAAAGCCGGTGTGCCCGTAGATGACCTCAACCGCGGCCTGACCGACTATTTCGCCGGGCAATACGGCGTGGCCGTGCAGGCGTTTGACCGCTACCTCAACGCCCAGCCCGGCGGCAGCGATACCGCGCTTTATTACAAAGGGCTTGCCCTGCGGGCGATGGGGAAGGCTGCCGAGGCCACCGCCGCCTGGCAGGCGCTCATCGGGGGCTACCCCAAAAGCCGCTTTTGGGATAAAGCCTGGGAGCAGAAAGCCTACACCGAATGGGCTTACCTGGACCGGTACGACCAGGCCACCGAGACCCTGCTGGCCTTCGTGCAGGCCGCGCCCACCCATCCGCGCGCGGCAGAATTCCTTTTTGATGCTGCCCGCGTGCAGGCGCGCGGCGGCAACCTGGCCCGCGCGGCTTCCCTGTGGGCACGCGTCGCCCGCGAATATCCGGCTTCCGGCTATGCTTTCCGCAGCCTGTACCTGGCGGCCATCACCACCCACCGCCTGGGGAACGACGCCGCGGCACGCGGCCTGTTGCAGGAAGCCGCCGACGCCGCCGCCAAAGCCGAAAACCGCGCCGCAGCCTACCTCTGGCTGGGAAAACTGCGCGCCGCCGCGGGCAACAAGGCCGCAGCCCGCAGCGCCTGGGAACTGGCAGCCGCCGCCGACCCCACGGGCTATTACAGCGAACGCGCCCGCGACCTGCTGGATGGCCGCCCTCCCTTTGCTCCCCCGCCGGCTTTCCAAACCGCCGTAGATTGGGAAGCCGAACGCCGCCAGGCCGCCGCCTGGGTGCGGAACCGCTTTGACCTGCCCACACCCGCGGCCGATCTGCTTTCCCCTGGCGCTTTAGCCAGCGACCCGCGCTTCATCCGCGGCAGCGAACTGTGGCGCCTGGGGCGCTACGAGGAAGCCAAAGCCGAATTTGAGGCCCTGCGCGCCGCCGTCGCCGACAGCCCCGCCGATACTTTCCGCCTCGCCGAATACTTCCGCCAGATCGGCCTTTACCGCAGCGCGGTGTTTGCCGCCCGCCACGTGCTTGACCTGGCCGGGCTGGGCGACGCGGCTACCCTCACCGCCGCCCCGCCTTATTTTGCCCATCTGCGCTTTGGCATTTTCTACAGCGGCCTGGTGCTGCCCGCGGCCCAGGCTTACCAATTCCATCCCCTTTTTCTTTTTGCGGTGTTACGGCAGGAATCCCTTTTTGAAGGCTTCGTGCATTCCTCGGCCGGGGCGCGCGGCCTGATGCAGTTGATGCCGGCTACCGCTCAGGAAATTTACACCCAGACCGGCTGGCCGCCCGATTTCACCGCCGATGACCTCTACCGCCCCAAGGTCAGCATCACCTACGGCGCACACTACCTCGCCCGCCAGCGCGATTACCTCGGCGGCGACCTCTACGCCGCCCTGGCCGCCTATAACGCCGGGCCGGGCAATGCCGCCGCGTGGCAAAAACTTGCCCACGGCGACCCCGACCTTTTCCTGGAGATCATTGCTTACGGCCAGACCCGCGACTACATCCGCCGCATTTACGAAACCTTTGTCATTTACCGCAACCTCTACGGCACCCTGCCGCCCGGGTGAAAATGCCGGGAGGGGGGCACCGCGAAGGCTGTGGTTTCGCCGCCAACCCATAAAATTCCGGGAAGGAAACACAGAAAGCACAGAAAATTACAGAAAACACGTAATTGCCTACCCAAATCGTAGCGCTGGCAATGCAGGGCGTGTTTTCACACCGCGTTTTCCTTTGGCGCCGCTGCCGCTGCGTTGACCCCACCCCCGTCCCCTCCCCGCATGCGGGGAGGGGAGCCAGGGGAGGGGTATGGCAAAAGCACAGCGCATCAAGACGCATGGAGGGCACCCCAGCGTAGGCAGTTACGAAAACACAGAAAATGCGTCTTTGGGATTTCTGTGTTTTCTGTGCCAATCTGTGAAATCTGTGGTTTCCCCCACCCGCCAAAACCAGAGGCTGCCATGTCATCCTTGCACTACCTCGACCCCGCCCCACGCGGCGAACCCGTCCTGCTCCTGCACGGTCTCGGCTCCAGCGCCGAATCGTGGCAGGGGCAAATGCCCGCGCTGGCTGCCGCCGGTTTCCGCCCCATCGCGGCCGATTTGCCCGGCTTTGGCCGTTCGCCTTACGGTGGCGCCTGGTCGCCTGAAGGAGCGGCCCGAGCCGCCTTCGCCCTGCTGGAAGACCTGAACGCCCTGCCCGCCCACGTGGTGGGCATTTCCATGGGCGGCACGGTAGCCCTGGCCGCGGCGCTGGCACTCCCCCACAAGGTGCGCTCGCTCACGCTGGTCAACACCTTTGCCGCACTGCGCCCCGAAGGGCTGCGCGGGTGGGCTTACTTTGCCCTGCGGATGGTGGTGGTGCACACCGTGGGGCTGGAAGCCCAGGGGCGCACGGTGGTGAAGCACATCTTTCCCAAACCGGGGCAGGAAGCCCTGAGAAAGGCGCTGCTGGCCGAAATCCGGCAGGCCAACCCGCGCGCCTACCGCGCCGCCATGCGGGCGCTGGCGCGCTTCAATGTGGTTTCCCGCCTGGGGGAAATCTGCTGCCCCACGCTGGTCGTCACCGGCGAGGAAGACACCACCATTCCTCCGGCGGCACAGGCTGAACTCGCCCGCAGCATTCCGGGGGCGCGGCACGTCGTCATCCCCGGCGCAGGCCATGCTGTGATTGCCGATAGCCCCCCGGCCTTCAACCGCGCCCTGCTGGACTTTCTCACCGGTCTCAAGGCAAATCCAAATCCACAGATTGTCACAGATTGACACAGATTACACCGAAGCACCCGCCTCACAACTCGTTCACTGTTCACCGTTCACCGAGCACTTTTTCTCCCATGCCCTACATCATTGACGGCCACAACCTGATTCCCAAACTTCCCGGCCTGAGCCTGCGCGACCCCAACGACGAAATGCGCCTGGTGGAACGGCTGCAGCGCTACTGTGCCCGCCGCAACACCCGTGTTGAGGTGTACTTTGACCGCGCCGCGCCGGGGCACGCGGGCCGGCGGCGTTTTGGCGCCGTGACCGCGGTGTTCGTGCGGGAAGGCCGCACGGCCGACCAGGCCATCGCCGCGCGGGTGCGGAAACTGGGAAAGCAGGCCCGCAACTGGGTGGTGGTTTCTTCCGACCATGAAGTGCAACAGGCAGCACGGTGGGCCGGGGCCCGGGTGGTGGATTCCCAGGCCTTTGCCGCCGCACTGGGCGCGCCTTCCAGCGCCGCAGCGGGCGAAGAAAAGCCCGCGGCACTTTCCGATGAGGAACTGGATGAATGGCTGCGGCTGTTCGGGGGCGAAGGGGCCGGAGAGGAATGACGCCTTTGCCGCACACCTCTTGAAATCCATCCCCCCCTCCAGCGCGCTTCGGCATGCCGTCAGAGGCTGAACAGGTATCCAAAAACACCGCTCCCCCCGGCGGTTGGGGGGAGCGGTTCGTTTTCTGTCAGCCTTCGGCGGGGGCTATTTTTCTTCGGCCAGTTCGCGCTGGCGCTCGGCGATGATTTCCTGCTGAAGGTGGGCAGGCACTTTCTCGTAGTGTGAAAATTCCATTTCAAACACGCCGCGCCCGCCGGTGAGTGAGCGCAGGTCGGTGGTGTAGCGCAGCATCTCGGCCAAAGGCACCTCGGCGGTAATCACCGAGCGGCCTTTTTCGGTGTCCATGCCCTGCACTCGGGCGCGGCGGGTGTTCAGGTCGCCGAGCACATCGCCCATGTTGCTTTCGGGCACGGTGATGCGCACCTTCATGATCGGCTCCAACAGCACCGGCCCGGCGTTTTGGAAGGCCAGTTTGAAGGCCTCGCGCGAGGCGATTTCAAAGGCCACCGGCTTGGAATCCACCGGGTGCTCTTTGCCGTCGTACACCGCGATCTTGACATTCACCACCGGATAGCCCGCGATGACGCCCTGTTTCATCACGCCCTTGATGCCTTTCTCAATGGAAGGCTGGAAACTGGACGAAATTGCGCCGCCGAAGACTTCCCAGGTGAAGTCGTAGTCGCTTTCGGGGTTGGGTTCCACCCGCATGTGCACCTCGGCGAACTGGCCTGCGCCGCCGGTTTGCTTCTTGTGGCGGTATTGCGCCTGGCCTTTCTTGGTGATGGTTTCGCGGTAGGGCACTTTCGGTTCTTCGGTGCCGAGGTTGAGCTGGAATTTGCTCTTGGCCTTGCGGATGGCGACATCAATGTGCTGGTCGCCCATGCCCTGCAAAATGGTCTGTTTGGTGGAAGCGTCCTGATACCACGAGAGGGTGGGGTCTTCTTCGCACAAGCGGGTGAGGGTGGGGCCGAGTTTGGTGGAATCGGCCTGGGATTGCGGCACCACGGCGACGCGGTAGAGGGCGGTAGGGTATTCCGGCGCGGGGAGTGTGAGCGGGGTACCTTTGTCGCAGAGGGTGTCGCCGGTGCCGGTTTCGCTCAGTTTGGGCACGGTGCCCAGGTCGCCCGCGTGCAGCACTTTGACGGCAATTTGTTCTTTGCCGCGCAGGACGTGCAACGTGCCGAGGCGCTCTTCGGTGGTTTTGTTGGCGTTCCAGACGCGGGTGTCGGAGTGGATGGTGCCGGAAACCACCTTGAAGTAGGTGATCTTGCCCACGAAGGGGTCGGCGGTGGTCTTCCAGACGTAGGCCGCGAGGGGGCCGTTGTCGTCGGCGGTTAGTTCGATTTCCTCGCCGTTGGGGCCTTCGGCCTTGACGGCCGGGGCTTCGGCGGGGGAAGGCAGGAGAGCGATCATGGCTTCCAGCAGCGGCGCCAGGCCGATTTCCTTTTCGCCTGCGGCCACGAACACGGGGACGTAATCGCCGCTCATCACCACGGCTTTCAGGCCGCGCACCACCTCGTCGGCGGTCAGTTCTTCGCCTTCCAGGTATTTTTCCAGCAGGCTGTCGTCGCCCTCGGCGGCGGCTTCCACCAGCGCCATGCGGGCTTCTTCGGCCGCGTCGGCCAGTTCGGCGGGAATGTCTTGCGCTTCGGTGCCCGCACCGGCGTAAGCCTTCATGGAAAGCAGATCAATCACGCCCTGGAAGGCTTCCCCTTCGCCCCACGGCAGTTGTACCGGAATGAAGCGGGCGTCAAAGGTTTCCTGCGCCTGGGTGAGCATTTTCTGGAAGTTGGCGTTGTCGCGGTCCATCTTGTTGATGAGCAGGAAGCGGGGGCGGCCAAAGCGGTCGGCATACGACCAGGCTACCTCGGTGCCCACTTCGATGCCTGCGACGGCGTCCACCAGCACCACGGCGGCGTCGGCCACGTAGAGCGCCGAAATGACCTCGCCGACGAAGTCGGTGTAGCCGGGGGTGTCGAGCAGGTTGAGTTTGTGGTCGTGATATTCTACGGGGATGAGGGCGGTGGAAAGCGAAAGGCCGCGGCGGATTTCCTCATCTTCGAAGTCGGAAACCGTGGTGCCTTCTTTGATGCTGCCCAGGCGGGTGGTTGCGCCGGTGAAATGCAGAAGCGCCTCGGCGAGCATGGTCTTGCCCGCGCTGCTGTGGGAAACCAGAGCGATGTTGCGGATGGATTCGGTCGTGTATTCTTTCATGGGAAGACCCCTTCCGTGATAAGATGGCTCGCTTGGGGGGCGAGGTTGGTTCAAGGCAAGCGGGTGGTATTTTAAGTGAAGAAGGCAAAGTTGTCAAAGCAGGTCATAACCTGCCCAAATCGCGGCGATGGCCATACCGGGCATGGGTTCACCCCGCGTTTTCCTTTAGCGCCGCCCGGCGCTGTGTTGACCTTCGCCCCCGTCCCCTCCCCGCATACGGTTCAGGGGCGGACACCTGCCTTTGAAAACGCCTTTTTTGGCATGCGGTGCCTCGGCACCGCTTTGGAAAGCAGCGACGAGTCGCCGCACGCCAAAAGACGCGCCGCGGAGAGGGCCTAGAGCCTATCCGAAAAATCCACCATGCCCGCGGCTCTCTTTCTCGGCAAGGACGCCGATCTCCCCTTCCCCCAAGGAGCCTCGCT
>JALUXH010000125.1 GCA_027019065.1 Anaerolineales bacterium
CACGGGGGAACACGGTTTTGGGATGTGCGGTTGAACGCGGTCTATTTCCTGTGGCTGCACAGCGCAAAATTGTGCTAAACTGGAAGCGTGGTTCGCTGGCTCGCTGACTCGCTGATTCGCTGCTTCGTTGATTCGTTACTCCGTCGCCCTGTTACCCCACACCGTTCACCGCTCACAGGGCACAGGGCACAGGGCACAGGGCACCGGGCACCTTTCACTTTTTGCCATGTCCAAAAAAGACTTACGCGACACTCTTGTCCTCCTCCTCAAAGCCTTAGGCGCGGCGGGCGTCCCCGGCGGTGGGGTAGCCGCCGACGCCGTGAAAAACGCCGCCGAGTGGCTGGACGCGCACCAGGCGCGGCAAGCCCTGCAGGAAGCCCTTGTGAAGGCGGAAGAAGCCTTCCGCGCCGACGCCCGCGGCCGAGGCTGGGGTGACCTGGCCGACGCGGTCCTTCAACTGCCCATCCACAACCTGTCTGCTTTTGAAGCCGCGCTGCGCGACGCCCTCGCTGCGGGCAACCCCGCCGCCCTGCACGCCGAACTCACGCGCCAACTCACCGCCATCTACGGCACGGAAGACGCCGAAGCCGTCGCCGAAGCCGCCCGCCTGTACGCGGCGCGCGTGGTTGACGCCGCCTGGAGCGTCCCGGCTTTCCGCGATGCGGCGCGCGACATCCTCTTCCGCCAGCAGCACGAGGCTCTGCAGCGCATGATTGCGCTGGTAGAGCGCCTCCCCCGCTGGTGGCGGCTCACCCCCGCGCTCCAGCCCCGGCCCAAAAGCGCCCTTGTGGTCGGCGAGCGCCGCGACATCCCCCTCACCGCGCTCAAAGCCCCCGTGCGTCTGGTGCCCTTCGTGGGCCGCGAGCGCGAGCGGGATGCCCTGAAAACCTGGGCGAAGGCGTTGGCGGAAGCCCCCGCCCGCGCCGGCCTGCGCGTGGTCACCGGCCCCGGCGGCATGGGCAAAACCCGTCTGGCGGTGGAAACCGCCGCCGACCTGCGCGCCGAAGGCTGGGAAGCCTTCTTCTTGCCTCCGGAACCCCTGCGGGGCGGCACCGACCCCGCCCACCTCAACCCCGCGGCCGAAGCGTGGTTCACGCCCCCGCGCCCCACCCTTTACATCCTGGACTACGCCGAGCAAATCGCCCCCGAGCGCCTGCGCGCCCTGCTGGCGACCCTGCACGCCACCGCCGCTCGCCGTGACCACCCCGTCGCCCTGCTCTTCCTTATGCGCCCCGCGCCCGAGCCGGGCTGGGTGGACGAAGTGGCCGCCGTGACCGGCGCGGACGTAGCCTTTGCCGAATGGCTGCGCCGCGCCATCGCCCCTGCCCTGCAAAACCCGTTGCGCCTGGAGGAACTCGCCCCCGCCGACCTGCCCCGCCTGTTTGCCGCTGCCCGCCGCACCTTCGTTGAACTGAGGGTGCAGGCGCCCGAGCGGGAAATCGCCTACGACGCCGAAGCCCTGCCCGCCCGGCCCTTAGCAGTGGTGTTGCTCGGCTTGCTGGCCGCCTACGGCCACAAAGTGGCACGCAGCGCCAGCGAGCAGGCCGTGCTGGAAGACCTGTGGGAGCGCTGGGAAAAGGACAAATGGCGGCGCACCCTGCGCGACCGCGGCCTGCCCGAAGGATGGATGCCCGACGCCCTGCGGATGATAGAAACCGCCCTGGTCGTTGCCACCTTAGGCCGCCGCTTTCACAGCCCGCAGGAACTGGCCGCCTTTTGGGAAGCCCACGACCCGCCCCGGCACTATGCGTTTGACGGTACGACCATTGCCCCAGCAGATGCCCCTGCTCTTCCCGGCGGTGGAAGGCGGCATTGTGCCCGCCATCGTGCCCGACCCCCTGGCCGACTTCGTCCTGGCCCGGCGGCAGGATTTGCCCGACCTGGCGCACGCAGCGCTTGACCTCTCCGAGACAGGCGGGTGGGAATTTTCGCCTTCGCAGACCGTGGCGGCGTTAGACCGCCTGTACGCTTTTCTGGCGGCGCAAGGCGAAAGCACAGAACAGGTGGAAGCCGCCGCTCAAGCCGTGGCTAAGGGAATTGAGCGCTGGGCGAAGAACGCCCCTGAAGAGGCCCGCAAGCCGCTGGCGCTGGCTTGGCACAATGCCTTGCCTGCCCCACACCTCACCCTGATTTGGCGGACGGCGCGGGTGGTAGTGGACAGGCTCCGCGTAAATCTGGCGGAGGACGAAGCCGAACGCGCTGAAGCCTTGAGCAACTTGAGTGTAACACTTTCCGAAGTGGGTCGTCGCGAAGAAGCGTTGGCGGCGGCGGAGGAAGCGGTAGCGATACGGCGGCGGCTGGCGGAACAAAACCCGCAGGCCTACGAGCCGGATTTGGCGATGAGCCTGAACAATCTGGCGGCCATGCTTTCC
>JALUXH010000126.1 GCA_027019065.1 Anaerolineales bacterium
GGGTGCGGTGGGGGCCGCCGCCGAAGCATCTGCCTGCCCCGCAGGCCGGTGGGAGGGCTTCCCCAAAGTGCAGGCTGCCAGCGCCGCCGCCCCGAGCGCCAGCACGACGGCCAGCCGCCGCGCACGGCTCATCAGCCGCCTCCCCCACCCCGGTCAGGGCGGCAGGGGTGCTGAGGGTCGGGATGTTCGGGAGGCATGCCGGGCGTCCCGGGGCCGTATTCGCACACCGCCTGCCACGGCTCATAGTGCGTGTAAAACCTGTCTTTGAAAAGCACCTTGCCGTTCCGCCATACGATGCGCGTGACCGTGACATCCGCCCCCTGCGCCGCCCAATCGGTTTGTTTGATTTCGCCTTGCTTCAAATCCGGGTTCTCAATGTATTTTGGCGGCGGCGGGTCCACCACATTTTGCAGACCGGTGGTGTGCCATTCCACTTTACGCCCGTCGGAAGTGCTGTAAAGTTTCCAGGTCAGGTAACGATACTGAGGGTACACATAGACTTCCATCAAAATCCAGTAGGGCGTGTCGTTCTTGAACTTGAAATCTACAATGGGGGCGTACACGGTGGCATCCAGCCCGGCAAGGTTGGGGTTGTCGGCGCCGCTGGGCGTTTGCTCGTAATACAGCACGCGATAGGCGTGCGGGTAGCGTTCTACCACCGGGTAGCCGGCAAAGAACACCGTGCGGAAGAGCGTGGTGCTCACCTGGCACACGCCGCCGCCCACGCCTTTGACCGTGTGGTTGCCGAAAATAATCAGCCCCTCCTGGTAGCCGGTCGCCAGGCTGATATCTCCCAGCACCCGGGCCATGGAAAAGACTTCGCCCGGCGCCACCAGATAGCCGTGGAAGTGGCTGGCCGCGAGCCGGATGTTGTGAATGCGGGCTGCGCTGGAGCCATAAAAATAGGTGGTGTGCTTGCCTACCAGTTCGGTGATGCCCAGGGCTTTGGCCGTCGCGTGATCGCCCACGGCAGGGGGGCGGAAGGCCACCACCAGCGCCGCAGCGTGTTTGCCGCCGAGGATGGCTTTCTGCAGCGCAGCGAGGCTGTCTTCCACTTTCAGCGTGCGCCCTTCCACCGCGTGCCGGATGAGTTCCAGTTGACGGGTATCATCGTTGAAGATGTAACGGGCGTTGGCGGCGTCGCGTTGCAGTTCCGGGGCCAGCCGTTGCAGGAAGCCCAGCAGCGGCCGGGTGTTCAGGGCAATGGCAAAGTGCGCGCCATCGGCGTCGTGCACCCGCCGAATGTCCAGCATGGGGGCCAGGGTTTTTGGGGAAAACTTCCACGGTCCCGGGTCGCCCGCGGCGGCGCGGGGCAGGGTGATTTTCAGGGGGGCGGCCAGAATTTGCCGCAGCAACCCGGCCTGGGAGGTGGGGTCGGCGATTTCCGGCGGCAGGGGGCGGACGACCAGCGGCAGGGTGAAATTTTGCATTTGGGGGAAGGCCGCCCGCAGCCGGGCCAGGGTAGCCGCGCGGTCAAGGCGCGCCCCCGCCGTGCCTTTCCGCGCCACCACCCGTGTGCCTTCAAGCCGCAGCACAGCCTCGGTGGGAGGGTGGTCAATGGCGGCGGCGATGTTTTCCAGATAACGCAGCGCGGCCGGTTCGCTGAACACCCCCACCGGCGGCAGGCCGATGCCTTGCCGTCGGGCGCGCCAGCGTTCCCAAAGGCGCTTCCCCAGCCCGCCGCGCCGCCCCACGGCATAGGCCTGCTGCGCGGCGGCGCGGTTATCTAACGCAAAGCCCAGGTTGATGGGGTTGGCCTGCCAGGTTTTGGTGCCGTAAACCAGCGTGACGCGCCCCTCGGAAGGATACGTGAGCACAATATCCAGCCGCGCGGCGGCTTCATCGGGCGTCAGGCCGCCCACGTCTACCCCCGCGACGCGCACGCCGGGGAAGATGCGCCCGCGATAGGCCAGCCCATAGCCCACCACGGCTGCCAGGACCACCACGGCTGCCAGACCCGCGCCCAGCACCCCGGCCCAAAAAGTTTGCACCAGCCAGGCGGGAATGCGGACGCGCCCTTGCATGCTTAAAGTGCTCATCGCAAGTCCGGGGAACTAATCATCCCGCAGCGTGCCGTAGAGGAACCAGAACGGCTCGCGGGGGAAAACGGTTTGCAGCGCGTCTGCCCACACAAATGCGCCTTCGCGGAAAACGCCGCGCAACACCCCATCCAGCGTGTTCAAGGCCGCCGCCACCTCCGGCGGAAGGCTGCCCAGGTCTTCCGCCAGCAAGGCCAGGATGACGCGCTCGCGCACTTCGTAATGGTAATACGGGGCGCGGTCGGTCGTCTCTTGCAGGTAATTGCGCCACTGCCGCAAGCGCGCCTGCGCTTCGCGCGC
>JALUXH010000127.1 GCA_027019065.1 Anaerolineales bacterium
CTCCGCTGGGTAGACACGATTGCGTGGAGCATCCATTCACGCTCCAACACATGGCAGGGGCGCATCCGCTCTGCGTGGCGTCAATATCATTTAGGACACTATATTGCTCTTACGGTCCCAAGCACCCTTTTGAGTGCTGCAGTGGCAATCTGGGCGTGGCGGCAGCCGATCACCATTCCACCCGATATGGAAACAGAAGCAAGCGCATCTTTCGCTCATGTTCTCCGGGGCGAACACGCTGTTCTGGCAGGGAGCATCACTCTGGCACTCCTTCTCCTTACTGCAGGAAGACTGATAACGCCTGCCTTGTTCCGTGCTTTGAAAGCAAACGTCAAATTATGGTGGCGCGTTACCCAACCGATATTCCGCTCGCCTTCTTTTTGGATAGCCAGTGGGGCATTGGGACTCACAGCAAGCATTCGCGTTCTCGGATGGTGGGTGGGGATCATTGTCCTCTTCATCGCGTGGCAAAAATATGGTCCTCGCGTACTGGCAATAGGGTTGGCCTATTTAGCCATCGCATTTGGTGTGCAAGTCGCGGTTTGGCCAGCGGCGTGGTCGGCTCCCTTGGCCCATTCTATTACGGCTTTGCTCGTCATGTCTCGTTTTCCGTGGCACGGGAAAGTGCTCTTTGCAGGCGCTCAGTACTCTTCCGCACAACTTCCGTGGTGGTACGTCCCGTGGCTCCACATGATTCAGGTCACAGAACCTGCCATTATATTGGCATTGGCAGGCTTCGTACTTCTATGGTTGCACAGGGCACAACAACGTGAATTGTTTATGCTGGTTTCTCTGTGGTATATTGTCCCTCTCGCACTTATAATCTGGCGCCATCCTGTACTCTACGACAATGCCCGACAGTTTCTTGCTCTGCTACCGCCCTTGTTTTTAGCGGCGGGTTACATGGCTGAACAGGTTTCCCGTTCTCTTGCATCAAGGCCCAGGTGTGCTCTCGCTGCCGGCTTATTGCTTCCCGGCATTCTGTTCATTTACCTCTCGCATCCTTACCAATACGTGTATTACAACGCTGTAGTCGGCGGCATAAAAGGTGCTTACCACCACTACGAGCTGGATTATTGGGGCACCTCGTTTCAGGAAGCAGCACATTATTTGGACGCCCACGTTCGGGAAGGTTCATCAGTGCAAGTGTGGGGCCCTTTTCTCCCTCTTATAGACGCCACTCACAAAAAATACAACTTTTATCGGAGCGGAGCAAATGAGCCTCAGCCGAAGCCGCCATTTTATGCTGTGGTGTTGGTGCGCGCTGATTGGGAAACCACGATATATCCGCGGGCCAGCGAAGTGTATCGTGTGACGTTGTGGAACGGGGTGCCGTTGAGCATCGTGCGCTATGTGAGAGATAAACAGCCCTTGGATAATTAGACAACATGCCCTGGTACAGGTTGTGGTCTTCCACTTTCTCTGCCGACTACCCACCCCCCCGCCCGACGACACCTCCCCCATCCGCAAATCCGACCACGACCCGGTGGTGGCGTGGTTTACCCTGCCGTAAGGCGCCTGGTCGGCGCCCTCCCCCGCACATTTGCCGGGCAGTTACCTGTGTGTGACTGCCCGGCGTTAGATGGATGCGAGGACGGAGGCGCGACGCGGTTAGAAGCCTTCCATCTTGCTGAAATCGGCCACGCCGTCGGCTAAGGCGGCGATGCGCTGGAGCAGCCCTAAGCGGTTGCGGCGCAGGGTTTCGTCTTCCGCCATTACCAGCACATCTTCAAAGAAGCGTTCAATGGCCGGTTTCAGCGGCAGGAAGGCAGCGAAGAAGTCGTCCACGCTGCGGGGGCGGCGCGGGGAGGCTTCGGCTTGCTGCAAGGCTTCCCACAGGGCGCGGGCGGCGTCTTCCATGAAGGCATCGGGCTGCACGGGGTAGCGTTCCGCCTCGCCGCGGGTGATGCGCACGCAGCGGGCATAGGCGGGCAAAATCTGCTGCCAGTCCTCCCGTTGCACCCAGGCGGTGAGTTCGCGCACGGCCTCGGCAGCGCGGGCCGGGTTGTGCCCCTGGGCGGCCAGCACCGCATCCACCACATCGTAGCGGTAGCCCTGCTCCAGCAGCAGGTTGCGCAGGCGCTCCACGATGAAGGCCAGCACGGCCCCTTTGGCCTCGGCCGTGGCTGCAATGGGCAGGTGCTTTGCCGCGGCTTCCAGCCCGGCGCGGAGGTCAAAGTCCAGATTCCACGCCATCAGGTTCTGCACCAGGCCGAGGGCGGCGCGGCGCTGGGCGAAGGGGTCTTTGGCACCGGAAGGCGCCAGTCCGGCGGCGAACAGCCCCATGAGGGTATCCAGCCGGTCGGCGATGCCCACGGCAAGGCCGGGTTTGCCCTGGGGGGTGGCGTCGCCGGTGAAGCGGGGCAGGTAATGTTCGTAGATGGCGTTGGCCACCGCGGGGTCTTCGCCGCCCCAGAGGGCGTAGTAACGCCCCATGATGCCCTGCAGAGAGGTCATTTCCACCACCATGTTGGTGGCGAGGTCGGCCTTGCAGAGTTCGGCGGCGCGGCGGGTGGCCTGCAGTTCGGCGGCGTTCAGGCCGAGCATGGGCGCGAGGTCGTCCACCAAGGCGCGGATGCGCTGGGTTTTATCCCACATGGAGCCCAGGTCGGCCTGGAAGGTGAGGGTTTTCAATTTGGGCAGGAAGTCTTCCAATTTGTGCTTGCGGTCTTCGCGAATGAAGTAGGCCGCGTCGGCAAAGCGGGCGCGGATGACATCTTCGTTGCCCTGCACCACGGCTTGTAGGGGAGAACGGCCGTTCGCCCCCACGATGGCGTCCGGCTTGTTCGCCACGGTGATGAAGTAGGGCAGCAGGCTGCCGTCTTTCTCGACCGGGAAGTAGCGCTGGTGCTTCTTCATCACGGCAATCAGCACCTCGCGGGGGAGTGTCAGATATTCTTCTTCAAACGTGCCGCGCAGGGCGGTGGGGGCTTCCACGAGGTGGGTGACTTCGTTGATGAGGCCTTCGTCGTTCGGCACGCTGCCGCCGACTTCGGCAGCGAGGGCTTTCACCTGCGCAAGGATGCGCTCGCGGCGCTCGGCAGGATTGAGCACAATGCCCTGGGCTTCCAGCGCCTCAAAGTAAGCCGCGGGTGTCGCCACGGGCAGGGTTTCGGGTTCCAAAAAGCGCAGGCCGCGGGTGGCCTTGCCGCTGACCAGCCCCGCGTAGGCAAAGGGCACTTCGCGGTCGCCCAGCAGCGCCAGCAGCCAGCGCACCGGGCGGGAAAACGCCGTGCGGGCCGCGTTCCAGCGCATAGTTTGGGCAAAACGCAGGCCGGCGATGAGGTTGGGCAGGGCTTCGGCCAGCACTTCGGTGGCCGGGCGGCCTTCTTCGCGCACCACGGCGGCCACATAGCGCCCGCCGTCCATTTCCCGCACTTCCAGATCTTCCACCGCCACGCCCTTGCTGCGGGCAAAGCCCTGGGCGGCTTTGGTGGGGTTGCCTTCGGCGTCGTAAGCGCGGTCGGCGGGCGGGCCTTTCACCACCTGCTCGCGATCGGGCTGGCGGGGGGCGAGGTCGCGCACATGCACCACCAGGCGGCGGGGGGTGCCTAAAATGCGCACGTCGTTGTGTTCCAGGCGCAGGCGTTCCAGCAGGGCAGGGACGGCTTCCCGGAGTTGCGTTAGCGCGGCGTCCAGTTCGGCGGGGGGCAGTTCCTCGGTGCCGACTTCCAGCAGGAAATCGGCGGGGGCGGGCGGCGGCGCGGGCGGCGCAGGCACTTCGGGCGGGGTGTAAACCGCCTTGCTGTCGGCGCGCCCCCACGGGAAGCCGAGTTCCTCGCGCTGGGCGGTGTAGGCTTCGGCCACCTGCCGGGCCTGGTCGCGCATCCGGCTGAAGAAGTGCTGCCGCTCGGTGACGCCGATGGCGCCGCGGGTATCCAAAATGTTGAAAATGTGCGAGCACTTGAGCACATAATCGTGTGCGGGCATCACCAAGCCGTCTTCCAGACAGCGGGCGGCCTCGGCTTCGTAAATGCGGTAGAGTTCGTGCAGGCGTTCCACATCCGCGAGTTCAAAACTGTATTTGCTGAATTCCTGCTCGTTCTGCAGGTGCAGGTCGCCGTAGGTGCGCTGCTCGTTCCACTGAATGGCTTTGAAATCGCGCACCCGTTGCAGCGCCATCGCGATGCGTTCCAGGCCGTAGGTGATTTCCACGGCCACGGGGTCGAGGTTTTGACCGCCTGCCTGTTGGAAGTAGGTGAACTGGGTGATTTCCAGACCGTTGAGCCACACTTCCCAGCCCAGCCCCCACGCGCCCAATGCGGGGCTTTTCCAGTTGTCTTCCACAAAGCGGATGTCGTGGACTTTGGGGTCAATGCCCAACGCCTCGAGGGATTTGAGGTAGAGTTCCTGCGGGTTGCCGGGGTCGGGCTTCAAAATGACCTGAAACTGGTAGTGCATTTGCAGGCGGTTGGGGTTTTCGCCATAGCGCCCGTCGTCGGGGCGGATGGAAGGCTCGACATAGGCCACATTCCAGGGTTCCGGGCCGAGGACGCGCAACACGGTGGCGGGGTTCATGGTGCCCGCGCCCACCTCGGTGTGGTAAGGCTGCCAGATCAGGCAGCCCTGCTCGGCCCAGTAGCGTTGCAGGGTGAAGATGATGGATTGGAAGTCAAGGGGGTGGGGCATGGGAAGCACTCCTGAACGGCTGTGGGTATCTTTGGCTGGCACAAGGGCGCGCTTTGCTGCCTTCGTCGGAGGGGTTGCAGGGGGGAAGGCCGTTTCCTGCAAAGCATCCGCCTGCGCGGGGGTATTGTACCAAACCGCCTTGGGCCATGCACAGGCCCTGCGGGGCAGGGGGACGCTCCCGCGGCCGCGCTGGGGGGCGTGCCGGAAACGGGCGGCGCGCAGCGGAAGCCCGCGCCGTCATGCGCCGAGCGATGGTCGCTGCCTTAATTTTTGGGATAGACGGTGTTTTTAAGCGGTATTTTCTTGAAAACACGCGTTGCTTTGCGCTGTTTTTGTAATTTTTTGTGCGCCTCGCGCTGCGAAATCGCGCCCGCCGCGCTGTGGCGTTTTGCGGGTAGGTGGTAAGATTAGAGGGTAACGCTTTTGTGGCGAAAGCCCCGTGCCGGCTGCAGGGCCGGGCAACCACGTCGCCATCTCCTCAATCGGAGGTTCCCATGTCCATGCCCCTCGTGGAATGCATCCCCAACTTTTCCGAAGGCCGCCGCCCCGAGGTCATTGCGGCCATCGTGAACGCCATCACCGCGGTGGACGGCGTGGTGCTGCTTGACCGTCATTCCGACCCCGACCACAACCGCACCGTCGTCACCTTCGTGGGGCCGCCCGCGGCGGTGGAAGAGGCCGCCTTCCGCAGCATTGCCAAAGCCGCCGAACTGATTGACCTCAACCACCACACCGGCGAGCACCCCCGCATCGGTGCGGCCGACGTCGTGCCTTTCGTGCCCATCCGCGACGTCACCATGACCGACTGCATTGAAATCGCGCGCCGCCTGGGCAAACGGGTGGGCGCAGAACTTGGCATTCCGGTCTATCTCTACGAAAAGGCCGCCACCCGCCCCGAGCGGGAAAACCTGGAAAACATCCGCCGCGGGCAATATGAGGCGCTGAAAGAAGAAATCGGCGTCAACCCGGCCCGCGACCCCGACTTTGGCCCCAAGAAAGTCGGGCCCGCGGGCGCAACAGTCATCGGCGCGCGCGACCCCCTCATCGCTTACAACGTCTACCTCACCACCGACGACGTCAGCATTGCCAAAAAAATCGCCCGCGCGGTGCGGCATTCCTCGGGCGGACTGCGCTATGTGAAGGCGCTGGGCATGTTGGTGGAAGGCCGCGCACAGGTTTCCATGAACCTGACCAACTACCGCAAGACGCCCATCGCCCGCGCGGTGGAACTCATCCGCCGGGAAGCCGCCCGCTACGGCGTGGCGGTGCACCACAGCGAACTGGTCGGCCTGGCGCCCGAAGAAGCGCTGGTGAACGCCGCCCGCTGGTATCTGCAACTGGACCAGTTCGACCCCAACGAGCAGGTTCTGGAACGCCGCCTCTACGCCGCCTTGGCCGAAAGCCCGCCCTCGCCGCAGGAAGCCCCCGATTTCCTTGACCGCCTTGCAGCCGCCACCCCCACCCCCGGCGGCGGCTCGGCTTCTGCTTACGCCGGGGCGCAGGCGGCTGCGCTGGTGGCCATGGTCGGACGGCTGACCGTGGGCAAGAAAAAGTACAGGGATGTGGAAGCCGAAGTGTGGCCGTTGATTGAGCAGGCCGACGCCCTGCGCCGCGACCTGACCGCCGCGGTGGAAGAAGACGCCGCCGCCTTTGAAGCCTACATGGCTGCCCGCAAACTGCCCCGCAACACGGAAGAAGAAAAGGCCAGACGCGCCCAGGCCATGCTGGAAGCCACCCGCACCGCCGCCGCCGTGCCGCTGAAGACCGCCCGCCTGGCGCTGGAGGTGCTCGCGCTCGCCCGCCGCATCGCTGAAATCGGCAACGTCAATGCTGTCAGCGACGCGGGCACGGCGGCAGCCCTGGCCCGCGCCGCGGTGGAAGGTGCGGTGCTCAACATCCGCATCAACGCCACCGGCCTTCCGGAAGCCGAAGCCGCCGATCTGACCGCCCAGGCCGACGACCTGCTGCGCCGTGCTGACGACCTCCACGCTGCGGTGATGGCCGCCGTCGCCGGGCGGATGTGAAACTGTGCGTCACGACCCCCTCGCGGGCGGCCTGCGAATTGCGAGTTGCTAACTGCTAACCGCTAACCGCTAACCGCTAACTCCGCCTGCCCCAGCCCTTTGAGCAAGTTACAAAGCAACTACGCCCTATGAGCCTTCCCTCCAAACTTCAAGGCGCGCTGGCCCGCTGGCGGCTGAACATGGCGGCCCGCGAGGTCGCCGGGCACGCCCCCGAACCCGCCGACGAGCCGCCCGTCGTCTTCTTCAACGCTTCCACCCGCCTGTGGGGGCTGAGCCAGAACGCGGCCTTCCAGTTGCTCACCGCCTGGAGCCTGCGCCTGCAGGGCGTGCCGGTGGTGCAGTTCGTCTGCCGCCGCGGGATGCCCCGCTGCATTCTCGGCACCGACCCCGACCGCCCCGACCGGCCCCCGCCCTGCGGCCTCTGCCAGGCGTGGTCGCAGCGGCTGTATGCCGGGATGCCGCAGCGCCCCTCCACCTATGCCGCCGACCCGGCGCTGGAAGCCGCCCTGGCCGGCCTTCCGGTGGAAGCGCTGCAGGATTTCGTGCATCAGGGCGCGCCTTTGGGGGCGCTTGTGCTGCCGGGGCTGCGCTGGCGCCTGCGCCGCCATACCCTGGCCGACGACGCCCTCACCCGCGCCCTGTATGCTGATTTCATCCGCGGCGCGTGGCAGGTGGTGCGCGACTTCGGCGCCCTGCTGGACGAAAACCGGCCGCGCGCCGCGGTGGTCTTCAACGGCCAGTTTTTCCCCGAAGCGGCGGCGCGTTGGGCTGCCCGGCAGCGCGGCGTGCGGGTCATCACCCACGAAGTCGGCCTGCGCCCCCTCACGGCCTACTTCACCGCGGGCGAAGCCACCGCCTACCCCATCGCCATCCCCGATGATTTTGACCTCACCCCCGAGCAAAACGCCCGCCTGGATGCCTACCTCAGCCGCCGCTTCCAGGGCGATTTCACCATGGCGGGCATCCGCTTCTGGCCGGAAATGCGCGGCCTGGACGAGGCTTTCCTGCGCAAGGCGGCGGGCTTCCGCCAGATTGTGCCGGTGTTTACCAACGTGATTTTCGACACCAGCCAGCCCCATGCCAACGTCGTCTTCCCGCACATGTTCGCGTGGCTGGATGCGGTGCTGGAAATCATCCGGGCGCACCCCGAAACGCTGTTCGTGATTCGGGCGCACCCCGACGAGCAGCGCCCCGGCAAGGCGGCGCGGGAAAGCGTGCGCGAGTGGGTGCAGCGCCGCCGCGTCGCCGACCTGCCCAACGTGGTTTTCGTGGACTCGCAGGAGTTCCTCAACTCCTACGACCTGATTCGCCGCGCCAAGTTCGTCATGGTTTACAACTCCACCATTGGGCTGGAAGCCGTGCTCCTGGGCAAGGCGGTGCTCTGCGGCGGGAAGGCGCGCTTCACCCAGTACCCCATCGTGTTCTTCCCCCAGACGCCGGAAGCCTACCGCGCCCGGGCAGAGGCATTCCTGCGCGCCGACGGCGCAGAGGTGCCCGCCCCGCCGGAATTCCGCCGCAACGCCCGCCGCTTCCTCTACTACCAACTTTACAAAGTCTCGCTGCCTTACGATGCCTTCCTGGAAGACGAACCGCGGGCGCGCGGCTATGTGCGCCTCAAGCCTTTCCGCTGGCAGGCGCTGCTGCCGGAAAACAGCCCCACCATGCGGGTGATTGCGGCGGGGCTGCTGGAAGGGCGGCCTTTTGTGATGCCGGAGGCGGTGTAAGCATGGCGCGCTGGAAACGGTTGCCGTGGGATGCGGCTTTGTGGGGCGTGGTGGCGGCGGTGCTGGCTGCACACCTTTACCTGGCGCTGACGCCGGCCAACAGCCTGCTCAACTGGTTTCACTACGACGACGCGTTTTACTACTTCAAAACGGCGCAGAACATTGCCCTCGGCCACGGCGTGACTTTTGACGGCACCGGCGCGACCAACGGCTTTCATCCCCTCTGGATGGCGGTGTGTGTGCCCATCTTTGCGCTGAGCCGCTGGTTTGGGCTGCTTGTGCCGCTGCGGGTGCTGGTTGTGGTGGTCGGCGTGCTGATGGCCGCGACCGCGTGGGTGATGGGGCGCACCGGTGCGCGTGTTTTTGGCCGCCCGGTGGGGCTGTTGCTGGCGGCAGGGTGGGCTTTATGGCCGCCGCTCTACATGACCACCGTCGCGGGCGGTATGGAAAGCAGCCTGAACGCGCTCAGCCTGGCGTGGCTGTGGATGGCCTGGGCCGCGGTCTGGCCCCAGCCGGACGACGCCCGCGCGGTGGGGCGCCTGGGCTGGGCCGCGGCCTTTGCCATGCTGAGCAGGCTGGATAACGCGCTCATCGTGGCCGGGCTGGGGTTGTGGCTGCTGGGCCGCTGGTGGTGGGAAGTCAAAACGCCCGTGAAGCGCGTGGTGCGGCTGGCGTGGCGGTTCGGTGCGCCGGGGCTGTTTGGCGTGGGGGCGTTTCTGCTGTGGAGCCGCCTGGTGGTGGGGGTGTGGATGCCCATTAGTTCGCTGGTCAAGCACTGGTGGGGCAGCCTGGATGGCACGGTGTACGGCCGCATGGCTTTGCGCTTTCGGCTGGAACACGCCGCCGCGCGGCTGCTGGCTTCTCCTGCTGCTTTCTGGCAGCGTTACCGCCTTTGGTTGCTCGCGGCGCTGGTCGGTGGGGTGGCGGCGCTGGCGGCCGGGTGGCTGCTGTGGCGGTTTGCCCGCCGCGCCTCCCTGCCGGAAGCATGGGCTGCGCCTTTCCGCCGCGGGGTGGTGCTGCCCTGGGCGCTGCTGGCTGGCGGCCACTGGCTTTACATGAAGGTGCTCTCGGGCATGTTGCCCTTGCGGGACTGGTACTGGCTGCCGGAAGAGATGGCCGTGGCCCTTGCGGGGGCGGCGCTGCTGGCGGCGGTGGGGCGAGCCCTGGGGCAGCGGTGGCCTGCCCTGCGGCGGGCGGCTTTCCCGGTGGCGGCTGTGGGGGCCGTGGGGCTGGCAGCGGCCTTCTCGGGCTGGCTGGGGCGCGCCTTCCCTTTGCACAACGCCCACCTGCACCCCTACCTGGCCCAGGCCCGCTGGGTGGAAGTCCACACACCGCCCGATGCGGTCATTGCAGCCCCGGGGGCGGGCGCGCTGGCTTATTTCACGCCCGACCGCCGGGTGATCAACATGGATGGCCTCATCAGCACCCCTGCTTACCTGCGCGCCTGGCAGGCCGGAAAACAGCGAGAATACCTGCTGCGCCTCGGCGTGCATTACATTTTTGCCGGTTTTTGGATAAAATGGGCGCGTCCTTACACCGACCTCAACCCCTACCTCGTCACCGAGGCGATTTTCCGCTACGATGGCGATACTTTCGGACTTTTCCGCCTCAAATGATGCCATGACTTCCCCCCTTTGTTCGCTTGTCATCCGTGCCTATAACGAAGAAAAGCACATCGGCCGCCTGCTGGAAGGCATCATGCAGCAGACCGTCAGGGACTGCGAAATCATCCTGGTTGACTCCGGTTCCACCGATGCCACCGTGTCCATCGCCCGCCGCTACCCCGTGCAGGTGGTGCACATTGCGCCGCAGGAATTCACCTTCGGGCGCTCGCTCAACCTGGGCATTCAGCACGCCCGCGGGGAATTCATCGTGATGGCAAGCGCGCACGTTTACCCTGTGTACCCCGACTGGCTGGAACGCCTGCTGGCGCCCTTCGCCGACCCCCAGGTGGCGCTTACTTACGGCAAGCAGCGCGGCGACCACCGCACGAAGTTTTCCGAGCACCAGATCTTCGCCCGCTGGTTCCCCGAAACCACGAATTTGCGCCAGCAGCACCCCTTCTGCAACAACGCCAACGCCGCCATCCGCCGCGCGCTGTGGGAGCAGCATCCTTACGACGAAACCCTCACCGGCCTGGAAGACCTGGCCTGGGCGCAGTGGGCCATCGCGCAGGGCTATGTGCTGGCCTATGTGGCCGAGGCAGAAATCGTGCATGTTCACGAAGAGACGCCCCGCAAGGTGCTCAACCGCTACCGCCGCGAAGCGATGGCCTTCAAGCGCATTTACCCCGAAGCCCGCTTTTCGCTGTGGGATTTCGTGCGCCTTTCCACGGCCAACATCGCCAGCGACCTGTATCACGCTGCCCGTCAGGGGGGGCTGTGGCGCAACCTGGGCAGCATTTTCTGGTTCCGGCTGATGCAGTTTTGGGGCACTTACCGCGGCTACCGCACCGCCCAGGCCCCGCTGACCGACCACTTGCGGCAGACTTTTTATTACCCGCGCAGTTTGCGGCGGGAACCCTCTCGCGCCCGCGAGGGTGTGGAGCCGATTCGCTATGAATAAATCCATGCGCACGCTTTGGCTTTTGGGCGCCGTGCTGATGCTGGGGCTGGCTTCCTGCGGGAAGGCCGCGCCGGCATCGCCTTCCCCTGCGCCCACGCCGAGCGCCACGCCTTTTCAGCCTTCGCCCACGCCGGTGCCGCTCGCGGCGGTGGTGAACGGCACGCCGATCCCCCTCTCCGATTTCCAGGCCGAAATGGCGCGCTTCCGCGCCGCCGAAGCCGAAGTTGGCACGAAACTCGCACCGCAGGAAAGCGCCACGCGGGTGCTGAACGACATGATCGACCGCATGTTGCTCGCCGAGGCCGCCTACCGGGAAGGCTTCCGGCCGCCCAGCGATGAAACCCTGTGGCAGCAGGCCGTGCAGGAAGCCGGCAGCGAAGCCGCCTTGCAGCAATTCCTTCAAAAGCAGGGCTACACCCGCGAAACCTTCCTGCGGGCGCTGCGGCAGGCCCGGGCCGCGGCGTGGATGGTGCAGAAGATTGCCGCCCAGGTGCCAACGCAGGCGGAACAGGTGCACGCCCGCCAGATTTTAGTTTATAATGAACAAGAGGCTAAAAATATTCTGACACGCCTGCAGCAGGGCGAAAAGTTCGCGGCGCTGGCAACGGCCTACGACCCTGAAGGGCAGGGCGACCTGGGGTGGTTCCCGCGGGGCTATTTGACCCAGACGGCGGTAGAGGCTGCCGCGTTTGCACTGAAAGCAGGGCAGGTCAGCGGGATTATCAAGACGCCGTTGGGCTACCACATTATTCAGGTGGAAGGCCGGGAAATACGCCCGCTTTCCCCTGACGCCCGGCAGAAATTGCAAATGGCTGCCGTGCAGGCCTGGCTGCAACAGCGGCGGAAAAACAGCACCTTGCGTATTTTGCTCACCCCTTCGCCTTAGCAGAGAGGGCGCCCATGTCTTTGGAATTTATTGACCAACCTAACCGCAAGAAAAAATCGTCGGGGTGGATCTGGAATCTGCTCACCGTGCTGATTGTGGTGGCGACGCTGTGCATGTTGAGCGGTTTCATGCTGGTCTTCATCAACCCCTACGTGCCGTTTAATCCCTTTCCACCGCCCACGTTGCCGCCCACGCTGAGCTTTCCCACGCCCACAGCCACGTTGCCGGTGGTTACGCTGCCGCCCACGTGGACGCCCACCCCCACGATTACCCCCAGCCCTACCATCACGCCGACGCAGCCGCCTACCCTCACGCCTACCCCCACCGTGCCGCCCACGCCCACGCTGACGCCAACGCCTTTCCCCTATGAACTGCAGCCCGGCACGCCGACTTACAGCACCAGCAAAGTCTTTCACAGCGCCGAGGGCTGCAACTGGCTGAGCGTGGCCGGGCAGGTGCTGGATGCCAGCGGCAAGCCGGTGGTGGTCAACGTGATGGTGCGCGGCGAACTGGCAGGCACACCGGTGGAACTGTATGCCATCAGCGGCACGGCTACCAATTTCGGGCCGGGCGGTTATGAAATTCAACTCGCCGACCATCCGATTGCCAGCACGCATTCCCTTTACATCCAGCTCCTTGATCCCAACGGCCTGCCCATCTCTCCCCAAATTTATTTTGATACCCGCGACTCGTGCGATGAAAACATCACCCTCATCAACTTCCGGCTCAAGCCGTAAAGCACGGCTGCCGTGGCGCCGGTAAAAGGTTTCAGGGCGGGATGATGAGCATCCCGCCCTGATGGTTTTTAGAGCGTAACTGTTCGGCCTTATAAGAATGATGCCTGCAAAAGGTCAGGGATTAACGCAGAGGCGCAAAGGGAGCAAAGACGCAAAGCGTGTTTCTGTGTTTTCTGGTAATTACCTACCCAAATCGTAGCGCTGGCAATGCAGGGCGTGTTTTCCCACCGCGTTTTTCTTTGGCACCGCCGCCGCTGCGTTGACCCCACCCCCGTCCCCTCCCCGCATGCGGGGAGGGGAGCCAGGGGAGGGGTATGGCAAAGGCACAGCGCATCAAAACGCATGGAGGGCACCACAGCGTAGGCAGTTACGTTTTC
>JALUXH010000128.1 GCA_027019065.1 Anaerolineales bacterium
TCTCCCGACATCTACCCCGAAGTCGCCCAAATTCTCAAAAGCGAAGACTTCTTCATCCTGCGCCACCGCTGGATTTGGGAAGCCATCGTCCGTCTGAGTGAAGACCGCCAGCCGGTAGATATCCTCACCGTGATGGAAGAGCTGGGGCGCGCCGGGCACCTTGACGAAGTCGGCGGGCGGGCCTACCTCGTCAAGCTGACCGCCGATGTACCCTCTTCCCTGCACGCCCCCCACTACGCCCGCCTGGTGGAAGAGACCTCGGTGCGCCGCCGCATGTTGGCCGCCGCCGAGCACATCGCCCAACTGGCCCATCAGCGCGACCTCGGCGTGGAAGCCATCCTTGACGAAGCCGAAAAAACGCTCTTCAACGTCAGCGAGCGGCGCATCACCCGCGGCGTCAAGCCCTTCCGCGAAGTGCTGACCGCCTACTACGACTACCTGGACCACCTCCGCACCCACCAGGGTGAAGCCCTCGGCATTCCCACTGGCTTCATTGACCTCAACAAACTGCTCGGCGGCTTCCAGCCCTCCGACTTCATCATTATCGCCGGCCGCCCCGGCATGGGCAAAACCGCCTTCCTGCTCAGCGTGGCCAAAACCGCCGCCCAGCGCCACCGCAAACGCGTGGCGATTTTCTCGCTGGAAATGTCTAACGAACAACTGGTGCAGCGCCTGCTCGCCCAGGAAACCGGCATAGACTCTCAACGGCTGCGCACCGGTGAAATCAGCCCCGAAGAATGGGAAAAAATCTCCCAGGCCGTAGACGCCTTCAGCGAAGCCCCCATTTTCCTTGATGACACCCCCGCCATCACCCCCATCCAACTGCGCACCAAATGCCGCCGCCTGCACATGGAATACGGCCTGGGCCTCATCATGGTAGACTACCTGCAATTGATGAGCAGCGGCACGCGTTCCGAAAACCGGGCGCAGGAAGTCTCCCAAATTTCCCGCAACCTGAAAGCCCTGGCCAGAGAACTGAACGTGCCCGTGGTGGCCGCGGCCCAGCTTTCCCGCGCCGTGGAACAACGCACCGACAAGCGCCCCATGCTTTCCGACCTGCGCGAATCCGGCTCCCTGGAACAAGACGCCGACGTGGTGATGTTCCTCTACCGCGAAGAAGTTTACAACGAAGACACCGAAAAAGAAGGCGTGGCCGAAGTCATCGTCGCCAAACACCGCAACGGCCCCACCGGCAAAATAGAACTCATCTTCCAAAAAGAACTGGCGCGTTTTTTAGACGCCGCCCACCAGCACATCGACCCCGGCGCCCTGCTGCGCTGACCCCTCCGAGACGCTTCCATGCCTTTCTCCGGCTTTCCCCCCGGCAAGGTGCTGCTGGTGCCCATTCCGGCGCCGTTTTTCACCCGCCTGCTGCCGGAAATGGACCACCTCGGCGAACTGAAAGTGGTGCTCTACGCCTTCTGGCGGCTGAGCCAGGCCGAAGGGCGCTACCGTTACCTGACCCGAGGCGACTTCCTGGCCGACGAACACTTCATGGCCGGGCTGGAACCCCAACCCGCGCGGCAGGAAAACGCCCTTGACGAAGCCCTGGCACAGGCCACCGCGCGGGGCATCTTCCTGCAGGAAACCGTAACCCTCGGGGACAAAACCGTGCCCCTGTACTTCCTCAACACCCCGCGGGGGCGCGCCGCCGCCGACGCGCTGCGCGCCGGCCACTGGCGGCCTTCCGCCGACCCGGCTGCGCCGGTGCACCTCTACCTGGAACGCCCCAACATCTTCCGCCTCTACGAAGAACACATCGGCCCCATCACCCCCCTGCTCGCCGAACAGCTGGAAGAAGCCGAGGCCGCCTACCCTTATGACTGGATAGAAGAAGCCTTCCGCATCGCCGTAGCCAACAACGCCCGCAACTGGCGCTATGTGGAGGCCATCCTGGCACGCTGGCAAAAAGAGGGACGCCATGACCGAACCGCTGGAGGAGATTCTGAAAAGGATCGCCGCCGCTACTTCAACGACAAATTCGCCGACTTCTACGAATAAACCCCACCACCTGCTCCCCGGCGACCCCAACTGCCCGGTCTGCGGCGGCGTGGGCTACGTGCGCTTTGACGTGCCGCCCGAACACCCCCTGTTCGGGAAAGTGGTGCCATGCGTGTGCCGCTATGAATCGCTGGATGAACGCCGCCGCAAGCGCCTTTTCGCCCTTAGCCACCTGGACGAATTGAGCCACCTGACCTTCGCAACCTTCCAGCCGCGGGGGCGCATTGGCATTGGGCCCTCGCAGGCTGCCTCGCTG
>JALUXH010000129.1 GCA_027019065.1 Anaerolineales bacterium
GAGGCCGGCTTCCACCATTTCGGCGAGGTAAGCCTGGGTTTCGGGCGCGGGCGGGGTGGTGGTGTGGAAGCCGGTATCCAGCACCCGCTCACCCACCACCGCGTTCACAGTGGAAATCATGCCCGCGGCGATGCCCGCGGCCTTGAGGATGTGGAAGATGAAGTTGGCGGTGGTCGTCTTGCCGTCGGTGCCCGTGACGCCGATGACGGTGAGGCTGTGGGCCGGGTTGCCGTAGAAGCGGGCGATGAGGTAAGCGAGGGCTTCGCGGGCGTCGCGCACCTGCGTGTAGGGCACGGCGAGGTCGGCAAATTCGGAAGGCGGGCGGGTGCCCACCACGGCAGCCGCACCGCGCGCCACCGCCGCGGGGATGAAGCGGTGGCCGTCCACCGCCACGCCGGGGATGGCAACGAACAGGTCGCCGCGGCGCACCTTGCGGGAATCCGCCGCGATACCCGACACCCAGACGTCTTCATCGGGCACGGGCACGGGGTAGGGCAGCGCCCTCAGCAGGGCAGAGAGGAAAATGGGGCGGGGGTGGGGCATGGGAAGTCGTCGCGTGGTCGGGGAGTCGCGTCGTCAGGTCGTCGGGAGGCGCGATGGGGGATGCGTTACCTGCTCAATGGGTTGGCTGGCTCCTGGTGCATAATCAACCCTGATAGTGGGTTTAGGCCACACGGTGGCGCTCAAGACCAGGTCGCCTGGCTTGATCTCTCCCTACCCCCGCTACGGCGAGGCTTCGCTTTCGCTCAGCCCGCCGTAGCCGCCCCCTTCCCTCCCTGAGCAAGGGAGGGAAGGGGGCAGATGAGCCGAGCGCCTGGCCTGAGCGAAGCCGAAGGCCAAGCGAGGCTCATCGGGGGATGGGTGAGATATTGCTACAAGCAGGGCTGATTGTGCTTTCTGGATTACCAAAATCATGTTTGAGAATGCACTATCGCCCGTCGCGTCACACCTGAAATTGACCGTCTTTGTAGAACAGTTCGCCGTCCACCCAAATGGCGCTGTCGGTGCGCATGTCGCAGATGAAATCCCAGTGGATGGCGGATTTGTTCTTGCTGCCGGTTTCCGGGTAGCCTGCGCCCACGGCCATGTGGATGCTACCGCCGATTTTCTCGTCAAAGAGGATGTTTTTGGTGAAGCGGTCAATGCCGTAGTTGGTGCCGACGGCAAATTCGCCCAAATAGCGGGCGCCCGGGTCGCTGTCTAACATTTCCAGCAAAAAGGCTTCGTTCTTCTCGGCGTGGGCTTCCACCACTTTGCCGTTTTCAAAGCGCAGTTCCACGCCTTCCACCTCGCGCCCGCCATAGAGCGCCGGGTAGGTGAAGCGCACCCAGCCGTTGACCGAATCTTCCACCGGGCCGGTGAAGATTTCGCCGCTGGGCATGTTGTGATGGCCGTCGGAGTTGATGAAGGTGCGGCCTTCAATGGAAAGCGTGAGGTCAGCATTGGGGCCTTTCACCACCACTTCCCGCTTGCCCTTCAGCCAGTCCACCATGCGCTGCTGCATGGCGTGGATTTCCTGCCATTTGGCGATGGGGTCGGGCTGGTCGGCGAAGGTGGCGCGGTAAACGAAGTCCTCGTACTCGGCGAGGCTCATGTCGGCTTCCTGCGCGTAGGCCGGCGTGGGGAAGAGGGTGCTCACCCAGCGCAGCGTGCCCTCGGCGGAACGCCGCATGAAGGTTGCCATCAGTTCGGCGCGGGCATGCTGGGCTGCCCGCTGCTTGGCCGGGGAAACCTGCGTCATCGCGCGGGTGTTGGAAGCCCCGCGGATGAAAACCAGCGAGTCGGCTTTGTCGTAAACCAGCGGCTCCAGAGGGGAAATCCAGCGTATCTGTTCTTCGGAAGCCGCGCGCGCCACGGCGGCGTCGGTTTCATCGTCGTTGAGCACCACGGTGGGGTGCCCACCGGCGCGCAGCACTTCTACGGCGGTGGCACGGATGAGGGGCAGGGCAGCCACGCCGCCGCGAATCACCACCCAATCGCCGGTGCGGATTTCGGCGGAGTAGTTCACAAGCAGGCTGGCAAGGTTGAGCAAGCGGGTGTCAGCCATCAAAGGCTCCTTTCATAAAAGAACGGCGCAGGGCGCGCCGCGGGTGGGTGAAGGTGTGGGGTAATTATATCATTTCCCCTCTTGCCCCTCCCCTGCTTTTGTTGTATAACAACATTACCCGGTGGAGTTCTTTTGCTTTAGGAGGGGACAATGCGTCTGTTCAAGTTTGCTTCGTCATTTGTCAAAGGGCTGCTGCTTGCG
>JALUXH010000130.1 GCA_027019065.1 Anaerolineales bacterium
TCCCGCCTGCAGCGCCAACAGCACCCGCGCCGCCCACCACCCTCCGGCGCCTGCCGCGGCCAGGATGAGCAACGCCAGCACAAACGCAGGCGGCAGCGCCTGCCGCCAGCGCAGCGTGTGAGGGTAACGGCGAAGCATCTGCGCTTTCCAGTAGCCGTAACGCCAATACTGCTTGGCCAGCGGCCACAGGCCGGCGCGGGCAAAATACACCGAGCGGATGCCGGGGTCGAGCCACACCGTGCCGCCCGCCGCCCGCACGCGGGTGTTGAATTCGTAATCTTCGTTGGTCAGCAGGCTTTCATCAAAGCCGCCGATGCGCTCTATCAGGCGGCGGTAGAAAGCCCCAAAGGGCACGGTCTCCACCGCAGCCGGAGCGGAAGCATAGCGGTAGCGGGCATCGCCCACACCTAAGGGGTGCGCTGCGGCAGCGGCAATGCATTCGGCCAGCCGGCCCTTCCCCCCGGGGCGAATTTCCCACACCCCGCCGACGTTGTCGCCGCGGCCGGCTTCCAGCGCCGCCACGCTGCGGGCAATGTAGTCGGGCGCAGGCACCGCGTGGGCATCCAGGCGCACGATGATTTCGCCTTGGGCCGCCTCCAGCGCCCGATTGAGCGCCGCAGGGATGATGCGCCTGGGGTTATCCACGACCCTGACGCGCAAACCGGGGTGCGCAGCCTGCCAGGCCGCAATGACCTCCCGCGTGCCATCGGTGGAAAGCCCATCGGCAATGATCACTTCCAGCGCTTCGCGAGGGAAGGTTTGGGCTTCCAGCGCGTCCAGCAGCAGCCCAATGGTGGCCTGCTCATTGTAACACGGGACGATGACGGAAACGGTGGGCATGGGGAAGTCCAATCGTCAGGTCGTCGGGTAGTCAGGTCGTCGGATGGCAGGGCAGGTGCGGCTATCCGACCATCCGACGAACCGACTCTCCGACTACGCCGGCAGTTTTACCACAAACACACTGCCCTTGCCAGGGGTGCTGCGGACGACAATATCGCCGCCGTGGGCGCGCACGATTTCGCGGGCAATGGCCAGCCCCAGGCCTGCGCTGCCGCCGCTGCGGGCTTTGTCGCCGCGGTAAAAGCGCTCAAAAATGCGCTTTTGGGCTTCCGGCGGAATGCCTTCGCCGGTGTCGCGCACGCTCACTTCCACGCCTTCTGCCGTGCGGTGCGCCTGCAGGCCGACTTCGCCGCCGCGGGGCGTGTGTTTGAGGGCATTGTCCAGCAGGTTGGTAAAGACCTGCGCCAGCCGGTCGCCGTCGCCGGTGATGGTGAGGTCGGCGGGCACGTCCAGGGTGAGGCGCACCCCGGCAGCCTGGGCCTGGGGGCGGAAGTGCAGGCGCAGGTTTTCCAGCAAAGGGCGCAGCGCCACGGTTTCGCGGCGCAGGTCGGCGGTCCCGGCGTCCAGGCGCGCCAGGTCAAGGAGGGTCAGCACCAGGCGGTGCATGCGGGCGGCTTCATCGGCAATGACCTGGGCCGCCGTGCGCACGCTTTCGGGGTCGTTTGCCGTGCCGTCCACAAGGGCCTGGGCAAAGCCCTGGATGGACGTGAGGGGGGTTTTCAATTCATGGGAAACGTTGGCCACGAATTCCCGCTGTGAGCGCTGGGAAGCCTCCACGCGGCGCGCCATGGCGTTGAAAGTGCGCGCCAGCAAACGGGCTTCCTGGGGGCCCTCTTCGGGCACAGGGCGGTAGCGCCCTTCGGCGAGGGCATGAGCGGCTTCGGCCATGCGGTGGAGGGGGCGCGCCACCCAGCGGCTCAGCCACCATGCCAGCACCAGCGCCAGCAGGAAAGCCAACGCCGCCGCCTCGGCCAGCGGCACCAGCCAGTCGGCCCGATTGCGCCAGAGCATCGCCAGCGGGCGGGGAAGCGGCTCGGCCACCACCAGCCACGAACCGCTCCGCAGCCGGAAAGCCGAATAAGCCCACAGGCTGCCATCGGCGGCGCGCAGCCGCCCCTGCTGCTCTCTGCCTGAAAGCGCCGGCAAACGCAGGGGCGGCGCTGCCGGGTCGGTATCGTGCAGCACTTTCCCCTGCGCAGAAAGCACCCACGTGCGCGCCTGAAGCGCCTCGGCTATGCGGTCGGCTTCCCGCCATGCCAGCGCAGGCCCTTCGCGGGGTGCAGCCTCCAGCCGCCGCCGGGCAATTTGCAAGGCCAGCGCCTGACGCGCATATACCCGCCGATAAATGGCCGGATTGCGGACGATCAGCACCGCCAGAGCCACCGCCACCACCCCCAGCACCACCGCGATCACGGCCAGATAAGTCAAAAGCAGACGCGCCCGCAATGAATGCAGCATTTACACCACCAGTTTGTAGCCCACACCGGTCACGGTTTCTATTTTGAGGTCACTGCCCGCCAGTTTTTTGCGCAATTGGGCGATGTGAACATCCACCGTGCGCGTCTGGCCGATGTAGTCGTAGCCCCACGCCAGCCGCAGCAGCTGTTCGCGGCTCAGCACCATGCCGCGATGCTGTGCAAAAACCCACAACAGCTCAAATTCCTGCGCCCGCAAAGGCACGCCCTGCCCGCCAATACGCACTTCGCGCGCTGCGGGGTCGATTTCGGTGTTCCCCAGGCGCAGGGGGTGGGGCTGCATGGCCGCCTGGGCGGCAAAGCGTTCCTGACGGCGCAGCAGGGCTTTCACCCGGGCCACCAGTTCCCGCGGGTTGAAAGGTTTGGTCAGGTAATCATCCGCACCGAGTTCCAGGCCGAGGATTTTGTCGTAATCACCGTCGCGGGCAGTGAGCATGATGATGGGCACCGGGTTGTTCTCGGCGCGCAGGCGGCGGACGACTTCCAGGCCGTCCAGTTCGGGCAGCATGATATCCAGCACAAGGGCATCGGGGTGGCGGGAAGCCACCGCCGCGAGGGCCGCTTTCCCATCGCCCACGCTATGAACACGATAGCCTTCCCGTTCCAGATACATGCGGGCCAGTTGCACGATGTGCGGCTCGTCGTCCACCACCAGCACTAAAGGGCGTTCGGCGGGCAACTCAATCCTCCGCGAGAAAGGCCACGGCTTCAATTTCTACCGCGACGCCTTTGGGCAAAGCCGCGGCCTGCACGGCCGAACGCGCCGGCGGAGCAGCCGTAAAAAATTCGGCATAGACCGCGTTCATGCGGGCAAAGTCGTTGATGTCGCGGAGGAAGACGGTGGTCTTGACCACCGTGTTCAGCGAAGCCCCGGCCGCTTCAAGGATGTGCTTGAGGTTGGTGAGCGCCTGCCGGGTTTCGGCTTCCACACCGCCGGAAACCACTTCGCCCGTGGCGGGGTCAATGCCGATCTGGCCGGCGGTGTACACGAAGTGCCCCACCCGCACCGCGGCAGAATACGGCCCAATGGCTTTCGGCGCTTTTTCGGTGGTAATGATGTGTTTTTTCACGGGAGACCTCCTGAAGAAAGGTTTTGCCGGTCAAGTTCCAGCATCCGGCGGCGGTTTTGGCGAAGGACGTACCGGGCAAGGGCTTCCAGGTCGGGCAAGTCCAAAGGCCGGCCCTCCGGAAGGCGCTGCATCACTTCCTGCACCTGGGCGTAGTCGTAGTGCGGCAATTCCCGCGAGCGCATCACCGTGGCCAGCAGATCGGCGGCCTCTCTGGCATGGCCGCTTTCCAGCCAAACACGGGCCACGGTGGTCATGGCTACCAGCGCATTCGGCCAGGCGTTGATGCGCCGGGTCAGGGTAATGGCTTCGTTGAGATGTGCCAGGGCGCGCCGGTATGCCTTTTGGTCGCACGCCACCCGGGCGATGCTATCCAGCACCGAAGCCTTGAGGCTGGGAGGGGCTTCGCCTTCCAGCAGTTGCAAGGCTTTGTTCAGCAAACGCTCGGCCTGTTGGGAATGCCCGCGCCGCCAGGCAATGTTCCCCAAATTGTTGAACAAAGCCGCAAGGGTGCGGGGGTTATCTTCTTCGCGACTGAGCGCCAGGGCTTCGGAAAAAAACTGCTCGGCCGTGGCAAGGTCGCCCTGGCCGTAGGCCGCGATGCCAATGGCGTTGAGCATGGCAAGGAGCAAGGGGCGCGCGCCTTCGCGCTGGTAGATCTGACGCGCTGCTTCCATCAGAGCAATGGCCGAGGCATATTCGCCCACGGCACTGCGCACCCGCCCAAGCACCGCCGCGGTATGGGCCTGATGCAAAGGCGGCAGGCAGGCAAACTGCCGCCGGTAAACCCGCCCGGCAATGTGCAAAGCGCGGCGGTAATGGCCGAGGTGGTAATGGTATTCGGCGCTGGCGGTTTCCAGATAGGCCCGCAAGAGGAAATAGTCGCGCTTCCGGCGGGCCGGCGGCCACTGCTTCAGGTCGGCGAGGCTGGTTTCCACCAGGGCCACGGCTTCGGGAAAGCGGTTCAGTTCCCCCAAAGAAAAGTACACCCACGGCGCCGCCTGCAGCAAAAGGCGGGCTTCCCGATGTTCCAGCGCCCAGTGCCAGGCTTTGGTGAGATCGGCAATGTCCTCTTCCGAAGCCAGAAAGGCCCACCGCGCCGCTTCACTGCGGGCGCCCGCAGCAGCAGGCAGGTGTTCCAGGTACCAGAGGGCGTGCCGTCGCTCGGCGCGGGCTGCATCGGCGGGGAAAGCCTGCAGCCGGGTTCGGGCGTAGCGCCGCAACAGGGGGTGCAGGTAAAACCGCCCGCCCCTGCGTCGGGAAAGGTAGGTTTTGGCCGCCAGGGCATCCAGAAAGAAAAGTGAAGCATCGGCAACCTCTTGGGCAGCCGTCAGAGAAAAAGCACCTTCAAACAGCGCCAGCAGCGCCAGGCGGCGGCGTTCCCCCGGCGAAAGGGCATTCCAGAAAGCATCCAGCGCGGCTTCCAGAGGGTTGGTGGTGCTTTTGACCTGCCCCAGGGCCTCCAGAATTTGCTCCGGCGAAAGGGTGTTGCACCACGAAGCCAGCATACGCACGGCCATCGGCACGCCTTCGGCCCAACGGCAAATGGCTTCTATTTGTTCACGCGGGGGAGACTGGCAATAGCGCCCGCCGTTGCTGTTGGCGCTGTAGAAAAACAGGTGTGCCGCTGCCGATGCCGTTTCGCCTTCTTCGCGGTGGGTATCCAGCCCCGCCAGGCGGACGACCTGCTCGTTCGGCAAATGCAGTTGCCACAATGCGCCCACCACCAGCCGGTTTTGGGGAGCCGTGCGGGCAATTTCGCTTACCAGGGGTGCGACCCCGCGGGCGTCTTCAATACCATCCAGCACCAAAAGCATCCGGCGGGGCTGCAAATAGGCCGCCATTTGAGGCAGGGCATCGCCGGAAGCCTGCACGGGCAGCCGCAGGGCGCGCGCCAGCGCCACCTCCAGCCGGTCTTCAGTCACGCCTTCCAGCGAAACATAGCGCACGCCGTCGGGGAAGGCTTCGCCGCTTTCCAACGCCAGTTGCTGCAAAAGGCGGCTTTTACCCACGCCGCTTGCGCCACTGACCGTGACCAGGGGAGACTGCTTGACAGCCTGTTGCAGCAGCCACAAATCTCGGTTGCGCCCAAAAAGCAGCGGCAGTTCGGGCTGCACTCCAATTTGCGCCGGGTCATTCGCGGGCAGAGCCGGCCGTTCCCAGGCCGAAGGCTGCAGCCAGCGCCAGCCTTCCGGCGTGGGCTGCAAGAAACCCCGATGCACCAGCGCCAGCAAGGTCAGATGAATCAGTCCCGGCAGGCCATCGGTGTGTTCCAGCACCCAACGGGTCAGTTCCGGCGGCGGTTCCCACCGCAGGGCATGGCGAATCCAGGCGCCGATTTCGTGCTGCTGGAGGGGCGGCAGGGCAATGTTGGCATACATCGGCGCGCGGAAACGGGTTTGGGTGTTGCCCACGGCAGCGTACACCAGCCCCACATGCTCAAACCCTTCCGGCAGGTGCAACAGGCGCTGCACCAGTTGCACGCTGGCCTCATCCAGCCAGCCGGCGTCGGCAATGGTCAGCAAAAGGCCTTTAGGGGGGCGCACGTGGGCCAGCAAACGCCGCAACGCGCCGAGCACCTGAAAGGGGGTTTCCAGCAAGGGGACGGGCAGTCCCTCAGCGGTCAGCAAAGATGCCAGGGCATCGCCGAGCGCGCCGAGGTGGCGCAAATGGCGGGCCGGAGTGGCCCGCACAGGCATCACCAGGTAGCCCTGCAGGCGGCTGACGTTTTGGGCAATTTGCAGAAAGTTTTCCGCGCCGCCGAGGGGGGGCGCCTGGAGGCGGATGACGCCGCTGCTGTGGTGCAAAAGGCCTTCCAGGTGGGCATACAAAGCCGCCAGTTGCTGGCGCTGGCCTATGGGGCGGCGCGGCCTGGCAACCAGTTCACGCGTGGCCGGGCGGTCGGTCGCCACCAGGCAATGCCCCCCCGCATGTTTGGCAAAAAAGTGCCGTTGGTCGGCTGTGTGCAGCAGTTCCTCAGGCGTCACACCATCGGCAGGCGCCAGCGCCAGGCCAATGCTCAGGCGCAAATGCAGGGGATAGGCCGCCGAAACCACCCGCCCCGACATATCTTTCAGCAGCCGCTCGCCCACCGCTCGCCCTGCGGCTTCGTCCATTTCCGGCAAGACCACAAAAAATTCATCACCACCGTAACGGGCCACGTGCCCGCTTTCCCCCACAACGGCTTGCAGACGCCCCGCCACGAAAGCCAGCGCCCGGTCGCCCGCCTCATGCCCAAAAGCATCGTTGATGCTCTTGAAGTGGTCAATATCCACAAAAAGCACAGCCACCGGCACCCCGCGTTGCAACGCCCTCCGCAGCACACTTTCCCCCGCACGGCGGGTCAGGACACGCGTCAATTCGTCCAACGGAAGTACCGAGGCCATACGACCCTTTGCGGCCTGCGCCGCTCAGCTCACGCTTCAAATTGCAGCAAGTGCAAGACGTCTTTCAACGCCTCTTGAAACATCTCATCCATCACGGTTTCCGGAGCCCGATACGGCCCCCCAAACGAACCATCGCCGTACACTTTGCGGGCTTCCTGTGCCCCCAACAACCCCGGCACGTGCGGCGGGGCTTTGTATTCCCGCGGCATCTCGCTCACGATGGTGAAGGGGAAGGCTTCCAGCCAGTTGGCATGGGAAGGCTGCAGGCCGTGTTTCTCGGCCACCCGCTTGACGGCATCGGAAAGCCACCAGTCGTACCACGCGAGGCGCAGGTCGGGCAGTTGAGAAGCCAGTTCATATAACCGGCCGCGGGCAGGAATGTTGCCGCCGTGGCCGTTGAGCACAAGCAGCCGCCGGAAACCGTAGCCGTACACCGAGCGCACGAGGTCTTCCACCACATCCAGCAGGGTGCTCACGCGCAGGCTGATGGTGCCCGGGTAAGCAAGGAAATAGGGCGAGGCGCCGAAGTTGAGCGGGGGCGCAACCAAAACTCCGGTGCGCTCACCGGCCGCATCGGCCAGCGCCAGCGGCACCTTGACGTCGGTGGTCAGGCTCAAATAGGCATGCTGCTCGCAAGCGCCCAACACGACCATCAAGCGGTCGTCGTGCTCAAGGTAGTGTTCTACATCCATCCAGTTCAGGTCGGCGAAACGCACAGTGGCCTCCTTACAGCCATGATCACACCCGTTCCCTTCAAATTATACCCTCATTCCTTTGCCCCACCCGACGCCGGCGAAAGCCCCACGGGGTGCAAGCAAATGTTGTAGAAGCGTTGTTTCGCCCTCACTCCGCTTTGGCTCACGGCGCTCGCCCGCCGGGGTTCAGGGGCGGACACCTGCCTTTGAAAACGCCATTTTTTGGAGTGCGGTGCCTCGGCACCGCTTTGGAAAGCGGCGACAAGTCGCCGCACTCCAAAAGCCGACGCACATTTCTACAGATTTTGCGTGCACCCAGCCCCACGCCCGCCCTATTTCTGCTGCTGCCACCAGGGGATTTCGTAGGTGCCCAGGGCGGTGTCCCAAATGTTCGCGTAGGCTGTTCGGGCATCATCCGTGGCGGCAAAATTCAGCAGCACCAGCGTTTGCGATTGACAAATGTCGTAGTGCGTCGCGCCCTTCATGCCCAGCCGTGGGGAAACCCACGCAAAGCCCCCGCCATCATCGCCTGCTTCCTCATCGGCCTCCACCCCCTCAAAAAACGGGTCATTATTGGCCGCCCCGTTGGGCAGTTCCTGCGCATCGTCGGCAGCGAACTGGCGCACCAGCCGCCATGCGGTTTTGCGGGCGGCCTGCAGCGAAAGGTCGGCGCCGGTCTTATCTACCACAGTTTCAATGAAAGCCCGCCCGCCGGGGGATTCCAGGCGGTAGGCCACCGCCGTACCGTGCTTTGTCACCGTGCGGTACCAGCCCACCGGCGCATCCAACGAACAGAAATCGTCATGGCACGAGAAAGCCCGGAAGGCATGATAGGGCGGCTCGCCTTCAATGACGCTGCGGTCAGCGGAAACGTGCTCAACCAGCGCCCCCCACCACGCCTCCGCCTGGGAAGCCTCCTCCATCGGCACGCTCAACTCAATGAGCAGCGCCGCCGCGCCGTCTTGCCGGGCAAGCAAACGGTAATCCGCCATCCCCTCATCCGTTTTCCAGTGCTGATGCACATAAACGGTATGCTCCCCCGTCTTCGTTTCCACAGGTTCGGCTTCCACATCATACATTTGCAGGTAGCCCGCCGCCAGCCGCTGCAAGCCTTTCTCAGGCAGCGGCACCGCGGTGTTGAGGGCTGTTACCGTGAAAAAAGTCCACAAGCCGCCATCGGGGGGGGCGAAGGAAGTCCACGCGTCCTCTTCATTATCCACTTCCCAGCCGAGGGGCGGGCGCGCGGTGAAAAGCCCGGCGGGGTGGGTGTAGGGCTCGCCCAAAGCCACCGGCGTGGGCGAAGGCGTCGGCGTGGGCAGCGGGGTGCGGCTGGGGGCAGCAGTTGCCGTGGGCGGGGGAAGCGTTGCCGTGGGGAAGCGAGCAGCCGTCGACGAAGGCACAGCAGGAGCACCTCCACACGCCGCCCCCGCAACCGCGAATGCCAGCAGTGCGAACACCATCTGCCAGGTTTTCATTAGCCCCTCCTCTGCCGTCGCCCGTAGGGCGGGATGGCATCCCGCCCTACAACGCGCCCTGGCGGTTTGGCAGGAAAGCATCCACAGATTTCGCAGATTGTAATTACCTACCCAGATCGCGGCAATGGCAACCCTGGGTATGGGTTCCCACCGCGTTTTTCTTTGGCGCCGCCGCCGCTGCATTGACCCCACCCCCATCCCCTCCCCGCATGCGGGGAGGGGAGCAAGGGGAGGGGTATGGCAAAAGCACAGCGCATCAAGACGCATGGAGGGCACCCCAGCGTAGGCAGTTACTTGCAAGCGCTTTTTGGAGTGCGGTGCCTTGGCACCGCTTTGGAAAGCGGCGACTCGTCGCCGCACTCCCCAAAAAACTGCCGCCAGAGGCGTTTTGCCACCACGTAGGTAATTACAGCAATGGCTTTTTTATTCTTCCCAGCCGCGGGCGCCGCGCAGGAAGACTTCCCCAGGCATGGGCTTTTTGCCTGCCGGCTGGACTTCGTCCAGCACTAACACGCCTTCGCCCGTGCCGATGGCAGGCAGACCCTCCACAATCAACCGCACGCCTGCGCCGGGCGAGGCTAACGGCGCAGCGTGGGCGCGGTGAATTTTCAGGGGGCGGTCTTTCCAAAGGGTGAAGGCGCCCGGCCAGGGGTTGAAGGCGCGCACCCGCCGCGCCAGGGCTTCCGCGGGTTGGGTGAAATCCAGTTCGCCATCGGCTTTTTTCAGCAAGGGGGCGTAGGTCACGCCTTCCTCGGGCTGCGGGCGGGGGCGGATGCGGCCTTCCAGGTAGCCGGGCAAAGTTTCCAGCAGCAGGCGGGCACCGAGTTGGGAAAGTTTGGCGCTCAGCGTGCCCGCGGTGTCGTCGGGGGCGATGGGCAGGGCTTCCTGGGTGAGGATGGGGCCGGTGTCCATGCCTTCGTCCATCAGCATGATGGTGATGCCGGTTTCGGCGTCGCCGTGGAGGATGGCGTGCTGGATGGGGGAAGCGCCGCGCCAGCGGGGAAGCAGCGAGGCGTGGACGTTGATGCAGCCGTAGCGGGGCAGGGCAAGGACGTTGGGGCGCAAAATCTGGCCGTAAGCGGCTACGACGATGAGGTCGGGCTGCCAGGCGGCCAGTTGTTCGTAGGCTTCGGGGGCGCGCAGGCGGCGGGGCTGCATCACGGGCAGGCCCAGAGCCTCGGCAACGCGCTTGACCGGCGGGGGGGTGGGCTTGCGGCCGCGCCCGGCGGGTTTGTCGGGCTGGGTCACGACGCCCACCACGGGGTAGGATTCTGCCAGCGCCCGCAGCGTGGGCACGGCAAATTCGGGGGAACCCATGAAGACGATGCGCGGTTGGGTGGTCATGAAGCAATTGTAACATGGGGAGGCGCGTTCTCCCCCGGCCGATGTGTTGTGGTAGAATGCAGGCAACGCACTTTCCCGAAGCAGGTGAGGGGGGATGGTGATGCACCGATACCTTCTTCGTTCACCAATTTGTGGCTCCTCACCCCGTTCTCTTCTATTGAGGAGGCTCAAATGAGATTGCCAAAGCGTTTCCCCTTCTTGTTGTTTGTCCTTTCGGGTGTGCTGGCCGTGGTCATGGCTGCCTGCCAGGCTGCACCGCAGGCTTCTCCTTCACCCACCGGCTCGCCCATGGCCACGGCTACGGTGCGCCCTTCGCCCGTGCCTTCGGCCACGCCCACTGTTCCTCCAACCCCTGCGCCGCACCCCAGCCCCACGGTGCCTCGCCCTTTCCCGCCGCTGCCCAAAGATGCGACCCTGCCATGGGATTCCCCGCCTCTTCCTGCGCTTCACGGGGCGTTGGATAACCCCGCTGCCTTGCGGCAGGCGCTTCAGGAAAGCCTCCGCTATGATCTGGAAGCCTGGGTGGCGGCATGGCCTGAGGCGCTGCCCACCGAGGTGCCCTGGCCGCAAGAAGGGTGGTTGGTGCTCGCCACGCGAGAATACATGCCTTACGGCGATGGATGGAGCCTGTATTTGGATATTCCCCAGGCTGCCGATGCGTGGAAGGAAGCCTATCAAGCCCTGTTGCAGCAGCAGGGCTGGAAACAGGCGCCGTCCGAGGGCGGGGGGCTCGGCGTGCAGCGTGTTGAAATTCGCTGGTGTTCCCCTTCCGAAGACAAAGAGGTCAGTTTTGTCGTTGCTACCGTTGAGCCTGGACATGCTGTGGCCCGGGTGAGTTACCAGCCGAGGGAGAAGGGGGAGGGGCTGCCCTGTGAGCCTTCCCCTCTGATTGTGCAGCCCCCAAAGGATGCGCCCGCCCTGCAGGTGCCGGAAGGCACTCGCGCCGTGGAAGGCGAAGGGAGCAGCGGCGGTCCAGGCGAATGGGTCTTCAAGCGGCGGTTTTCCAGCCCCCAGGGCATTGCTGCGCTGGTCGGTGGTTTCAGCCGGCAACTCAGCGCGCAAGGGTGGCAAATCCTCACGCAGGCCCAGGCAAAGATGAACGAAGGGGAAGCGGCGGTCATCCGGGCTTCCAAAAAAGACGCTTCTTTGCCCAACGCAATGCTCCTTGTGGTGGGCAAAGCCCCTCTCTTTGATGTGTGGTTGTGGAACGGCGTTGTCGGTATGCAGCCGAGTGCTCCGCCTCGGCTTGCCTCCCCCGATCTTCACGGCCGTACCGATGATGTGCTTGCGTTGCGCCGTGCCCTCGCACTGAGCCACTGGGACCCTTACTTCGCCAAGCCGCGGGAGGTTTGGGTCGCGACTGCGCCTTCCTCCTGGCCGCAGGGGGTGCCCAGGCCGCCCGAGGCGACATGGCGGCAGGTCCAGAAGACCGTTTATCCGGACGATAGCAGGTCGTGGAAGATAATTTTCAGCGTACCGCAAAGCCCGGCGCAGGCCAAAAGTGCGCTCGGCAACCTGCTTGCCGCGGCAGGGTGGAAGGCCACACCGTTCCCCCAGATGGAAGCCGATGAGGCGGGTTTCGTTCCCCCTTCCCCTCCGGTGCACTTTGACCTGTTTTGCGGTGCGGGGAGCGCTTCCCTGATGGCAAATTACACAAAAACCCCCTCGGGGCACACCCGCGTGCAGTGGGAGTTTTCGACGACCAGCCATGCTTGCCTGTCGGGCGGGCGGTGGCACGATCGGGCGCAGGCTCATTCGGCGCCGATTGTGCAACTCGTTTTGGGCTCCAAAGTTCAGGAATCCGGCGGCGGGTTGAGCCTCATTGGGAACGAGGGTTTTTCCAGGGGCTATGTCGCTTATTCGTCCTGGTGGGCTGGCCTTTCCCCCGCTGCCCAGGGCAAGGCCTTTGCCGGGCAATTGCAGGCGAAGAAATGGCAAATGACCGGCCAGGGAGCGCTGGGCGAGGTGGGTTATTGGCTCCAGGCCATTTACACTGCCCCCGATGGCAGGCGGTGGCACGCCGACGTGGTGATAACCATCATTGACAAGCAGTACACTTACGGCGTGCTGCGGGTGCTCCCCGCCACGCCGTGAGGTGGGCGCGTGGGGGCCGACAAAAGAGACTTCCGAGGTTGGGGAACCTCGGAAGTCTTTCCTTCGGGGCGCAAAGGCAAGGCGCATCAGGATGCCTTGAGGGCACAACCGCGCAGGCAGTTGCCCGCGGTTTGACAAAGGCCACCCGATAGGATAAAAATAAGTATCTATCCGAAAAAACGGCGGGGCTGTACGATGCATTGCCTTGCGGCGATGACCTCGCTGCTGATCTCCCTAACCCCCGCCCTGGCCGCGCAACGCGCGGCCAGGGCCGCCCCCTTCCCCTCTTAGTAAGAGGGGAAGGGGGCAAAGGAGCCGAG
>JALUXH010000131.1 GCA_027019065.1 Anaerolineales bacterium
CGGCCATGCCATTGTGGCCGTGGAGATGCTGCTGGAAAAAGTCAGCGCCCCCAACATCGCCCCGCAGGCGCCCTCGGCAGCCCCCTACCTCGCCGCCCACCTCTGGCTCTACCGCTTTGCCCCCGTCCAAAGCCGCACCGACCTGACCCGCGACCCCAACCTGGAAGACGCCACGCCCGCCTTTTCCCCCGATGGGCGCTGGCTGGCCTTTGGCCGCAAGGCCTTAGACCCCGCCCACTGGACGCCCGGCCGCCAGCTCTGGCTGATGCACCCCGACGGCAGTTACGCCCACCAGATCACCCGCGCCCCCAACAAAACCCACCTGGATTTCGCCTGGCACCCCACCAGGCCGTGGCTGGCCTACGCCCGCACCGACCAGACCGACCTCACCCGCCCGCCGGAAATCTGGCTTTACGACCTGCAAACCGGCGAGCAGCGCCTGCTGGTCAGCAATGCCATCCTGCCCCGCTGGCTGCCCTGAAGCGCAACTTCGCGAGTCTCTATTCAGCCTCAGCAAGGAAAAACCGCAGAGATTTCGCAGAAAAATTTCCGCCGATTTCACAGATTAGCGCCGACTGCAACCACAGAAAACACAGAAATTTCTTTGCGTCTTTGCTTCCTTTGTGTCCTTTGCGTTACTCTTTGCGCCCTTTGGGTTCCCTCTGCGCCTTTGCGTTCCCGTCACGGGCAGGCTGAATGGTTACGCTCCTAAAAAACAGCGCCCGAAAATCGGGCGCTTTGGCGGAGAGGGTGGGATTCGAACCCACGGAGCCCCTGTTAAGGGCTCACCCGCTCTCCAGGCGGGCGCGTTAGGCCGGACTACGCTACCTCTCCGTGCCTTGCAGCGCCGGATTATACCATGCCGTACCGATGATGACAACTGCTTCCACCTCCCATTTCCCCGACAGGGACAAACTGAGCGTGGTCACCGCCGCGATGGCGATTGCCATGCTGAGCGGGCATTTCGTGCACCTGCCTGCATGGCAAATCACGCTGCGGCTGCCGGGGTTTGTGCTGCCGCTCCGCGTGGGGATGCCGGGGGTGATGGCGCTGCTCATCGCTGCACTCACCGCGGCCGGCGTAGACTGGATTTTGGGCGACCACCCCGCGCTGGGAAGCCGCGCGACCCTGCCCCACTGGCTGCTGCCCGCACTGACGGGGTGGGTGCTGGAAGTGCTGCTCCAGCGCCTGCCTGAGGGGGTGGCATGGTGGAGCGTCCTCTTCGGCGGCATCGGGCTGTGGTTTCTCGTGATGCTGGCCGAATACATCGTGGTGGACGGTGAAGACCTGCGCTACCCCCTGGCTGCTACCGGCCTGACGGCGCTGGGCTTTCTGCTGTTTTTCCTGCTGGCGGTTGCGGTGCGCGCTTCGGGGCTGCGATTGTTTTTCACCGCGCCGGCCCTGGGGCTGGCCGCGGGCACCGTCGCTTTGCGGGCTTTCAACCTGCAACTCCACGGCCGCTGGCGTCCGGTGGAAGCCGTCTTCATCCTCGCCATCGCCACCCAACTGGCTGCTGCCGTCCATTACCTTCCCCTTCCGCTGGCAGCCTACGGGCTGATTCTCACCGCAGCCACCTACGCCGCGACGGTTTACATCGGCAATCTGCTGGAAGAAGAACCGCCTTCACAAGCCGCGGTTGAGCCGCTGGTGGTGCTGGCGCTCTTGCTCTTGCTGCTTCCTCTCGCGTGGTAAGCCGCACGCCTTGCCCGGCCCCGGTAAGGGAAACCACAGATCCCGCAATGACCTGCCCAAATCGTAGCGCTGGCAAGGCAGGGCGTGTTTTCATACCGCGTTTGTAATTACCTGCCCCGAAGCACTGCGGATGGCCCCGTGCCCGTAAATGCTCACCCAGAGGACACGGAGAATATTCCCCTTTGCAAGCGCTTTTTGGCGTGCGGTGCCTGGGCGCCGCTTGGAAAGCGGCGACTCGTCGCCGCACGCCAAAGAAAAACTGCCGCCAGAGGCGTTTTGCCACCACGCAGGTAATTACCCGCGTTTTCCTTTGGCGCCGCTGCCGCTGCGCTGCCCCCACCCCCGTCCCCTCCCTGCATGCGGGGAGCCAGAGGAGGGATACGCCCAAGTCGCAGCGCATCAAGGCATCATTTTCATAAGAGTCTATCCGAAAAAAAACGGCGGGGCTGTACGATGCATCGCCTTGCGGCGACGACCTCGCTGCTGATCTCCCTAACCCCCGCCCTGGCCGCGCGTTGCGCGGCCAGGGCCGCCCCCCTCCCCTC
>JALUXH010000132.1 GCA_027019065.1 Anaerolineales bacterium
ACGCTCAGCATCCCCACCACCTGGCCGTCCTTCAGCGTGTGCAGGGTATAGTAACCGTAAAACGGGTCGGCATCTTGCGAAACCTGCAAGCCGGGGGCGTTACGGTCAAGAAACTTCTGGGCCAGTAGGCGAGCCTCGGCAGGCTGAATGGGCATCTCGGCAGGTGCGCCTGAGGCACCGTCGGCGTGAGGGCCGTATTTCAGGTTCCACATCATGTTGGGGCCGGGCTCGGGGAAAACCCGGCGGCTGGCCGGATCCACCAGCACTTCCATCGCGCCGATGCCGGTATCCTTTTCCGCTATTTCAGCATAGGCCTGATTGGAGAACACCATAACCTCACGGATTTCCAGGTTGGGGTTGTTCAGCCGCTGCACATAAGCCTCAACGGCTTGCCGGGCGGCTTCCAGAGTAAGCGGTTGAGCAGCGGGGTCGGCGCCATAAGAGCCCATCATCCCACCGCTGCCGTAGGCGCCGCCCCAAGGGCCGCGCGGGCCTGCACCCATACCGCGGCCGTTGCCGCGCGGGCCGGGCATCTCATCATCATCGCCGTCCATCATTGCCCCGGGGCCGCCGCCTTGCGGGGGGAAAGCGCCATCACGGCCCCTGCCCGCCATCCATTCCTGCCGTTCCTGGGGAAAGCCGCCCTGTGTGGGCCGGGCCGCAACCGCCTGCCCGGCAGCGTGGCCGGACGACGCACCGCGCATAGCCCACGCGCCGGCGGCAAACGCCCCGGCCAACACGACCACAACGCCCAGCGCCAGCAGCATCGTCTTGAAAACCTTGTTCATGTTCAAACCTCCAAAGCAGCGTGTTTTTTGCAATCGCCATGAGTGTAGCCGCCGCTTATGAGGGTCTGGTCAACAAAAGGTCAAGATTGTGTAAAGAAATTGCCTTCGGCCAATGTTTTGGAGCGCGGCAGCAAGTCGGCCGCTTTCCCAGGCGCTGCCCCAAAAACAAAGAAACCGCATGGCAAGGAGCCATGCGGTTTCCCATCCAGGCCGTTGTGCGGCTATTCTTTTTTGGTCTGGAACCGCAGCAGCACGTAAAGCGGGCAGAACCCCGCCACGCCCGTGAGCAGCAAAATCGCCCCAACGATATAAGCCACCCACTGCCACGTACCCGTGAACGTGCCCAGGTAAGCCAGCACAACAAGCACAACCCCCACAACCACACGGATAATTCGGTCGAGCGACGATTCATTGGCTTTCATGACAACCTCCTCACGAAGAATAATGGGAAAAGGGTGCGCTCTCACATCCACTCACAAGATGCAAGCCCCTACGGCGCAGGCGTGGGCGTCGCGCCGGGCGGCTGCACCCGGTCATCCCAGGTATAGCGCATAAAGGTTACAATGGCCTTGATTTCATCGGGGCTGAGCGAGCCGCCGTTGGCCGTGCCAAAGGGCTGCATGCCTTCCTCAGGCTGGCCAAAACTGATGATATTGGCCAGCGTTTCGTTATCATGGGTGTACATCACGTCTTTGGAGCTCAGCGCCTTCTTCACCAGCACGCCTTCGCCGTTCTTCCCGTGGCAGACCGCGCAGTTGCTTTCAAACAGTTTGTGCCCGGTCGCAATCTGCTGGGGAATGCTCTGGGCAACCGGCTTTTCCGGCTGCGGCGGGGTGGTGCGCACGGCCTGGATGGTGAGCACCACCATGGCCAGCACCACCGCGGTCATCGTACCGGTGGCAATCTTGCGGCGTGACCAATGGCGGTAAGGGTTCTTGTCAATGAACGGCAGGAGGAACAAAATCAGAATTGCCAGCCCGGGCACCACCGTCGCCCCCACCCATTCCAGTTGCGGCGGCACGGCCTTGAGGAACTGGAACAGGAAGAGGAAATACCACTCGGGGCGCGGAATGTAGGCCGTATCGTTGGGGTCGACCCGCGGCTCAGGATGCACGCCCAGAAAAGCCGCCAGCCCGACCAGCAGCAAGAAGATCAAAAAAGCCACAATGGCGTCTTTGTAAACCACATCGGGGAAGAACTTGACGCCTTCGTGCTTGAGTTTCAGGTAACGTTCCCAATATTTTCGTTTTTGTTCTTCGTTCATGGCGGGTCCCCTTTACTCATCTTTCGTGGGCGGGTTGGAAATGCCAATGCGAACGATCAGGTACAGGTGCGCCGCGACGAGGGCGAGCATAATGGAAGGCAAAATCCAGACATGAATGGCAAAAAAGCGCGACAGCGTGAGCGCG
>JALUXH010000133.1 GCA_027019065.1 Anaerolineales bacterium
TGCCGCCGCCCCTGCATAAACCAGCGCCAAATGCAGCAACAACCAGCGCCAGTTGCTGCCGGTCAACATCAGTGTGCCGGCCACAAACACAAATCCGGCCACCAGATCGGGACCATACACCATCCAAAAATTCATGGCATGCCTCTACGCTAATGATGCAGCAAGACGGCAAGCATCGCCAGCAAAACCAGTGCCCAAAGGACGCCGCCTTCGCCTTCCAGCAAAAGAGAGAAAAAGCGCAAAGTGCGCCCCATCAGGCGATACAGGCCCCAAAACAGCGCGCCGAAAGCCAGCGCGGCGGTGCGCACCGCCCATGCCTCGGCGCGGGCAGCCTGGAAATAGCCGCGTTTCGTCACGCTCAGCCACACCGCCGCGCCTGCCAGCGCCGTCACGCCCCACAACCAGCCGCGCCCCGCCGCCGCCCGAAACGGCGGCCACAGCAGCCAGCCCAGCCACAACACGCCGGCCCACAACGCCAAACCGAAAAGGCAAAAAGCGCGCCCTTCCCGCGCGGCATCGGTGCGGCCTGCCGGAAGGCGCATACCCTGCCTTCCCATCGCCACGCCGCCGGCGGCCAACGCGAGCCAGGCCAGCAGCATCCAACCGTGTGCGGGCCGAAGCCACACGGCCGCGGCGGCCTGCCCTCCCGTTGGCGGCAGCAGGGCCAGCGGCGCGCTCCACGCCACAAAAAACGGCCACAAAGTGCGGCCGCGGTGGGGCGTCAGCGCCAGGCCCAGCGGCAGCGTCCCCGCCAGCCACCCCCACGCCAGGGAAGCCTGCGCCCCGCCGCTCACCGCCCCCAGCAGCGAGAGCCCGCCCAGCGCCATCCCCCCCGCCGACACCGCGCGCAAAGGCGTGCCCGCGGCGCCCCAGCGCCACGCCCCCCAAAGCGCCACCAGCGCAGCAACCCACGCCAGGGCTTCGGGCAGCGCCGCCCCCGGCCGGGGCAGCCACTGCACTGCCGCCAATGTGGCCAGCGTGTTCATCGCCGCCAGCGCCAGCCGCCACGGCGGGCGGTCAGAAGCCATAATGGCCGGCTGAAACGCCGCCGCCGTCAACCGGAGTGCGAGGGCGCTTCCCCACAACAGCGCCCCTGCCGCCGACAGCGCCCGGCCCGCCTGCCCCGCGGCCAGCGCACCACCCAACGCCAGAAACCACGTCACGCTCCGCAGGAACAGCACCCACACCGCCCGCTCCCGATGGCTGCGGCGGGAAAGGCGGCCGACGTCGGCGGCGAAAGCTGCGGCGTCCAGCAACACCCAAAACATCACCCACGCCACAGGGGTGGCAGCCAGCGTCGCCGGTACTGCCAACCCTCCCGCAGCAAGCACGCCCGCCCAGCCGTACCCCTCGCTTTCCGCCCGTGCCGGACGCACCGCATCGGCCAGCAAAACCACCCACACCGCCGTCAGAGCCAACACCAGGAACGGCTGCTGCATTCCCCCGAGCCGCCACACGCGCATCCCGGCCACGGTGTCGTGAGGCCATGCCCACGCCTGGCCGGCTTTCCACGGCAGGGGAAGCCACGCCTCCGCAGCCGCCACGGCCAACACGCCCAACAGCCACGCCAGCGCCGCCGAGAGCAGCGCCATCCACCACAGCCGCGCCCGTTGCAACCCGCGTGCAGCCCCCACCCCCACGGCCAAAGCGCCGACCCACAACACGCCTGCAGAAAACCACATCCAAGCTGCCATAGGAAGGCATTATAGCACGGTGCGGGGCAGCCCTTCCGAACCATCCCCGCACCGCCGGAAGGCCCCTTACAACACCTGCGGGCGGCCGCGCTTGAGGAAGCGCCCCATGCCGCGCCGGCCAAGCCACTCGCCTTCCCGCACAATGAGATGGCCGCGCAAATACACCTGCACGGGGAAACCGGTCAGTTCCCAGCCTTCGTAGAGGTTGTAATCGGTGCGGTGCTGCGCCACGGCCACGCCGTAAGTTACTTTCAGGTCGGGGTCCCACACCGCAAGATCGGCATCGGCGCCGGGGGCCAGGGTGCCTTTGCGGGGGTAAAGGCCGAAAATTTTGGCCGGGTTGGTGCTGGTATAAGCCACGAACTGCTGCGGCGTGAGGCGGCCTTTGACCACGCCTTCCGTCCACAGCACCGGCAGGCGGTCGCCCACACCCGGCAGGCCGTTGGGAATTTTGGTGAAGTCATCCTTGCCCAATTCCTTGCCCGGAATGGCGATTTCCTCGCCTTCGTAAACGATAGGCCTGGTACCATCGTAGAAGAAGGGGCAATGGTCGGTGCCGATGGTGCTCAGCCAGTTCTGCTCCAGCGCGTGCCAGAGCATTTCGTTGTCTTCGCGGGAACGCATGGGCGGCGAGCAAATCCACTTGGCGCCGTCGGGGCGGGCAAGGTCGTCTTCGGTGAAGAAAAGATACTGGGGGCAGGTTTCGCCCATCACGGGAAGGCCCTGCTCACGGGCATACTGCACCATCTCCACGCCGCCGGCGGTGTTCATGTGCACAATGTAAAGCGGCGCTTCGGCCTGCGCCGCCAGCATCGCCCCGCGGAGCACGGCATCCACCGCGCCCCAGGCCGGGCGGGTGCGGGCGTGCCACACGGGTTCGGTGTACCCGGCTTCCAGCGCCTCGCGCACGAGAATGTCAATGACGTCGCCGTTTTCCGCATGGAGCATAGTGAGCACACCGTGCTGCCACGCGAGGCGCATGGCTTCAAAAATTTCGCCATCCTGCAGGCGCAGGCGGCCATTGTAGGCCATGAAAACCTTAAGGCTGGTGATGCCCCATTCGGGCAGGCGGGGCAGTTCGGCGCGGGTTTGCTCATCCCAGCGGGTAATGTTCATGTGGAAGCCGTAGTCCACCGCGGCTTTGGCGGCTTTCCGGCGCCAGGTTTGCACCGCTTCTTCCAGCGTCGGCCAGTCCTGCGGGATGAAATCCATCACCGTGGTGGTGCCGCCGAAGGCCGCCGCCCTGGTGCCGGTGTAGTGGTCATCGGAAGACACGGTGTTGAACATCGGCAGGTCGTAGTGCACATGGGGGTCAATGCCGCCGGGGAGCAGGAATTTGCCGCGCACATCCACGATTTCGGCATCAGGAGCCACCAGATCGCGGCCCATGGCAACGATTTTCTCATCGGCCACGAGCACATCGGCTTCCAGCATTTCGGAAGCCGTCACCAACGTGCCCCCGCGGAAAAGCCGTTTTTCGGTCATTGCAACCTCCAGAACAAAGGCAAGGACTTTTGCACTAATTGTACATCGTTTCCGGGTAGGGGCGGCGGTGGTAAAATGGCGCCGTCATTTTCATGCTGCCTGCCTTCGGGCATCTCCAAACAAGCGCTTGCTTCTCAAGGCTTTGCCATGCTCCGTAACGGCGTGCTGATCTTTCTGGCCATTGGGCTGTACGGCCTGCTGCATTCCCTGGCTGCTTCCCACACGGCAAAACGGTGGGTGCGTGAACGGCTGGGGGGCGCAGCCGCGCGCGGGTACAGGCTGGCCTATAACATCGTTTTCACAGCGCTGCTGCTGCCGCTGCTGGGGCTGCCGGCGGCGCTGCCCGACCGCGTGCTTTACATCATCCATCCGCCGTGGCTGTATGCCACCACCGCGCTGCAGATCGCGGGGCTGGCGCTGGCTGCCGATGCCGTGCGGCGCACCGACCTGTGGGCGTTCCTCGGCCTGCGCCCTGAAAAACCGGCCGGGGAAGCCCAACTGGTCGCCCGCGGCGCCTATCGCTGGGTGCGCCACCCCATGTATACCGGCAGCCTGCTCTTCATCTGGCTGACGCCGGTGATGAGCATGAACATGGTGCTGTTCTATGCTGCCCTGACCCTTTACATCTTCATCGGCGCCCGTTTTGAAGAACGCAAACTGCTGAGCGAATACGGCGAGGCCTATCGCGCTTATCGCCAGGAAGTGCCCATGCTTGTTCCCCGCTGGCCCCGGCAATCCTAACGCCCGACGCGTTTTCAACACACCCTACTTCGGAGGCAGCCATGAAAAGCAAAACGTTCGGCATCTTGCAAACCATCTTTGCCGTCGGCGTCGTGCTGTGGTGGGCGGCCTACTTCGCCTTCCCCCACCCCGGCGGAGACATTCAGGTTTACGAATCGGCCTTCCCCCTCGCCGACCTGGCCTGGCTGACGCCGCTGATGGTGCAGGCCGCCCGCGCCAACTTTCGCGGCAGCCGCTTTGCCCCGCTGTGGACGGCGGCAGCAGGGGGCGTCTGCGTCTTCCTGGGCACACTGGATTTCAGTTTCAACATTCAGCATGGCGTCTATGCGCTTTCGCTGAGCAGCGCCCTGCTGAACGGCTTTATCAATGCCGCCAGCATTGCTTTCGGCCTGCTGAGCATCGCGTGGAGCAAACGCCGGCTTTCCGGACAGGCACAATGACCGGGGCCATTCCCAAAATTGCCATCGTGACCGACACCGACGCCAGCCTGCCGCGCGCACTGGCCAGCCGTTATCGCATCTGGCAGGTGCCCATCATGGTGCAATTCGGCGACGAAAGCCTGCGGGCAGTGTATGACCTTGACGATGCCACCGCTTTTGCCCGCATCGCGCTGGAAGGCCGCCTGCCAACGACTGCTGCGCCGACGCCCGGGCAATTCGTGGAAACTTTTCGGGAAGCCTTTGACCAGGGCGCAGAGCAAGTGTTGTGCTTTACCGTCAGCAGCAAGGTCAGCGCCACCTGGCAAGCCGCCCAAACCGCCCGCGACCTGCTGCCGCAGCGCGATATCACGGTCATAGACACCCGCTCCCTGAGCATGGGGCAAGGTCTCATGGTGCTGGCCGCGGCGGAAGCCGTGGCGGCAGGCGCTTCTGTGCCCGAGGCCGTGGCCGCGGCCACCCGGACGCGCGAGCACACCTCCCTTTATGCCGCCCTCGCCACGCTAAAATACCTGGCGATGAGCGGGCGCATCGGTTCGCTGACCGCCCGCATGGCCGAAGCGCTGCACGTCTGCCCGATTTTAAGCCTGCAGGATGGCGAACTCGTGATGCTGGAAAAAACCCGCACCCGCAAGAAAGCATGGGCGCGGCTGATTGCCCGGGTGCAGCAGCGCGCTGCAGGGAAGCACGTGCAGCGCGTGGCTTTCATTCACGCTGCCGCTCCCGAGGCTATGAGAGAATTTGAAAGCCGGTTGTGCCGGGTGGTGCCGTGCCCGGCAGAACGCATCTACGCCGAAATGACGCCCGGCCTTTCCCTGCACGCCGGCGCAGGGCTGGTCGGCGTGGCGCTGGTCGCCGAATAAGCAACTCACGTGGCGGCAGTTTTTCTTTGGCGTGCGGCGACGAGTCGCCGCTTTCCAAAGCGGCGCCGAGGCACCGCACTCCAAAAAGCGCGGCGGGGGGAAGGTGAAGGCGCTCAGATGCGTTGATGCTCAACAGCGTAACATGCGTAAGCAGCATAAGCAGCCTGCCCTTCGGGTTTATGGCTATGCGAAACCCCCTGACCGCTCGTTCCGGCCAGGGGGTTGAAATTTCCGGCAGGCGGAAGGTTATCGCACAATGTTCACCAGTTTGCCCGGGACGTAAATCACTTTGCGGGGTTCTTGGCCCTGCAAATGGCGCTGCACCGCCGGGCTTGCCAACGCCTTGGCTTTGGCTTCCTCGGCGGCGATGTCCACCGGCACCTGCAGGCGGTCGCGCACTTTGCCGTTCACCTGCACCACCAGGGTGATGGTGTCTTCCTTGACGGCTTCCTCGTCCACTTCAGGCCAGGGCTGGGTGTGGATGGAATACGGCTGCCCCAGCACCTCAACCCACAATTCCTCGGCGATGAACGGCGTGACGGGCGCCATCATCCGCAGGTAGATGCTCAGGGCTTCCTGCCAGGCTTCGGTGCCCGCGGTTTGCTCGCGCAGGCGTTGCATTTCGTTGAGCAATTCCATCAGCGCGGCGATGATGGTGTTGAATTCAAAAGTTTCAAAGTCGCTGGTAACGTTTTGCAGCGTCTGGTGCAGTTTGCGGCGCAGGGCGCGTACGGCCTGAGCGTCGGGCCTGGCGGGCGGTTCGGCGTGGGCGGTTTCATTGACCAGATTCCACACGCGGCGCAGCCAGCGCACCACGCCGCCGATGCCTTTGCTGTTCCACGGTGCGCCCAAATCCCAGCGGGCGAAGAACATCAAATAGGCGCGCACAGTGTCGGCGCCGTACTGCTCCACCAGTGCGTCGGGGTCCACCACGTTGAACTTGGATTTGGACATTTTTTCCACTTCCAGGTGATAGACCAGATCCAGGTGGCGGGCTTCCGGCTTGTCGGGGATTTCAACCACCGTGTTCTCATCCACATGCACCACCACGAAGCGGGCGTCTTTGATAGGGTCTTCGTCCTCGGCATAGGGGTTGACGCGCACCTTGACGGTGGTTTCGTCGCGGGCATAGACCTCGCCGTGGATTTCGGTATCGCTTTGGAAGAAATCAGGCCATTCGCTGCGGGGCGTTTCCCACGGCAGGGCAACAATGCGCTCGGCGTGGAAGGCGTTGCCTTCCCAGTGGCCGGTGACGGTGACGAAATGCCCGTCGCGCGGCTCGCCTAACACAATGCCCTGGTTGCGAAGTTGAATCATCGGCTCATCGCCTTCCACAATGCCCAGGTCGCGCAGCGCCTTGTGGAAGAAGCGCACGTAGAGCAGGTGCATGGTGGCGTGTTCCGCACCGCCGGTGTAGGTATCTACGGGGAACCAGTAGTCGTATTCCGCTTGCTCAAAGGGGGCGTCGTCGCGCCCGTGCAGGCTGAGGTAGCCGAGGTGATACCACGAGGAATCCATGAAGGTGTCCATGGTGTCGGTTTCCCGCACGGCGGGGCCGCCGCACACCGGGCAGGTGGTGTGCTTCCAGGTGGGGTGGAATTTGAGCGGGCTTTCGCCCGTAGGCCGCCATTCCACCTCGTCGGGCAGTTCCACCGGCAGCTGGTCTTCGGGCACCGGATTCCAGCCGCATTTTTCGCAGTAAACCATGGGGATGGGCGTGCCCCAGTAACGCTGGCGGGAAATCAGCCAGTCGCGCAGGCGGTAGTTGGCGGCGCGTTCGCCGATGCCTTTTTCTTCCAGCCATTCAATCACTTTCATAATGCCCGGGTCGTCCCAGCCTTTGCCCTTGACGATGCGGTTGCCGGTGAGGGGGCCGCTGTTTGCCATTTCGCCCGGGCCGGGGTAGGCTTCTTCCATGGTGGCGGCGTCTAAGGGGGTGGGGTTGCCGTTTTCGTCCAGGGGGAAGATAACCGGGCGGATTTCCAGGCCATATTTTTTGGCAAATTCGTAGTCGCGCTGGTCGTGGGCGGGCACGGCCATAATGGCACCGCTGCCGTAGGACATGAGGACGTAGTCGGCAATCCAGATGGGGACTTTTTCGCCGTTGACCGGGTTAATGGCATATGCGCCGGTGAAGACGCCGGTTTTCTCGCGTTCGGCGGCCTGGCGTTCCATATCGGAGAAGCGCGCGGCCTGGAAGCGGTACTTGTCCACCGCGACGCGGTGTTCCGGCGGGGTGATTTCGTCAATCACCGGGTGTTCGGGCGCGAGCACCATGAAGGTGACGCCCCAGAGGGTGTCGGGGCGGGTGGTGAAGATTTCCAGCGGGTGCCCCTGCTCGGTCTTGAAAACCACCGTGGCGCCTTCGGAGCGGTCGCCAATCCAGTTGCGCTGGGCGGTCTTGATGCGTTCCGGCCAGTCCAGGCCGTCAAAGCGCTTGAGTTCGTCGGCGTAGTCGGTGATGCGGAAGAACCACTGGGCAAGGTTTTTCTTGATGACGGGCGTGCCGCAGCGCTCGCAGACGCGTTCCTCGCCGATGACCTGCTCGCGGGCGAGGGTGGTGTTGCACGTCGGGCACCAGTCCACGGGCGACTTTTTGCGGTAGGCCAGCCCGTGCTTGTAGAACTGGATGAAGAACCACTGGTTCCAGCGGTAGTATTCGGGGTCGCAGGTGACGACTTCCCGCCGCCAGTCGTACATCGCGCCCATGCGGCGGAGTTGCTTGCGCATGTTGTCAATGTTGGCGTAAGTCCACTCGCGGGGGTGGATGTTGCGCTTGATGGCGGCGTTTTCGGCGGGCAGGCCGAAGGCATCAAAGCCCATGGGGAAGAGGACGTTGTAACCCTTCATGCGCATGTAGCGGGCGCGGGCATCTGAGGGGGTCATGGCGTACCAGTGGCCGATGTGCAGATTGCCCGAGGGGTAGGGAAGCATGGTGAGGGCGTAGTGCTTGGGGCGGTTGGGGTCAATGTTCGCCTCGTAGAGTTTGTCGGCTTCCCATTTTGCCAGCCATTTGGTTTCAATTTCGGAAGGGTTGTAGGGTTTGGTCATGGCGGCCTCCGGTGAGGGGGATTGGTGGATCGGTTGCCGGGTTGTTTTGTGGAAAAAAGCAACTGTTCAGCATGGGCAGGGAGAACCACAGATTTCACAGATTAGCACAGAAGACACAGAGAGGTCCTTTGCGCCCTTTGCCTTCTTTGTGCCTTTGCGTTAACCTCTTGGCAACCTGCCTTTTGCACTTCTGTGCGCTTACCGCAGGCGGGCTGAACAGATACAAGAAAAAAGCCTCCGTCCCGAACAGGGACGAAGGCCTGGCCTCCGCGGTACCACCCTGATTGCCGCATGGCGACATGCAGCCTCTTTGGGGGCGCGGTAACGGGCGCACCCGCCGCCGGTTAGCCTGACGGTTCGCCGGCGGGAAGGCTTCCCCGGTGGGGAAAGCCGCAGGCGAGTTCGGCCTTGTGGCGCTCGGCAGTGGCGCCGTGCCGGGCTTGCACCCTCCCCGGCTCGCTGTGCCGATGGCTTACTACTCCTGCTAAGGCAACCACAGATTACACAGATTGACGCAGAGATTAACGCAAAGGCGCAAAGAACTACAAAGGCGCAAAGAAAATTCTGTGTTTTCTGTAAGTTTCTGTGCCTTCTGTGTTTTCGTAACTGCCTACGCTGGGGCGTTTTGATGCGCTGTGCCTTTGCCATACCCCTCCCCTGGCTCCCCTCCCCGCATGCGGGGAGGGGACGGGGGTGGGGTCAACGCAGCGGCAGCGGTGCCAAAGGAAAACACGGTGTGAAAACACGCCCTGCATTGCCAGCGCTACGATTTGGGTAGGTAATTACAGAAGCGCAAAGAAAATTCTGTGTTTTCTGTAAATTTCTGTGCCTTCTGTGTTTTTTTCTCAATCGGTGCAAATCTGTGCAAATCGGTGGATGAAAATCACAGATTGCACTGCTGCTACGAACACAACACCCGGCACGGCGACCGGGTGTTGGGAGGTGGACCCAGAGGGACTCGAACCCTCGACCTTCTCAATGCCATTGAGACGCGCTCCCAACTGCGCCATGGGCCCATGGATGACGGAAAAATTTTACCATGCGTTGGTGGGTTTGTCCACCGCAGTGGACCTGGCGGGATTCGAACCCGCGACCTCTTCAGTGCGATTGAAGCGCGCTCCCAACTGCGCTACAGGCCCGTGACCAAGCGGAGGGAATTGTAACCGAGAGGCAAGAGCGTGTCAAGAAAAAGACGCTCTAAAAAGGCACGCAGCGCCGAAGCAGGCGGGCCGCGCGCACGGCAGGGGAAGCCGAACCCGCGTCGCTCGCCCGGCGGCTGCCGGGCAGAATTTTTTACGCCTTTTTTATCTTCCAAGCGCCAAAAACGCTTGACAAAGCGGAAAATCGGTACAAAATTTAAAGTACGGGATAGTTTCCGTACCTCGGCGCAACGCGCAACAGGCTGGGGTGTTTTCACAAATGCGGTTTTTCTCTTTTCGGACGCGTTTCGCGGGCAAATGCCGAGGCGAAACGCTTTCACCTACCAGGAGGTGCCGTCCGTAACGATTCCCCATCGCAAGTGCTCTGCTTCATCCTTTTTTGTCCTTTCATCTTCGGTCGCACAACGTTTCTCGTTCTGTTCAAGGAGGTTTGCCATGGCAGCAATTGTATTGCTTGTAGCCTTCGTCATCGTCATCATCGGCTACAAGTTCTATGCGGCCACCATAGACCGCGATATCATACAGGCCAACCCCAAGAAGGCAACGCCGGCGGTCATGTACAACGACGGGGTGGACTTCATGCCCGCGAGCGGCAGCGTGTTGTTCGGCTACCAATTCAAATCCATCGCGGCGCTGGGGCCGATTGTCGGGCCGATTGTCGCGGTGCAATGGGGCTGGCTGCCCGCTTTCCTGTGGCTGATGCTGGGCGTGTTCTTCATCGGCTGGGTGCAAGACTATGCCTCAGCGATGCTGGCCATGCGCAACGAAGGCCTCACGATGGGCGGGCTGGCCTACAAATTCATCTCACCGCGCGCCCGCGGCATCTTGCTGGCTTTTCTGTATTTCTACCTGCTGCTCATCATGGGCGCCTTCGGTGCGGTGGTCGCCGGGTTGCTGGCCAACCCCGTCGTGCCCATCGGCCTGCTGATTCTGACCCTGGCCGGTGTGCTCGCCGGGCAAATGACCTACCGCTGGAAGATGGACCTGGTCATGACCACCATCATCACCGTGCTCATCGCCCTCATTGGGATCTGGATTGGCACCACCGGGCCTGCCCAAAACATCGTCAACTGGATCAACGGTCTGGCCGGCAGCGGCGCCAAGCACGTCCTCTACAACACGCCCTACGGGCCGATGACGTGGCCTGTGTTCTTCTGGGGCATCGTGGCGCTGGCCTTCTGCTATCTGGGCTCGGTGCTGGCCATCTGGCGCTTTGCCCAGCCGGTGAACTATGTCTCGTTCTGGTTTGTGGCGCTGGGGGTTGTTGGCTCGGTGCTGGGCGTCTTCATTGCTGCCCTCTTCCACACCACCAACATTTCTTTCCAGGTGCCGGCTTTCGTGACCTGGAACCAGCCCAAACTCGGCTGGCTGTGGCCGATGCTCTTCGTCACCATCTCGTGCGGGGCAATTTCGGGCTGGCACTCGCTGGTTTCCACCGCAGGCACCGCCCGCCAGTTGGAAAAAGAAACCGACGCCCTGCCCGTCGGCGCAGGCGCAATGTTCACCGAAGCCGTGCTGGCAACACTGTCGGTCATCTTTGCCGCCACCGCCCTCACCAAAGGGAACACCATCATCTACGACGCCCAGCACCTTTACGGGCTGAAAATCGGCGCAGGCGGCGTGTGGATGTACGGGATGGCCCGCTTCCTCTCGTGGATTCCCGGCATTTCGCCCGCGATGGGCGGCGCCATCGGCGCCATCTTCCTGGCCGTGATGGCCCTGACGGTGATGCAACTGGTGCTGCGCTTCATGCGGGTAGCCTCTGCCGAACTGGTGGGCGATAAAATCCCCGCCTTCAAGAACCCGCACGTCGGCAGCATTGTCGCCATTTTCTTCACCTTCCTCATCCTGTGGACGGCCTTCTGGCAGCGCATCTGGGTGCTGTTCGGCGGCGCAAACCAGTTGTTCGCCGGGCTGGCCTTGCTGCTGGTGACCATCTGGCTGGCTAACGAAGGCAAAAAACACGCCTGGGCGTTCTGGCCGGCCGTCTTCATGTATGTCACCACGGTCGCTGCGCTGCTGGTGGTGGCCTGGAAATCCTTCAGGGCCATGTTTGCCGCCAACACCAGTGCGGCCTTCATCTTCGGCAACGCCGTGGCAGGGCTGATTGGCCTCTTCCTTGCCATTGCCGCCCTCATCCTCGCCGTGGACGGGCTGAAATCGCTGGCCAAAGCCCGCGCTAAAGCCGCAGCCCACGCCGGAGACTAACCATCCCATCCAACCCGCATTCCAGGGGAAGCCGCACCGGCAGGCGGCTTCCCCTTGCCCATGCCCCTTTCCCTCAGGGAAATTTCCGCCCCCAGGAGCCACAAGAATGACGGAAGAAGAAAAACGCAGTTTTCTCACCAAAATGATGCACAACCTGCAAGATATGATCTACGGCATGGCGTCGCACGATATGGCACGCCAGGCGCTGAAAACCCGCGGCAGCATGGAACACCTGTTCATCCTCATCACCATGGGCGACCTGCTGGGCGTGCCCATCCTGCCGCCATATTACTCCTTGCGTCTGCTGCCCTACGTGGTGCCCCAAATCAGCACCTGGAAACGCCGCATGCTCCGCGAGCGCGACCTGACCGACGCCCTGGCCTGAGACGAGGTGCCCAATGTCTTTAGCAAAAGTCTTTCGCGAACACCCCGAACGGCGCTACATCATGTTTGGCGGCAAAGGCGGGCTGGGGAAAACCACCTTCTCTGCCGCAACGGGCTATTGGCTGGCGCAGCAAGGCAAACGCGTGCTGGTCTTCTCGGTAGACCCCCAGGCTTCGCTTTCCGACATCTTCCAGCGCGACATCTTCGGCAAAGGCGCCGTAGAAATCATGCCCAACCTCTACGCCCAGGAAATCGACGCCGACCAGCACATCAGGGAATATCAGGACGAAATCCGCCAGAAAATCCGCGACATGTACGGCTTTGAAGAAATTCCCGATGAAATTGAATCGTACATCCAGGCGGCCTCTGCCGAACCGGCCATGGAAGAATCGGCCATCTTTGACCAGGTGGTGGATATCGTCGTGGCGGGGGAATTTGACTACTACATTTACGACCTGGTACCAT
>JALUXH010000134.1 GCA_027019065.1 Anaerolineales bacterium
GCCAGTTTATGCTTTCCGGACTCGCCGCTACTCTGGCGCGTCCCGTATTGGCCGAGCCGCCCACAGCCCTGATCGCCGTGGCCACAAATTTCTTGCGGGTCGCCGAAATATTGCGGGCAAGGTTCGAGGCTGAAAGCGGCTTTCGCCTCACCCTCTCTGGCGGGGCGACAGGGCAGCTCTACGGGCAAATCATCAACGGCGCGCCCTATGACGGGTTTTTGGCCGCAGACCAGGCCCGCCCCGCCCGGCTGGAAGCCGCAGGGCTAAGCCTGTCCCGCCAAACCTACGCCCGTGGCCTGCTGGCGTTAGTCGCGGCACAAGGCACGGCCTCGCAAGCCCGTTTGCACACGGATTTCAGCCACTTGGCCATCGCCAACCCCGCCCTTGCCCCCTATGGCTTGGCCGCCAAGCAGGCGCTCACCGCCATGGGCCTGTGGGCGGCTCTGCGCCCGCGCATGGTGATGGGGCAAAATGTTGGGCAAGCCTATGCGCTGGTGGCCTCGGGCAATGCCGATTTGGGGCTGGTGGCGCAATCATATGCAGGCGCGCGCGCATGGTCTGTGCCAGAGGACCTCTATGCCCCCATCCTACAAGACGCTGTTTTGCTTACAAAAAATGCAGCCGCAGCGGCGTTTATCGCGTATATCACCACCACCGCCCAAGCAGAGATCCGCGCCGCCGGATATGGCGCGCTATGAGCTGGCCAGACCTCGCCCCCCTCTGGCTCTCGGTGCAGCTCGCCACCGTCACCACGGCGCTTTTGCTCCTCATCGGCACCCCGCTCGCGTGGTGGCTGGCCACCAGCAAGGCGCGGATGAAGCCCTTTATCGAGGCCATAACCGCCCTGCCCCTGGTGCTGCCCCCCACGGTGCTGGGGTTCTACTTCCTTATCCTGTTCAGCCCCAATTCCACCCTCGGCGGGCTGTGGCGAGACGCAACGGGCAGCACCCTCACCTTCTCCTTCACCGGCCTCGTGCTGGCCTCGGCGCTTTACTCGCTGCCCTTCATGGTGCAACCCCTGCAATCGGCTTTCGAGGCCGTCGGACGCGGCCCGATGGAGGCCGCCGCCACCCTGCGGGCAGGAAAGCTGGATGCGTTTTTCAACGTCGCCCTGCCCATGGCACGACGTGGCGTGCTCACGGGCGCAGTGCTCAGCTTTGCCCACACCATCGGCGAATTCGGCGTGGTGCTGATGGTCGGCGGCAACATCCCCGGCCAAACCCGCGTGATTTCAGTCGCGATCTACGAACAAGTGGAGGTTCTGGATTACAGCCAAGCCCACGCGCTGTCGGCAATCCTTTTGGTGTTTTCTTTCGTGACCCTACTGCTGGTTTACACCCTGAACCGCCGCGCACCGGTAAGGGTGGGCTGATGGCGCTGTCGGTGGATATAAAACTGGCGCTGGAGGGCTTCCGGCTGGAGGTGGCGCAGGAATTTGAGCTTGGCGGCATCACGGCGCTTTTTGGCGCTTCAGGCGCAGGTAAATCCCTGCTGCTGCGGGTGATTGCTGGGCTGGAACGCGGGGCGACGGGGCGGGTTTCCTTTGACGGCGAGCCTTGGCAGGGGACGGGTTTTGTGCCAACAGCCAAGCGCGGTGTCGGCTTTGTGTTTCAAGATGCGCGGCTGTTTGACCACCTGGACGTGGCAGGAAACCTGCGCTTTGCCGCCAAGCGAAGCGGCTCGGGGGCGTTTGACTCGGTGGTAAAAACGCTTGACCTACAGCCCTTGCTTGGGCGGCGGGCGGCCGCGCTGTCAGGCGGTGAAAAGCAACGGGTCGCCATTGGCCGCACCCTGCTCACCGCCCCCCGCTTACTGCTTATGGACGAGCCTCTGGCGGCGCTGGACCATGCCCGCAAGACGCAATTGTTGCCTTACATCGCCCGCCTGCCCGAAGCTTTTGGCCTGCCCGTGATTTACGTGACCCACTCAGTTGAGGAGGTCACACGGCTGGCCGACCGAATGGTGGTGCTGGCGAGTGGGAAAGTGCTGGCGGCGGCGGGGGTGACCGACACGCTGGCGCGGCTAGATATTGCCGAGGCAAGCGGTAAGTTTGAAGCGGGTAGCGTGGTTCGGGCCGTGGTGACAAGGCAAGATGCGCCGTTCCGGCTCACCGAATTGGAGGTTGCAGGGCAGCCGCTCAGCATGCCCGCATCGGCGATTGAAGTGGGGGCTAAGCTGAG
>JALUXH010000135.1 GCA_027019065.1 Anaerolineales bacterium
ACGCCCGCGCCGACTTCCACCAAGCCTATGTAAAGTTCCGCCGCCGCTACCGCGCGGGAAGCGTGCATGGTGATTTCGCAGCCGCCGCCCAACGCCAGCCCCGCGGGCGCAGCCACCACCGGCTTGTGGAAATAGCGCATCCGCATGTTGAGGTTCTGGAATGCCTTGATAGACTCGTCCAGTTGGTCCCACATGCCCTGCTGGGAAGCCAGCACCACAGCGAACAGGTTGGCGCCCGCGCTGAAGTTGTCGGCGTCGCTGCCAATCACGATGCCGTCATACTTGCCCGCGTCCACCAAATCCATCGCCTTGTTGAGCATGTTGAAAATGTCCTCGTCCAGGGCGTTCATCTTGGTGTGGAATTCCACATCAATCACGCCATCGCCGAGGTCAACAATGGCCGCGCCGGGGTTCTCGTCAATGACTTTGCCCGCGGCCTTTTCTTCCTTGATGAAAATGTTCTTCGGCGAGCGGCGGAGGGGTTCATACGCCTTCTTCGCGGGGTTGTAAACGCCCACCTTGCGGCTGCCGTCGTACTGGTAGAAGGTGGCGAAACCGGCTCCCAGCATTTCGGAAACCCACTGCGGCGCAGGGAAGCCCTCTTTTGCCATCGCCTCCGTGGTTTCGGCCACGCCCAGCATATCCCAAATTTCAAACGGGCCGGCCTGGTGGGCAAAACCCCAGCGCATGGCGTCGTCAATGGGCTTGGGGGTGTCGGCGATTTCGGGGATGACCGATGCCGCGTAGGCAAAGCCCTGGTAGAGAATGGCACGCGCCAGTTGGGCGGCGCGGTCGTCTTCCTTCACCCACGCCCGCAGGCGCTCGCCCAGGTCTTCAATGTCCTTGATTTTGCCGATGGATTCAAACCTGGGCTTTTCGGCGGGTTCGTGTTCCAGGGTTTCCAGGTTGAGTTGCAGGTACACCTTCTTGCCGTTTTCCCGCACCTGCTTGTAAAAGCCCTGTTTGGTCTTGTTGCCCAGCCAGCCGCGCTTGATGAGTTCGGCAATCAGGTTGTTGGCGCGTTCCGAAGCGAGGTATTTCTGCGCCATCGCGTCGTGCGGGATGGCTTCCCGCAGGTTGCGCCCGACGTGGTCCCAAACATCAATGCCGACCAGATCCATCAGGCGGAAAGTGGCGGTCTTGGGGCGGCCCAGCAGCGGGCCGGTGATGGCATCCACCTCGGCCACGGTGTAGCCGTGTTCCAGCACATAGTCCAGCACGAAAGCGCCGCTGCCGAAGGCGATGCGGTTGCCGATGAAGTTGGGGGTGTCTTTGCAGAGCACCACGCCCTTGCCCAGGCGGTTTTCGCCGAATTCGCGGATGAATTCCACCACCTCGGGCAGGGTGTCTTCGCCGGGGATGACTTCCAGCAGTTTGAGGTAGCGGGGCGGGTTGAAGAAGTGGGTGCCCAAAAAGTGCTTGCGGAAGCCTTCGGAGCGCCCGGCGGCGATGTCTTTGATGGGAATGCCGGAGGTGTTGGTGCTCACGATGGTGTGCGGTGGGCGGATGGCGTCAATGCGCGCCATGAGTTGCTGTTTGATGTCCAGCCGCTCCACCACCACCTCAATCACCCAATCGGCGTTTTTGATGGCTTCGTCAAAATCATCCTCAAGGTTGCCGAGGGTGATGAGCGCGGCATGGTCTGGGGTGAAGAAAGCGGCAGGCTTGGACTTCAGCGCCCGCTCAAAGCCCTGCCGCACGATGCGGTTGCGGACTTCGCGGTCTTGCAAAGTGAGGCCTTTCTTTTCTTCGTCGGGGGTCAATTCCCGCGGCACAATGTCTAACAGCGTGACGGGCACACCGGCGTTGGCGAGGTGAGCGGCAATGGCCGCCCCCATGGTGCCTGCGCCGATGACCGTCGCACGGCGGATTTGGTATTTCATACAAAACCTCCTTGGGGACCACAAAGGGAGTAAGGATCGCAAGGACGCGATCGCAAAGGCGCTAAGAAGGCAAAGACGCAAAGGTTGTCGCAAAGATGCTAAGAAAAGCAAAGACGCAAAGTATCAGGAAGGGGGGTGCGTAAGGACTACACGGCGAATGCCGCCATTTTTCAAGCGGGCAACGCCAAAATTGATGAGCAAGCCCAAAGGCAAATTCGTCATCTTCAAGTAAGTGAGCACTTGCGCCAAGTGGACGTCTTTGATTACCTCTACAGC
>JALUXH010000136.1 GCA_027019065.1 Anaerolineales bacterium
GGTGTGGGAACTTTCCCACGGCTGGCAGGGTGAACTGGTGCGCGGCGAACTGGCCGAGGCCGTAGGGCCGGAACATGCCGCCGATTGGGACATCCACTACCCGCCCCAGAATGCGCTCACACTGCCGGAAGGCGTGGAATTCAACCGCCTGGACCCCGACGGCAGCCTGCACCACGCTCGCGGGCCGTTCCTGGCCCGCGGGCAGGGCAGCAATACCTGGGCTGTGGCGGCTTCCCGCAGCGCGACGGGCGGCGCGGTGCTGGCGAACGACATGCACCTGCAGGCGGGCGTGCCCGGCTTGTGGTATGAAAATCACCTGGTTTCCGATGAGATGGCGGTGAGCGGCGTGAGCATTCCCGGCGTGCCGCTGGTGCTGGTGGGGCACAACGCCCGCATCGGCTGGGGCATGACGCTGGCTTACATTGATGCCGAAGACCTTTTCGTAGAGCGCTTTGACCCCCAGCATCCCACGCGCTACCTTTTCCGCGGCGAGTGGCGGGAAGCCGCCGAAGAAACGGAGGTCATCAGCGTCAAGGGGCGCAGCCAGCCGGTGTTTGAAAAAGTGCTGGTCACGCATCACGGCCCGGTGATTTCGCCGGTGGTGGCTTACGGCCCCGCCTTGCAGGCCACGGATGCGTTCATTGAGCGGCTGGCAGTGGCTTCCAAAGCCTTGCAGCCCGCCGAAATCATCCGCGGCTGGTGGCTGCTCAACAAGGCCGCCCGCTGGGATGATTTCGTGGAGGCCATGCGCTGGATTGAAGCGCCGCAACTCAATGTCAGTTATGCCGACGTGGAAGGCAACATCGGCTTCTGGATGACCGGCAAAGTGCCCGTGCGCGCCAAAGGCGACGGCAGCGTGCCGGTGCCGGGCTGGACGGGCGAGTACGAATGGGTGGGCGAGGTGCCTTTTGAAGAGATGCCCCACGCGCTCAACCCGGCCCGCGGCTACCTCATCAACACCAACAACAAAGTTGTGGATGACGATTACCCCCACTTCCTCGGCAATATCTGGATGAACGGCTACCGCGCCCGCCGCCTGGAGCAGATGCTCACGGCGAAAGACCAACTGACCCTGGATGACCACGCCGCCATGCAGGTGGATGTTACTTCCCTGCCGGGGCGGGAATTTGTGGAAGCCCTGGCCGATTTCCAAAGCGACGACCCCGACGCGGCCCTGGCGCTGCGCCTGCTGCGGGCATGGGATTTCCAACTCACGCCCGACACGGTGGGCGGCACCATGTACGAAGTTGCCCGCTATACCCTGGTGCGCAACCTGCTGCTGGCCGCGGTGGATGAGGCGCTGGCTTTTCGCATCATGGGGGAAGGCTTTCATCCGCTGACGCTGTACGCTTCGGAATTTTACGGTCACGACGTGGTGGCGCTGCTGCGCTTTTTGCGTACCCCCGACAACTGGTGGGTGCAGCAGGCCGGCGGGCGGGAAGCCTGGCTGACGCGCAGCCTGAAAGAAGCCGTCGGCTGGCTGCGGAAACATTACGGGCGCGACCCGCAAGGCTGGCGCTGGGGGCGGCTGCACCGTTTGCCGCTGGCGCATTTGCTCGGCAGCCAGCCCCCGCTGGATAAAATCTTCAACCTGCCGCCGCTGGCCCTCGGCGGCGACACCGACACGCCTTTCCAAACCGCCATGCTCCCCCAGGCGCCCTATGAAGCCCGCAATTTTGTGCCCTTGCACCGCCAGATTTTCGACCTGAAAGACTGGGACAACGCCCGCATCGTCATTTTGCCCGGCCAGTCGGGGCGGCTGGCCAGCCCCCACTATGCCGACCTGCTGCCGTTGTGGCAGGCGGGGCGGTATCACCCCATGTTGTGGTCGCGTGAAGCGGTGGAAGCCCACGCCGAGGGCGTGCTCGCGCTGCATCCGGCGAAAGCAGGCCACGGCCACGGGGAAGGCGGGGCTTGCGGTTGACCCGCTGGGGAGACTTCGCCCCCTTCAGTCGTAACTGTTCAGCCCACCTGCGATGAGAACGCCAAGGCACACAGGAGGCCCAAAGGTTACCACGGCGGAACGCCAAGAGCGCAAAAGGAACAAAGACGCAAAGTCAACTTCTGTGTTTTCTGCGGCGCTTCTGTGCTTTCTGGGGTTGCAATCGGTGCGAATCTGTGGATGATTTTCTGCGGAATCTGCGTCATCTGGTAACTG
>JALUXH010000137.1 GCA_027019065.1 Anaerolineales bacterium
CTCCCACTGGGAGAGGAGAGGGGGCTGAGCCGCCGCGAAGGGGGAGTGGTGAGGGCGAAAAAGCCGAATGTTCAACGGTTTCATAGGGTGAAATTGCTGTCTGTCAATCACTGCTGCGTAACGTGAGTTACCAAGTCTGGGCTATAATGAAGGCACCTTTCCCTCCCGGAGCGTGCCATGGATAACGTTTTCCCTTCCCCCCACCCGCTGGTGGCGCATAAACTCACCCTGCTGCGCGACAAACGCACCGACCCCCAAACCTTTCGCGACCTGGTGCGCGAACTTGCCACCCTGCTGACCTACGAAGCCACCGCCGACCTGCCCACCCGCCCCAAACCGGTGGAAACGCCCCTTGCCGCGATGACCGGCGCTGAAGTCAGCGACACCATCGGGCTGGTGCCGATTTTGCGCGCCGGGCTGGGCATGGTGGAAGGCGTCTGGAACCTGCTCCCCGGCGCGCAGGTGTGGCACATCGGCCTCTATCGCGATGAGCGCACCCTGCGGCCGGTGGAATACTACAACAAACTGCCCGTCGCCCCCACCGTAACCCTGTGCCTGGTGCTTGACCCGATGCTGGCAACCGGCGGCTCGGCCGTGGCCACGGTGGATATTCTCAAGCGCTGGGGGGTGAAGCGCATCAAGTTCGTGGGCATCATCGGCGCGCCGGAAGGCATTGCTCATATGCAGGAACGCCATCCCGACGTGCCTATTCATCTGGCGGCCATTGACGAGCGGCTGAACGACAACGGCTACATTCTGCCCGGCCTCGGCGACGCCGGCGACCGGCAGTTCGGCACTGCCTGAGGCGCAGCATGGCTTTTTGGCTGGCGTCGTTGCCTGTTCTGGTCATTTTGGGGCTGATGATCGGGAAGCGGTGGGGGGCTTCCCGCGCGGGCGGGGCCGGCTACCTCACCGCGCTGGTCGTGGCCGTGGGCTATTTCGGCGCCGGGCCGCGCCTGCTGGCGTATGCCCACGCCAAAGCCCTTTTCCTCACCCTGGATGTGCTGTTCATCGTCTGGGCGGCGTTTTTGCTCTATCGGGTGGCCGATGAAGCGGGCGCGATTGAAACCATTGGCCAGGCGCTGCCCGGCCTGACCGCCGACCGCGGGATGCAGGCGCTGCTGCTGGCGTGGGCGTTTGCTTCCTTTTTGCAGGGGGTGGGCGGCTTTGGCGTGCCCGTGGCCGTTACCGCGCCGCTGCTGGTGGGGCTGGGCTTTTCGCCCCTTACTGCGGTGGTCGCGCCTTCGGTGGGGCACGCCTGGGCGGTCAGTTTCGGCTCGTTAGCAACCTCCTTCCAGGCGCTCATGGCCGCCACCGACCTCGCCGGCGAAGTGCTTGCGCCGCCTACGGCCACCTTTTTGGGGCTTTCCGGCCTGGTGGTCGGCCTGATGGTGGCCCATGCGGCCGGCGGCTGGAAAGCCGTCCGGCGGCTCTGGCTCACGGTGCTGGTGATGGGGGCGGCGATGGGCGGCACGCAATACCTGCTGGCGACCCACCGCCTCTGGAACATCGGCGCCCTGGGCGGCGGCCTCGCAGGGCTGGTGGTGGGGGTGTTGCTTGCCGTGCGGCAAAAGCGTGATCTCTCCCCACCCCCCAGCCCCCTCCCCTCCCTTAGCAAGTTCAGGGGCGGACACCTGCCTTTGAAAACGCCATTTTTTGGAGTGCGGTGCCTCGGCACCGCTTTGGAAAGCGGCGACAAGTCGCCGCACTCCAAAAGAACATCCTCCGAAAGGACTTGTTTTAGCGATAAAAAAGCGAATTTCGCTCATCATCTCTCTTCGCCATGCAGCTCTAGGAGCACCGAAAAAGCAACATTTCGCTGGTTCTGCCTTTGGAAGGGGGAGAACAGGGGTCTGGTAGACCCCTGTCCGCCTTTGAACCTTAGCAAGGGAGGGGAGGGGGAGGCGGGTGAAGTTGCCCGCCCCACCGCCCGCGCCATCGTGATTGCCCTTTCCGGCTACCTTGCCTTAGTGGTCATTACCCTCACCGTGCAGCTGGTGCACCCTGTGCGGGCGTTCCTGGAAGGCCTGGCGGTGATTCAGGTGCCTTTCCCCGCTGTGGCAACGGCGCGCGGCTTTGTTACGCCTGCCGCGATGGGGCGCAAACTGCCCCTTTTCCGCCACGCGGGCGCGGTGCTGACGTACTCCTCCCTGGTGGGGTATCTGTTCTACCGGCAGGCGGGCTGGTACAGGCCCGGCGCAGCGCGGCGCATTGTGAGCGGCACGGTGCAGCGGGTGATGAGTTCCAGCGTGGGCATTGCTTCCATGGTGGCGATGGCGATGGTGATGCAGCACGCCGGAATGACCGAAACCCTGGCCCGCGGCCTGGCCGCTGCCGTGGGGCGCGCTTACCCGCCGGTGGCGGCGTGGGTGGGCGCGCTGGGCGCGTTCATGACCGGCAGCAACACCAATTCCAATGTGGTCTTTGCCGCCCTGCAGCAGCGCACTGCCGACCTGCTGGGTTACAGCGCGGCTGTGATCCTGGCAGCGCAGAGCAGCGGCGGCGCGCTGGCTTCGGTGTTTGCCCCCACCAAAGTCGTCGTCGGCGCAAGCACCACCGGCATGGCCGGGCGGGAAGGCGATGTGATGGCAGCGCTGGGCAAATACATCCTCGTGCTGGTAACGCTGGTCAGCGTGCTGACGGCAGGCGCGCTGGCGTTGGGGCTGTGGTAGCGGTACAATTTCTTCGGAGGCCACCATGCACGACCTTCCCCGGCGGACGAACCGCAAATTGGCTTTCCACACCACGGCGCTGGTGCTGATGTTGGGCAGCGCGGCGGCGCTTTACCCTGCTGCACAGGCCGACGCCCGCACCGCCGAAATCATCCTGCTGGTTTTATTCGCCCTCGCTAATGCGCTCATTCTAACGGTGTAGCCATGGAAAACCCTCTCGTTTTGATCACCCTTCCTCTTGAGGAAGCCGACCTGCAGCCGGTCAGGGCTGCTGCGCCGGAAGCCGAAATTGTCGTTCATCCGGCACGTAAAGCGCAAGAAGTTCCCGCGGCGCTTTGGGCGCGGGCGCACATTCTTTACACCTTGGGCGTGCTGCCGGAAGCCGAGGCCGCCCCCAACCTGAAGTGGATTCAGTTTCACCTGGCGGGCATAGACCACGTGGCGGCACATCCCCTCATCCGCAGCGGGAAGGTGGCCGTGACGACCATGAGCGGCGCTGCCGTGCCGCAGATGGGCGAGTATGTCCTGATGATGCTGCTGGCGCTGGGGCACCGCCTGCCCGCGTTGAGGGCTTCCCAGCGCCGCAAGGAATGGCCCAAAGACCGCTGGCAGCGCTTCATGCCGCTGGAGCTGAACACCAGCACGGTGGGCATTGTGGGTTACGGCAGCCTGGGGCGGGAAATTGCCCGCCTGCTGCACGTTTTCGGAGCCACGGTGCTGGCCACCAAGCGGGATGTCAGGCGCCCGGAAGACCACGGCTACACGCCCGCAGGGCACGGCGACCCGCGCGGCGAGTTGGTCCGCCGCCTGTACCCGCCCCAGGCCCTGCGCAGCATGGTGCGGGAATGCGACTTTGTGGTGGTCACGGTGCCTCTCACGCCCGAGACGCGCGGCATGGTGAATGCGGAAGTTTTCGCCGCGATGAAGCAAGGCGCTTTTCTGGTAGATATTTCGCGGGGCGGGGTGGTGGACCACGAGGCGCTGGTCGCAGCCCTGGAAAGCGGCCATCTGGCCGGAGCCGCGCTGGATGTCTTCCCGCAGGAACCGCTGCCCCCCGAAAGCCCGCTTTGGGAAATGCCCAACGTCCTCCTTTCGCCGCACATTGCCGGCAGCACCCCGCACTATAACGCCCGCGCCATGGCGCTCTTCGCCGCGAACCTGGCCCGTTACCTGAAGGGGCAGCCGCTGTTCAACCGCTTTCACCCCGAGCGAGGCTATTGATGCGCATCTTGCATTTTGCCGATGCCCACATTGATATGCTCAACCGCGGGCGGCATGACCCCGAAACCGGCCTGCCTGTGCGGGTGATGGATTTCCTGCGCTCGCTGGATGTGATTGTGGATACGGCCGTTGAAGAAAAAGTGGACCTGGTGCTGTTTGCCGGCGACGCCTTCAAAGACCGCTCGCCCGCGCCCACCTTCATCCGCGAATGGGGAAAGCGCATCATGCGGCTTTCGCGGGCAGGCATTCCCACCGTGCTGCTGGTGGGAAACCACGACCTTTCGCCCGCCCTGGGGCGCGCCCACGCCCTTGACCCGCTGAGCACCTTTGAGGTGCCGCACGTGAGGGTGGTGGAAAAGCCCGGCCTGCTGACCCCCGCCGACCTGGACGGCCTGCCGCTGCAAATCATCGCCCTGCCGTGGGTTTCCCGCAGCGGGTTGGTGGCTTTCCTGGGCGAAGCCGCGGGCGGCCTCTCGGCGGAAGACCTGTACGAACGCATGGCCGACCTGATGACCGAGGGTGTGCGGCAGTTGATGCAGCAGGCCGACGCCAGCCTGCCGCTGGTGCTCGCCGCCCATGCTTCGGTGCAGGGAGCGAAATACGGTGCGGAGCGGCTGGTGATGCTGGGGCACGACCTGGTGCTGCCTGCTTCGCTGGTCAAAAACCCCCGCTGGGCGTATGTGGCCCTCGGCCACATCCACAAGGCCCAAGACCTGAACGAAGGCAGCCAGCCGCCCGTGGTTTACCCCGGCTCCATTGAGCGGGTGGATTTCGGCGAGGCGCATGAAGACAAGTGCTTCGTCATCGCGACCATAGAAAAAGGAAAGCCCACCACGGTAGCCTGGCACAAACTGCCTGTGCGGCCGGTCATTGACCGCCGTGTTACCCTCACCAATGAGGTCAGCCCCACCCAGCGGCTGATTGACGCGCTGGGGCCGCGCAAAAATCTCAAAGGGGCCGTGGTGCGCCTGGTGGTGCATTACCCGCAGGCGCTGGAAGCCTCTATAGAAGATGCTGCCCTGCGCGCGCACGCAGACGAAGCGCTGGAATTTCACCTCATTAAGCGCCCGCAGGTGGAAGCCCGCGCCCGCCTCGGCGATGAGCCGCTGGAGCGTCTGACGCACCTGGAACTGCTGGAAAAATATCTGCTTGCCCGCGGCGTGGAAGGCGAAGAACGGGAGGCTTTGCTCGGCCTGGCGCGGGAAATTCTGGAACATTCCGACAGCGCCGCGGGGTAACGGTCGGGAGGTATCCCATGTGGCAGATTCTGCGGCGGTTGTTCCTGGGGTCTCTTGTTATCGGCCTGCTGGCGGGCATCGCCCTCGTGGCGCTGGTGTGGCATGTTGCACCGGGGAAATTCCTCGGCGTGGGGTGGGTGTGGTTTGCCGGGGCGTTCCTGCTGGGGGCGGCGGTCATGGTGCTGGACGCGGCGTTGGACCTTTGCCAGCATCCTTTGCCGCCCACGGTGCCCGCAGCCGCTGAGGTGCGCCGCTGGGTGTTCCATGCCATCCTCACCTTCCTTGTCGGCGGCGCTTTCGCCGTGGCGGTGGGTTTGCCCATCGTGCTCACCCACGCCATCACCGTGGGCTTCCAGGCGCTGCTGTGGCGCTGGCCTGAATGGGCTTACATTGCAAGCATCCTTGTCGACTTCGCCATGTGGATGGGCTGGTTCATGGGCGTTTTCGTGGTCAGCAGCTGGCTGAGCGAACGCGACGTTACCCAATGGTTCCGCCGCCGCTTTGACCGCCTGATTGAACCTTCGCCGGAAGACGTCATCACCTTGCTCCAAAACGCGCCCCTGCCGGCAGAGGTCAAAACCGGCCTTGTCAATAAGGTACAATTGCGCGGCCTGACACGGGACCTGGTGCAGGAAATTCAAGATGCTATTGCTCCTTACATTGAAGCGACCGACGACAGCGCGGTACTTGTGCCTCTTGCTGCGCTTTCCCAAAGCCTGGCCGTGTGGCAGGAAGAGCACCAGAATGACGAAGACTTTTCCACTTCGGCCTTTTCGTAACGCCGAGGCGCGGAGAGGTTAACGCAAAGACGCAAAGTAGGCAAAGGACGCAAAGGCGCAAAGAAGGCAAAGAGCGCAAAGATGACACCAGGTAGCCAATACCCCAATCCCCTGATCCCCCATCCCCCAATTCCCTGATCCCGAGGCTCCCCATGCCCATTCACTTTGGCACTGACGGCTGGCGCGCCGTCATCTCCGACACCTTCACCTTCCACAACCTGCGCTTAGTCGCGCAGGCCATCGCCGACGCCATGCAGGCCGATACCAACGGCGAGGCGGCCGACCTGACCGCCGTGGTCGGCTTTGATACCCGCTTTCTTTCCGACCGCTATGCCCGCGAAGTGGCGCGCGTCCTCGCTGCCAACGGCATCAAGGTATGGCTGGCGCAGGCCGACGCCCCCACCCCGGCGGTTTCCTACGCGGTGAAGCACAAGGGCGCCGCCGCGGGGGTGATGATTACGGCTTCCCACAACGCGCCCCGCTACAACGGCGTCAAACTCAAGGCCGCTTACGGCGGCTCCGCGCCGCCCGAACAGGCGCGCCGCGTGGAGGTTTACCTCAACGACAACGAGGAACGCGGCCGCGGCCCCAACCTGATGGATTACGACAAAGCCCGCAAACTCGGCCTGCTGGAACGCTTCAACCCCCTGCCCGACTACTTCGCCCACCTGCACACCCTCATTGATGCCGACCGCATCGCCGAGGGCAAACTGCGCGCCGTGGTGGATTCCATGTACGGCTCGGGGCGGGGCGTGATGCGCGCCTTCCTGCAAGGCACAGGCGTGGAAGTGCACGAAATCCGCGCCGAAATGAACCCGGGCTTCGGCGGCGTGCACCCGGAACCCATCGCCCGCTACCTCGGCGCGCTGGCCACGGCCATCGCCAGCGGCCGCGGCGAGGTGGGCCTGGCCACCGACGGCGACGCCGACCGCATTGGCGCGATGGACGAGCGTGGCAACTTCGTGGATCCGCACAAAATCATGGCCCTCAGCCTGCGCTATTTGGCCGAAGTGCACGGCCTGCGCGGCGCGGCGGTGCGTACGGTTTCCACCACCCGCATGATTGACCGTCTGGCGGCCCGATACGGCGTGCCGGTGCACGAAACGCCGGTGGGCTTCAATCACATCGCCGACCACATGCTGCGGGAAAACGTCCTCATCGGCGGCGAGGAATCCGGCGGCATTGCCTTCCAGGGGCACATTCCCGAAGGCGACGGCGTGCTGATGGGGCTGCTGATGCTGGAAATGCTGGCCTACTACCGCGAGCCGCTCTCGGCGCTGGTGGAAGACTTGCTGGCAGAAGTCGGCCCGGCGCACTACGCCCGCACCGACCTGCGGCTGCGGCATCCGGTTTCCAAAAGCCGCATGACGCAGCGCCTGGCCGAAAACGCCCCTCAGGCCATCGGCGGGGAAGCCGTGACGGAGGTCGGCACGCTGGACGGCTGCAAATACATCCTGGCCGATGATTCCTGGCTGCTGATTCGCCCCTCGGGCACCGAACCGGTGCTGCGGGTGTATGCCGAAGGCCGCTCGCCCGAAATGGTCAAGGCGCTGCTGGCGTTTGGCGAGCGCATTGCGAAAGAAGTGACGTAGGGGCACGCGGCTTCCCTCTCACGAGGCGCTTGCGGGCGCCTGCTTCCTTTCCCTGCCCAGTGAGATGCTTTGATGACCACTTTTGTTGCCCTTGACCTGGAAACCACCGGCCTTGACGACCGCGAAGACGAAATTATAGACATCGGCGCGGTGCGCTTTACGGAACACCGCATTGAAGATGAATTCGCCACCCTTGTGCGGCCGCGCGGCCGCATTTCCGGCTTCATCACCCGCCTGACCGGCATCAGTGAGACGATGGTGGCGCGCGCCCCCCGCCTGGAAGAGGTGCTTGACAGCCTGGCCGCCTTCCTCGGCAACGCGGTCATTGTCGGCCACAACATCCGCTTTGACCTGGGCTTTCTGGAAGCCGCGGGCATGACCTTTACCAACGAAGTGGTGGATACCTACGACCTGGCCTCGGTGCTTCTGCCTTCGGCCAGCCGCTACGGCCTGGGGGCGTTAGGGCACGCACTGGGCATTCCCTTTCAGGCGACCCATCGGGCACTGGATGATGCCCGCGTCAACGCGCACCTTTACCTGCGCCTGGCGGAAATGATTGACGACCTGCCCCTGCCGCTGGTAGCAAGCATTGTGGAGATGGGTGTAGATGCCGCCTGGCCGGGCACGTGGCCGTTTCAGCAGGTGCTGATGCGCCGGGTGAAAGCCGGTGAACGCCCGCCGAAGCACGCCGCCTCTCCCTGGCATGTGGAGCCGTTGCAGATAGAAAAGGGCCTGCGCGAGCCGGCCACCGAGGGCCGGCTGGAAGTGGAAGCGGTGACGGCGCTGCTGGAGCCGGGCGGGGCGTTGGAGCGGCGTTTCCCCCAGTTTGAGCACCGGCAGCATCAGGTGCAGATGGCGCAGGCTGTGGGCGAGGCGTTTGACCGCCGCCGCCACCTGATTGTGGAAGCCGGTACCGGCACAGGCAAGTCGCTGGCCTATCTGCTGCCCGCGGCCGCTTTTGCCCTGCAGCACAACACCCGCGTCGTGATTTCCACCAACACCAAAAATTTGCAAGACCAACTCATCCAGAAAGACATTCCGCTGGTGCGGGAAGTGCTCGGCAGGCCGTTGCAGGCCGCAGTGCTGAAAGGGCGCGCCAACTACCTCTGCCCGCATCGCCTGAACGCGCTGCTGAACAAGCGCAAGAAGACACCCGACGAGGCCCGCGTGCTCGCCAAAGTGCTGGTGTGGCTGCACCGGGGCGGCCGCGGCGACCGCGCCGAAATCAACCTGCGCGGCGCCGCCGAAAACGCCGTCTGGCAGCGCATTTCGGCCGACGCCCCGGCCTGCACGGCCGATAACTGTATGCGCTACAGCAGCGGGCAGTGCCCCTTCCAGCGGGCGCGCACCGCCGCCGAGCACGCCCACCTGCTCGTGGTCAACCACGCCCTGCTGCTCAGCGACGCCGCCACCGGCAGTCGCATCTTGCCCGAATACAACTACCTCATCGTGGACGAAGCCCATCATCTGGAAAGCGCCCTCACCAACGCCCTGGGCTTTGAAATCACCCGCGAAGACCTGCGCCGCCTGCTCTCGGAACTCGGCGGCCCGCGCGCCGGCCTGCTGGGCGCGCTGGCTTCCCAGGCGCGCGGCTGGCCGGCCGAAGTGCGCAGTGAAGTGGAAGCAGGCATTGACGACCTCACCAGCCGCGCCTTTGTGCTGCAGGAAGCCCTCAACGACACTTTTCGCGCCCTCACCGACTTCATGGAAGAAGCCCGCGAAGGCCGTCCGTTGGGGCAGTACGCCCAGCAGGTGCGGATTACCCCCGCGGTGCGCACCCAGCCCTTCTGGGAGGCGGTGGAAATCGCCTGGGACGATGCCGCCCGGGCCCTCTTCGGCCTCGGCCGCGCCCTGCGGGGGCTGCGCGAAATGCTGGCTTCCGGCCGGGTGCCTGCCGACGAAAAGACGCTGGACCTGGCCAACGAACTGGCCAACCTCCGCCAGCGGCTGGAAGAAGGCGGGCGGCTGCTGCAGGCCCTGATTGCCGAGCCGGAAGACAACATGGTGTATTGGGCAGAACTGCGCCCCCGGGGGCGGTGGCTGGCCTTGCACGGCGCACCGCTGGAAGTCGGCGAAGGCATCCGCAGGCACATCTGGGAAAAGAAAGAAACCGTGGTGCTGACCTCGGCCACCCTGACGACGGGCGGCGAGATGGACTACCTGCGCCGCCGGCTGGCTGCCGACCACGCCGATGAACTCATCCTCGGCTCGCCCTTTGACTACGAACACGCTGCGCTGCTGTATGTCGTCAACGACATCCCCGAACCCAACCGCCCCGGCTATCAGCAGGCGGTGGAACGCACCCTGACCGACCTCGCCAAAGCCGCCCGCGGGCGGATGATGGCGCTGTTTACTTCCTACGCCCAGTTGCAGCGCACCGCGCGCGCCATCCGCCCGGCGCTGGAAGAGGCCGGGCTGGCGGTGTATGAGCAGGGCGGCGGCGCGTCGCCCCAGGCGCTGCTGGAAGACTTCCGCACCAGCGACGGCGCGGTGCTTCTGGGCACCCGCGCCTTTTGGGAAGGCGTGGACATCCCCGGCGAGGCGCTTTCGGTGCTGGTGATTGTGAAACTGCCCTTTGCCGTGCCCAGCGACCCGCTGGTGGCTGCCCGCGCCGAGACTTTTGAAAATCCTTTCCACGAATATCAACTGCCGGAAGCCATACTGGCCTTCCGCCAGGGTTTTGGGCGGCTGATTCGCACCAAAACCGACCGCGGCGTGGTGGTGGTGTTAGACAGGCGCCTGCTCAGCCGCCGCTATGGCCAACTGTTTCTGGATTCCCTGCCGCCGTGCACCCGCCACCAGGGGCCGATGCACCGGCTTCCGGCGGTGGCTTCCCGCTGGCTGGCGCGCGGCTTTCCGGGCAGTGAGGCGGAGGAAGGATGAAAGCGGCCTTCCCCGCGCTGGCGCTGCTGCGCGCGGCGGGCTTTGCATGGCCCGAAAACGCCCGGCTGGCGATCGGCACGCCGCGGGCGCGGGTGGTGGGCCTCTTCATGCGCCTTTGGGATGCGCCGCCCGCCGCCGTGACCCTGGGGCGCACGGTTTTTGTGCCCGAGGCAGCCTATTTTGCCCGTCTCGGCCCGGCCGGGCAGGCTGCCCTGCTGGCTCACGAGGCGGTGCACATCCGCCAGTGGCAGCAGTTGGGGGCGTGGGGTTTTCTGTGGCGCTATGTGCGGGAATACTTCCGCACCCGCCGCGAGGGGGTGGGCACCCACGACCCGCGGCGCGGCATTGACCTGGAACGGGAAGCCCTGGCGGTGGAACGGGACGTGCGGGCGGCGCTGGAAACGGGGAAAGCGGGCGAAATTCTGGTATAATTCGGGCTGCCCGGGGCAGCCCAGGCCCTCGGAGCGCTTTACGGAGAGGTGCCGGAGTGGACGAACGGGGCGGTCTCGAAAACCGCTGTGGTCTTTGTGGCCACCGTGGGTTCGAATCCCACCCTCTCCGCCAGAAAAAGCACAAGGCAGCCGAGCGGCTGCCTTGTTGGGTTTCCTGTGAAGGGGGAGGGTCAGGCCTCATCCGCGAGGTTCAGGCGGCAGGCTTCAAAAATGTATTCCAGCGCCATGGTATGGCTGCACCGCCCGCGAAGTTGGAAGAAATCGCAATCGCAATGCCACTGCCCGTTCTCGAAAGTCACCACGTGGGGGTTGTTTGCGCCCTGGAAAGTAACCTTGAGGCCGTCAAAGCGCAGGCGGTTGCGCTCCTGCGCATAGCGTTTGGCCTTTTCTATTTTCCGAACCATTCCAGAATCCATAAGTCGCTCCTTTCGAGGGATAAAAACACAGGCACGCGCGGGCGTGCCTGTGACTCACGGCTCAACAGTGGGGAGAAGCGGGAACTCGCATGGCGGGGCATTCTCCAAATCGGGAAGGTGGTCTAAGTATAAGCCCTCGGGTGAGGATTGTCAAATCAAGGGGATTGGGTTATAATCCGCCCCGCTATCGGGGCGTGGCTCAGCCCGGAAGAGCGCACGGTTCGGGTCCGTGAGGTCGGCGGTTCAAATCCGCCCGCCCCGACAGTTTTCCCCCACCCTGGGGTGTATGGCAGGGTGGGGTTTTTGTTAGCAAAGATCGGTTTGCAGGTGATGTGTGTGGGGAACCATGCCTGGGGAGTGTGTGGGCCGGGAAGGAATGGAGGGTGTACCGCTGCGCGACGTGTCTGTCCAAGCCCACAGTCCGGCCGCAGGCTGGCATGACAGGGACGCTGAGGTGGTCAGCATCCCTCTTTGCCCGATATCGCGCTCATCTGGGGCCATCAGTACTTCAGCCTACCAATGGAACAGGTAAGCCAAGACACTTAACAATGCCATGCCCCACAAAAAAGCCACAACAAGGGCGCCGATAATCACTGCAGGGGTTCCCTTTATCGTCACGAAGGCGCTTGAAGCATTCCGCTGGCGCATGATGATGATGCCCGTAAAGCCGCCAACAAAGCCTCCACACGCTACCCCCCACATTGTAGGGAACAGCACGATAATGGTCAACCCCAACAGCATTGGGATCGAATAGAGCACCTCCTGACGCATGTTTTTCCGCATTTGGGCTCGGGAAAACCTGGGCTGTTTCTTCGTCTTCATTTCCACTCTCCTAAAAATCTTAACTCGGGTCTTATGCTAGTTCCACAGTAGCAGCGAGTGGAAAAATTTTGTCCTCCGAAGTAGAGTTAAGGAGCTCACACCCACCCTACTTTGGAGGACACCACCATGATAGCCGATTTTGAAGATTTTTGC